>NZ_JAFMHR010000061.1:16024-17685 GCF_017854415.1 Yoonia sp. | reverse complement strand
TTCTGGGTCTTTTACGAAATGTCCGGCGGGAGTGATTTTACGCCGCGTGAAAGGGTCATCACCTCGCAGGCGCCGTTCGCTCAGAACGGACAGTTCCCCAACAACGCGACCCAGTTTGCGAACGCCCCAATCACAATGAGCGCATCATTGGAGGCAGTAGCTACGTCCAAAGTAGACGTGGAATAATACTAGCTAGGCACTATTCCGCCTGACATATGGCGGTCAAACGGGCTGGATGACCGCGCGACTGGTATCAAAGGTCTAATCCCCTTGCCCACCGCATTGCTTGATGCAAGACAAGCGGCATGACACAAAAATCCATACTTATTACCGGATCATCATCCGGCATCGGCCTAGACGCAGCACGCACGTTACGCGAAGCAGGATGGCGCGTATTTGCAAGCTGTCGCAAAGCAGAAGACTGCGCGCGCCTGCAAGCAGAAGGGTTTGAAAGCCCGCGCATCGACTATACCGACGCCGAAAGCATGGTGAATGGCTTGGCCGAAACGCTTGAGGCAACAGGCGGCACGCTGGACGCGCTCTATAATAACGGGGCGCATGCCTGCCCGGGTGCGGTCGAAGACCTGCCGGTTGGCGCACTCCGTGAGAATTTTGAGACGAACGTCTTTGGATTGCATGAACTGACACGTTTGGTGATCCCCGTCATGCGTGCCCAAGGGTATGGACGGATCATCAACTGCTCTTCCGTTTTAGGTTTTGTCGGGTACAAATGGCGGGGGTCTTATGCCGCCACGAAATTCGCGCTTGAAGGGCTGACAGATGTGCTGCGTCTTGAAATGGCCAGCACACCGATCAAAATCATCTTGATCGAACCGGGCCCGATCACTTCGGAAATGCGCAACAATGCAATCCCGCATTTTGAGAAGTGGATCGACTGGCAAGGGTCGGCACGACGGGATGCCTACAAAGAAGAACTCGACCGGCTTTATGAGCAGACAGAGCCCTCTAAATATGAATTACCACCCAGTGCAGTATCAAAAAAATTGCTGCTCGCATTGACATCAGCAAACCCCAAGCCGCGCTACTTTGTCACAAAACCCACCCATTTGATGGGATTTATGAAGCGTATCTTGTCAACGCGCATGCTGGATAAATTGATTTTGCGCGGCTAAGGGTTTCTTTCACCTTGAGGCCTGCTACATCGCTTACGACACGATCAAAGGACAGATATCATGGCAGACGATCCTCTTTTTTGGCTTATCGCGGTGGCCGTATTGGTCGTACTGGGCATTTTGATGCTTGGCATCGGGTCTTTCGGCAAGGGTGGCGAATGGAATCGCAAGAATGCCAATAAGATCATGCGCTGGCGCATAGGTGCGCAATTTGTAGCGGTCGCCTTGGTTCTGTTATTTGTTTATTTGCGCGGCGAAGGAGGCTGATCTGATGGTAGTTCTGAACAAAATTTACACGAAAACGGGTGATGCTGGCGAAACAGCCTTGGGCAATGGTAGCCGCGTCGCAAAACATTCGATGCGGGTTACGTCATATGGCACCGTGGACGAGACAAATTCGACGGTTGGCATGGCACGGTTGCACGCGACTGGCGAAATGGACGCGCAATTGGCGATGATCCAGAACGACCTGTTCGATCTGGGTGCGGACCTATGCCGCCCCGATATGGAAAAAGACGGAGAGGCGGA
>NZ_JAFMHR010000061.1:0-15662 GCF_017854415.1 Yoonia sp. | reverse complement strand
CGTCAAGAACGTGGCGTCGGTGACCACCGCCGTGTCGATTTTGCACTGTTTTCGCCCGTCCGCGCAGGCTAACAACATCTCAAGAAGATAATTGGTCAGATTCTAAGGAGAAGAACGCAGATGAAGGTACTCGTACCCGTCAAGCGCGTGATCGACTACAACGTGAAGGTTCGTGTCAAAGCGGACGGATCAGGTGTCGATCTTGCAAACGTCAAAATGTCGATGAACCCATTCGACGAAATCGCTGTCGAAGAGGCGATCCGCCTACGCGAAGCGGGCAAAGTCGAAGAAGTGATCGCCGTTTCCATCGGTGTTAAGCAGAGCCAAGAAACGCTGCGCACGGCCCTAGCGATGGGCGCTGACCGCGCCATTCTGGTTGTCGCAACTGATGACGTGCACACCGACATCGAGCCACTGGCCGTGGCCAAGATCATTGCCGCGATTGTCAAAGAAGAGCAGCCAGGCTTGGTTCTTTGTGGCAAGCAAGCGATTGACAACGACATGAACGCCACGGGTCAGATGATCTCTGCGCTTTTGGGATGGTCGCAAGCGACATTCGCATCCGAAGTTGATATCGAAGGCGATCACGCAACTGTCACCCGCGAAGTTGACGGTGGTTTGCAGACGATCAAGGTGAAAATGCCAACGATCATCACTGTTGATTTGCGCCTGAACGACCCACGTTATGCGTCTTTGCCAAACATCATGAAGGCCAAGAAAAAGCCTTTGGATGAAAAGACACCCGCAGACTACGGCGTCGACGTCACACCGCGTCTAAGCGTTGTGAGCACAACAGAACCCGAGACCCGCAAGGCAGGTATCATTGTTGGTTCGGTAGACGAACTTGTTGAGAAACTTAAAGAAGCGGGGGCTGTATAATGGCTGTACTTCTGATTGGCGAAGTCACCGACGGCGCATTGGCCGTTGATGCGACCGCAAAAGCCGTCACTGCGGCAATGGCACTTGGCGATGTCACAGTACTTTGCGCAGGCGCTACAGCGAAAGCTGCGGCAGAAGAGGCTGCAAAGATCGATGGTGTTTCCAAGGTGCTTTGCGCTGAAGATGCCGCTCTTGGCCACCGTTTGGCCGAGCCAACTGCAGACCTGATTGTTTCGCTTGCGGGCGACTATACACATATCGCAGCACCCGGCACGACGGACGCGAAGAACGTAATGCCGCGAGTTGCCGCATTACTTGATGCGATGGTCATTTCTGAAGTGACGGCCGTCATCGACGCCGATACATTCGAACGTCCGATTTACGCGGGTAACGCGATCCAGACTGTCAAATCTTCTGACGCGATCAAAGTTATGACGATCCGTACAGCAGGTTATGATGCCGCTGGCATGGGCGGCTCTGCTCCGATCGAGAATATCGGGGCTGCAGGCAACCCTGGCTTGTCCGAATGGATCGAAGACAAAGTCGCTACTTCTGACCGTCCAGAACTCACATCGGCAGGTGTTGTCGTATCTGGCGGTCGCGGCGTTGGATCAGAAGAAGATTTCGCATTGATCGAAGCCCTAGCCGACAAACTGAATGCGGCTGTGGGTGCATCCCGCGCGGCGGTCGACAGTGGCTATGCGCCAAACGATTGGCAGGTCGGACAAACTGGCAAAGTTGTCGCCCCTGACCTTTATGTCGCCGTCGGAATTTCTGGTGCGATCCAGCATTTGGCAGGCATGAAAGACAGCAAGATCATCGTCGCAATCAACAAAGACGAAGAGGCGCCAATCTTCCAAGTCGCCGACTTCGGTTTGGTTGCTGACTTGTTTGCTGCAGTGCCCGAGCTGACCAGCAAGTTATAGCGCAATAATCATAATAGAATTGAAAGGGCCCGCTCTCACTGACGCGGGCCCTTTTTTGTCAAATCGTATAAAGATGGTCGCGGATTTTCGGGATCAACGCCGCTGCCGCCTCTTTGTGGCATTCAACCCCCAGCATTTCATGCGCCGCCCGTTTCTGTGACGCGGGGTAGATCATGCCATTGGTTCCACGTTTAAGCGCATCACGAGAAGGCTGCGCGATGATCACGTCTTTGACCATTGGGCGCAACTTATCGATCATTTCTTTGGTGATGAACAAAGGGTCGACCTGCATTTGATTCAGCGATGCAGACCAAGGTTCATCCGAAGGCTCACTTTCGGAAAACCAGAAAAGAACGGTGTTCTCGCCAATTTGGTCAAGCAACCGGTGCATCCGCGCCATCCATGCCTCGCGCAATTCATTGACCACGGTCTCAAACCGTTCAATCGATTTGTTCTGCAAAGCACCCAACATGTGTCGCGTGAAAGAGAAGTCGGAAAAATCGACATCATGATAGATCGCCTTGAGTACGGTTGATGCCTGCAAGAACCGATCATTGCGGCGCGAATGAACAGTGAAGAAACGGTTCGACAGTAAATTTGCGCCCATCACCTGCACGATAGTTAATTCTGCGTTTTTACAAATATCCATAACTGTCGCATCGTTCACAAATGCATCAATGCCGCCGTTCACGCAGCCAAAATTGACGCAGGTCTGCCGCATCGCCTTTTCGACAAGCGTCGGAAACGGTTTTTCAACGAACTTGCCATATGTCTCGGTGCCACCCAAAAAGGCCAAATAAGGTTGATCCAGCCTTTTGCGTGGGCCCCGGAACAATACCCGTGACGCCCCATAGCGGCAGGGCGAATACGAGAGTATTTCCGGTTCGAGTACTTCTTGCTTCATGATTCTTGCCCCTTTTGAATTCTACCCGTACCCAAATTCGCGGATTCCCTTTGACAAAATGCTAATGCTCAACTTTGCCTAAATTTTTAGCGCTTGATCTGTCTTGAAGCGCACCCCTGCACAGGCCTATGGTGCAACCAACCGACGAGGGAATGATCATGGCAATTGAACAGGTAGGCATCGTAGGCGCGGGCCAGATGGGCAACGGGATTGCGCATGTCTTTGCCCTTGCCGGGTACGAAGTGTTGATGAACGACATCAGTGGTGATGCCCTCAAGGCGGCAATCGATGTGATTGACCGCAATCTGGAACGCCAGGTCAGCAAAGAGCTGATCACCGAAACCGCAAAATCCGAAGCCCTTGCGCGGATCGGCACGACACAAACGTTAACCGATCTTGGGCAAACCGACCTGATCATCGAAGCCGCGACAGAACGCGAAACAGTCAAGACCGCGATTTTTGAAGACCTCGTGCCGCACCTCAAACCCGACACGATCCTGACATCGAACACGTCGTCCATTTCAATCACACGGCTGGCGTCGCGCACGGACCGCCCCGAGAAATTCATGGGCTTTCACTTTATGAATCCCGTGCCGATCATGCAGCTTGTCGAATTGATCCGCGGGATTGCTACGGACGAGCCGACGTTCAAAGCTTGTCATGCTGTGGTTGAAAGGTTGGGCAAAACATCAGCCACTGCCGAAGATTTCCCCGCGTTTATCGTCAACCGCATCCTGATGCCGATGATCAACGAAGCAATTTATACGCTTTACGAAGGTGTTGGGTCGGTGAAATCCATCGATACATCGCTGAAATTGGGTGCGAACCACCCGATGGGACCACTGGAGTTGGCGGACTTCATCGGCCTAGACACCTGTTTGGCGATCATGAACGTGCTGCATGACGGGCTGGCGGATACCAAATACCGCCCCTGTCCGCTGCTGACAAAATACGTCGAAGCTGGCTGGTTGGGCCGCAAGACAGACCGTGGATTTTACGACTATCGCGGCGAAGTCCCTGTCCCGACGCGCTAGTCTCTCAAATTCAGCGTCACATCGCGCATCCACGCCATAAAGGCGCGGGGATCTTTCAGGCGGTCTTGGACCTCTGCATCGTCAAACGGCGCACCTACGATGGGTTTTTGTGGCTTGCCGCAGGCATTCACGATCTCATGGATCAACAGACTTTGGCGTAATGTCGCCGAGATTTGATTAGCCATTTGATACCAACGCGAATTCGCGCCCGGGAAAAATAGCGGCACAACACGCGCGCCAGATGTGCGGATCATTTTAGCTGTGAACAGGTTCCATTCGTCTTCGACCATAGGGCCGAACATCGTATTTGAGGATGCAACAACACCGGACGGGAACAGGGCGATCAAGCCCCCCTCTTTTAAGTATGCCATCGCTTGCTTGCGCATCTCGACCATCTTGGCCTGCGCGTCTTCTTCATGCGGAAAGGGGACGGGGATCAGGTATTTGCCCGCATCCTCGTCCAGATCTTTTAAGAATGCGCGAACCAGAATGCGGTAATCGGGGCGGACGGACCCGATCAATTCGGCCATGATCAGCCCATCCACCAGCCCATGCGGATGATTTGCAACGACAACAACGGGGCCAGTTTTTGGAATGAGGTCCAGTTGCTCTTGGGGTGTCAATAAATCGATGCCCATGACATCCAGTACGGCACGCCAGAAACCGTGGCCTTGTACTTTGCCGCGCTTTTCGAACTTGCGGATCATACGGAGGATGTGGATTTTGCCAGAACACCATTCGATCGTTTTGATCAGACCGCGCTTGATGGGGCTGTCAAAAGTGCCTGAGTAGGTCAGGTTCTGCCGATCATAAACAGGCGGCGGCTGATCCGATTCAAGTGGAGCGGTTACAGATTTGGGGGTCGATTCGGTCAATTATCTTGTCCTATCCGATCCAAATAACGTCAGTCACCTTCGCCGAATTTATCGACGACAAGGTTCTCAATCGCAGCCGCAAGCGCGTCAGCTTGGGGACCACTGGTTTCCACATCAATAAATGTTCCGATAGATGCTGCCAACATCAAAAGCCCCATGATGCTGTCGCCACCCGTGGTCTCACCGTCTTTACTGACCTTTGCATCGGCATCAAAGCTTTCAACGACCTCAACAAACTTGGCAGATGCGCGCGCGTGGAGACCTTTGATATTCTGGATTTTCAGGCGTTGTTTTGTCATTGCGGCAATCCGCCATTATGGCTGTTGATATATTTGTGAGCCGCCGCAATCGCCGCTTCTACGGCGACTGGCACCGTTGCGTTACGCGATTTTGCAAGTTTGATCAGCATTGGCAGATTGGCACCATAAAGGATGCGGCGATTTTCGGGGCTGCAGGCGCGCAGCGACAGATTTGTCGGCGACCCGCCAAACATATCAGTAACAATCACCACACCATCGCCCGTATCAACAGCGTCAGCGGCATCGCAAATCTCGGTCTGTTTGGCGGCACGATCATCTTCGGGGCCAATGGCAATACTGACCATACCAGGCTGGGGACCGACAACATGTTCAACCGCGGCAAGATACTCTTGCGCAAGCCCACCATGTGCGACGATGACAATACCAATCAAACTGCGTTTTCCTTGCTACCTTGCCCCAAACGACGCTCTAGCTCGCGGTGCCTTTTAGACACATGCCAGCCGTCTTGCGCAAGAGCAGATGCCATCCCCTCGGTCATCATAACAGAGCGGTGTTTGCCGCCCGTACAACCAAATCCGATCGAAAGATGCGCTTTGCCCTCGTCCTTGTGGGCAGGGAGCAACAAATCAATCAACGATTTAACTTGCGAAAAAAACGCCTCAAAACGCGGGTCTGCCGCGACATAAGCGGCCACATCAGGATCACGGCCGTCGCGGGCGCGCAAGGCTTCGTCCCAATGCGGATTCCGTAGGAAACGGCAGTCCATCACGATATCCATGCCGCGGGGTAGCCCGCGTTTATATGAAAACGAATGTAGGGTGACCCCCAGCTTTCCGCCCTCGCCAGTGCCAAACCATTGCTCGATCTCAGCCCGCAAATCATGTGGGGACATGCCGGTCGTTTCAATCAGGACATCAGCGCGGGCGCGGACAGGGACCAGCAATTCACGCTCTGCCGCGATACCCGCCAAAGGGGGCCCCGCGGGGGCTAAGGGGTGGCGTCTGCGTGTCTCGGAGTAGCGTTTGACCAACTCCTCCTCATCGGCATCAAGATAAAGAACCTGTGCTGATATGTCGATTTTGCCTGCAAGCTGGTCAATCGCAGCAATCAGGGCATCCACACCAAAATCGCGGTTACGCACATCAAGGCCCAATGCCAGCGGACGGCCCGGCGGCGGACCTTCTAACAGACGCGGCAAGAGGGACAGCGGAAGATTATCAATCACCTCATATCCCAAATCTTCAAGCGCGTTGATCGCGGTTGAACGGCCTGCGCCGGACGGTCCTGTGACAAGAACAATTGACGGTGACTTGTTTTGAGGGTCGATGGCCCGTTCCGTCATCTATCGCTCCAACCCGATTTGAGGATCTGCATAACTGCTGGGACGAACTGTGGGCCTTCTACGCGCCAGATCAAGGGCAGATTGTATCCCAAAACTGTGGTGTAGCGCCGCGGCGGCAGGCGTTCGGCTTCGGCCTGATCCAGATCGATAACAAAATGGACTTCTGCGGATGATGCGGCGTCTGCAGTCAATATTCCGATACCGCGTGCTTCAATCAGACCAGCCAGCGTAGACGGGCAACTTGCAATAATCTGGCCAGCCGAAATGTCCAAAACCGTGCGGTCATCCGCAATCAAATCACAGCCCAGCGCCATAAGTTGCAAACCGAGCGTCGACTTTCCCGCGCCAGCACGTCCGGTAATCAGTGCAGCCTTGCCTTGCCAAGACACGCAAGTGGCATGCACAGTTTCCGCCATGCTTTATATCGGGATACCAACGACGAAACGCGCGCCCAAAGGCTCTGACGTTGGGTCGGCGTCGGTGGGACGGATGTTCTCTGCCCAGATAACCCCCGCGTGCGCGGTGACGATCTGCTTGGAAATCGCAAGGCCAAGGCCGGAATTATTGCCGAACTGACCGGCGGGACGTTGCGAATAAAACCTCTGGAAAATCTTGGTCAGGGAATCGTCCGGAATGCCAGGTCCGGTATCTTCAACAACGATCAAGACGCGGTTCTTGCGGGTGCGCGCCCAGATACGGATCGCATCACCTTTTTCGCAAAACGAGATCGCATTACTGATCAGATTGACGAAGACCTGCGCCAAACGTCCTTCAAGGCCTTGCACCATAATTGCATCTGCAGGCAGGTCGGCAACAAAATCAACGCCGCGCAGTCTGGCATCCTTGCCCAAGAAATCCGCGATATTACGCAGCATCTGGACCAGATCGAATGTCTCTTCTTCTTCTTTGACCAGCTCACTATCAAGCCGCGATGCGTTAGAGATATCGCTGACCAGTCGATCCAAGCGCTTAACGTCATGCTCGATGATTACCAACAGTTGTTCGCGCTGATCTTCGCGTTTTGCGACACGCATCGTGCCCACTGCAGAACGGAGCGAAGCGAGCGGATTCTTGATCTCATGGGCGACATCTGCGGCAAACTGTTCGTTGCCTTCGATACGTTTGTAAAGGGCGCGAACCATACTGCGCAGCGCGCCTGACAGGCGACCAATCTCGTCGGGCCGGCCGGTAAAATCTGGAATATGCACTTTCACAGGCGACATCTTGCGCGCGTTCTTTTCCTGACTGGCTTCAGCGGCCGTGGCCAATTGTGCAAGGGGGTTGGCGATCGTCGACGCAAGCACAAGGCTTAAGCCGACACTGACCAAGATACCAACCATGAACAGGCGCAAGTATTGCTCGCGTTCGCGACGCACAAGGCTGTCCACTTCGCCGGCAGCTGTGGTGACAGCAATCACACCGACGGCAACACCGTTTCGCAAGATCGGCGTTGTCACGATAAAGCTCGTGTTCCCGCCCATTTTGGACGCCTCTAGCTGCGTGCCTTTCGCAATAGCATTACGGACGTTGTCTTGTGACAGCTGGATCTGCGTGGCTACGGGGTTGGGGTCATTTGTGCCAAAAGGCATCATCGCTGCCGCGCCAGCCCAAAGGTCTGCGAAAAAATCAGTTAAAAAAGTTCCGCCGGTCTGCAGTTCAAGCTCTGCAACCTCGTCTTCGGAAAGCGTGCCTGTGGTACTTGTCACAAAAACCGCGTCCGTTGAAAAAACGGTCACTTGGACACCGCCGCGCAGATCAAGCGCCGCGAGTGTGGCCTCGGGATCAATGCCATCTGCGGACAAAAGGTCAACCGGGGCAATTGTCGGCAAGCGTGCCTCGAAAACATCGGCGATTAATTGTGCTTCGTTAACCAAACCCTTGGCACGTTGGAACGCAAGACTGTCACGAGACGGGCTAAGGTAAAGCACGCCGGCAATCAGCAGGATCAAGGCAACAAGATTAAAAGTGACGATCTTGCGCGCGATCGGAGAGTGCCGCAAAGTGGCCAACCGGCCGCGCTGCACGGTTTCAACATCGACGCTGTTCGCACCAACCCAGTCGTCACCTAACACAAGGTCCGGTGTCTGGGCCGCCGCACGAACTGATTTCAGGTCGCGCACGTCAATTTTCGGCGCTGCAGTCATGATTTACTCTTCGTTGTAGCGGTAGCCGATACCATACAGCGTTTCGATCGCTGAAAATTCACCGTCTGTGTTGCGCATCTTTTTGCGCAGCCGCTTGATATGGCTGTCGATTGTGCGGTCATCCACGTAAACTTGGTCGTCATAAGCCACGTCCATCAGCTGATCGCGGCTTTTGACAAAGCCGGGACGCTGCGCGAGTGCTTGCAGTAGCAAAAATTCGGTTACAGTAAGTGATACGTCTTGGCCTTTCCATTTCACCGCGTGGCGCAGTGGGTCCATCACCAGCTCTCCGCGGATCATGACCTTCGTTTCCTCTGTTTCTTCGATCTCCTCGCCCGCGAGTGCATCTTGACGACGCAACAGGGCGCGAATCCGTTCCACTAATAAACGCTGGGAAAATGGCTTTTTTACGTAATCATCTGCGCCCATTCTAAGGCCAAGCACTTCGTCGATTTCGTCGTCCTTGGACGTCAAGAAAATAACGGGCATCGCGGTCTTTTGGCGCAGTCGTTGGAGCAGGTCCATGCCGTCCATACGCGGCATTTTTATGTCCAAAACAGCCATGTCCGGCATGCGTTTGTTGAAAGCATCCAAAGCTGACTGACCGTCGTTGTAGGTCTCGACCTCGAACCCTTCGGCCTCAAGTGTCATCACAACGGACGTAAGAATGTTCCGGTCGTCATCTACTAATGCAATTCTGGACATACAACATTTCCTTGAAATCTGGCGTGCCAAAAATACGGCACCGTTTTCCCCTTTTTATCCAAGCGAATCAACCGTTAACTCAATTCACGCCATAATCCTGCCTTAATTGGTTCATTTTTGCCAATGCTTCGCAATTTCTTGGAGCATTGCCGCCTATCTCTCGCGCTGATTGCGCTAACATGGAAATGGTTGCGCTAACGATGCCAGCATGGGGTATCGGCTTTTCAAAACTTGGTGCTATTGAGGGGCATCGCTAGCCATTTCGGCCTCACACATGAAGGAGCGAACCCATGGACCACGGTACGGTCAACCCATCGATGAAACTTGAAGATCAAGGCATCAAAGGGCTGGGTTATGTGTATTACAACCACTCTGAAGCTGAATTGCAGGAAGCCGCAGTCGCTGCAGGCGAAGGTGTGACCGGTAAGGGCGGAACGTTCCTTGTCACCACTGGCAAGCACACTGGTCGTTCGCCCAAAGATAAGTTCGTGGTCAAGACACCCGACGTTGAAGATACAATCTGGTGGGAAAATAACCCGCCTATGGACATGGATATGTTCGACGTTCTGTACGCCGACATGTTGGCGCATATGAAGGGCGGCACCTATAACGTCCAAGATTTGTTCGGCGGCGCTGATCCGGCGCACCGTCTTGATGTGCGTGTTGTTACCGAACTTACGTGGCATGGCCTTTTCATCCGTCACTTGCTGCGTCGTCCTGATGCGTCAGAACTGACCAGCTTTGTGCCAGACTTCACAATCATCAACTGCCCCAGCTTCAAAGCGGACCCCGCCAAACATGGTTGCCGCTCTGAAACAGTGATCGCGATGAACTTTGCTAAAAAGCTGATCTTGATCGGCGGCACGGAATACGCTGGCGAGAACAAGAAATCCGTCTTTACGCTGCTGAACTACCTGCTGCCTGAAAAGGGCATTATGCCGATGCACTGCTCTGCCAACCACGCACCGGGCAATCCGGTCGATACGGCTGTGTTCTTTGGGCTGTCCGGCACTGGCAAGACAACACTGTCCGCCGACCCGACACGCGTATTGATCGGTGACGACGAACACGGCTGGTCTGATCGCGGTACCTTTAACTTTGAAGGTGGGTGCTACGCCAAGACCATCGGCCTTGATCCAAAGGCAGAGCCTGAAATCTACGCCACCTGTTCCATGCCGCACACAGTCATCGAGAACATGGTTTTTGATCCAGACACCCTCGAGCTGGATTTCGAAGATGACAGCCTGACGGCCAACATGCGCTGCGCCTACCCGCTGAACTACATCTCGAACGCGTCTGAAACAGCGCTTGGTGGGCATCCAAAGAACATCATCATGCTAACATGCGACGCATTCGGCGTGCTGCCCCCTATTGCGCGGCTGACACCAGCGCAGGCCATGTACCACTTCTTGTCTGGCTTCACGTCCAAAGTTGCAGGCACAGAGCGTGGCGTGACTGAACCAGAACCCACTTTCAGCACCTGCTTTGGTGCGCCCTTCATGCCGCGCCGCCCAGAGGTTTACGGCAACCTGCTGCGTAGCAAAATCGCCAGCCATGGGGCGACTTGCTGGTTGGTGAATACCGGCTGGACGGGTGGGGCGTATGGCACGGGATCACGGATGCCAATCAAAGCAACACGTGCACTGTTGACCGCAGCCTTAGATGGGACATTGATCGAAAGCACCTTCCGCAAGGACCATAACTTTGGCTTCGAAGTCCCTATCTCCGTCGACGGTGTGGATGACGGGCTATTGAACCCGCGCGATACATGGGCAGATAAGGCAGGCTATGACGCGCAAGCCGCCAAGCTGGTGTCGATGTTTAGCGACAACTTTGAGAAGTACGTGCCGTTCATTGATGATGACGTCAAAGCAGCAGCGATTGGTTGAATAAAGTAAGGTGGGTCTTGATCCACCTTACCCCATCACACCACGGCGAATCAGGTTCGCGCCTGCGATAATCAAGACGAGCAATGTGATCCGTCGAAACCGTTCCTGATCAAACCGATCACCCAACTTGAACCCCAACCACATGCCAATCAATGCCGGCACCACGAGAATGGCTGAAAAGCCCCACGTTTCGGCGTTCAATATGCCTGACTTCAGATGACCCGCCAAAAGCATCACAGAGCCAAGCCCGTAAATGACCCCCTGCACGGCCATCTGCCGCTCACGCGGCGTATTCAGCGCCAAAAGATATAACACTGTCGGCGGACCCCATGTGCCTGCAAGACCGCCCAGAATACCCGACAACGTCCCCGCAACCCACTCAAACGGGCGCCGCCAGCGCGGTGTGATCTGTGGTCGCCAGCCGACCAATTGAATGAGGCACAGCACGACAACCGGAACACCCAGCACAATAAACATCGTATCAGCCGGGATGCGCCGCACAAACTGGGCGGCGACCAAAATCATGATGCAAACCAACAGCACATAACGCCAATGTTCTTCCAAAGCCGCCCGCGCAGGGCCAAGCCCAGCCCGAGCAACCTGCAAGAAGTTCGTGGTCACAATCGGAATGATAATGCCTGCCACGACCAATTCAGGCGCGATGAAAATTCCCATCCCCGAAATCATGATCAGCGGCATGGCGAACCCAACGGCACCTTTGACAAATCCGCCCAGCATCGTCACGCAGCACGCGAAAATGAACAAAGCAGGGGTCAGCATGGAAAGAAATTCAGGCATAGCCTTACTTACGACATTGCGTGAGACGCGCCAGCCCCAAAATCCGCTGCGACACTTTTGTGCGCCATTTGATATCGGGACAAACAATTATTGCGCTGCAGTTGCAAAGTGATTATCTCTGCACCTGCACATTGATAGGAGTCGCATAATGCCGCATGATGGTCAGGACATGACGTTGAACCAAAACCCTGTACTGGCTGACTTGCTGTCATTGACCGCTGCTGCTTTGCCTGCCGTGGATGATATTGTCGCCCGCGCCAAGAATTCGGTGCGTGCATTGGTGACCGATGGCGAGCGCATTTCCGGCAAGCTGATCGAAGAAAACCAGACTGCCGCGCATGGGTTGGCTTGGCTTGCGACCTACCAGCAAGCACTGCAGCAAATGCAAAATTGGGCTGTGCGTCTGCAAGAACAAGGCAAGTTTGGCGAAGTTGAACAGCTGATCCACCAGATCGCATTCGGCGAATACCTGTGGCAAATCTACGGCGGCATCCCGATGAGCCAAGGCGAGATTATGCGCCTGCAAGACATTGGATTGACCCAGGACGATGCACGCGCTCTGATGCAACCCGCCGTGATGACGCTGACCCAGTCGGGCAACACCCAAGCCGCCCGCATGCGCCTTGTCACCCTGATGCAAGAACAGTCGGCAAATATCACCGTCGGTGCGTCCGGCCTTGATGACGAGCTTGAGATGATCCGCGAACAGTTCCGCCGTTTCAGCATTGAGCGGGTCGAGCCGGATGCGCACGACTGGCACCTGAAAGACGAATTGATCCCACTGGAGATCATCGACGAGATGGCTGAAATGGGCGTCTTTGGCCTGACCATCCCCGAAGAATACGGTGGCTTTGGCCTCACCAAAGCATCCATGTGTGTTGTGTCAGAAGAGCTTTCACGCGGCTATATCGGCGTCGGCTCTCTTGCGACTCGGTCCGAGATCGCAGCAGAATTGATCCTTTGCGGCGGTACCGAAGAGCAAAAGCAGAAATGGTTGCCCGGCTTGGCATCTGCCGAAATTCTGCCAACGGCCGTGTTTACCGAACCTAATACCGGCTCTGACCTTGGCAGCTTGCGCACGCGTGCGGTCAAGAAAGGCGACGATTGGGAAGTCACAGGCAACAAAACCTGGATCACCCACGCGACCCGCACTCATGTCATGACGATGCTGGCGCGCACCGATCCAGGCACAACAGACTATCGCGGCCTGTCGATGTTCTTGGCTGAAAAGACCTCCGGTACAGAAGAAGACCCCTTCCCCACCCCCGGCATGACGGGCGGAGAGATCGAAGTTCTGGGTTACCGCGGCATGAAAGAATACGAACTGGCATTCGACGGCTTTGCGATCAAAGGCGAGAACCTTTTGGGCAATGAAACCGGCAAAGGCTTTAAGCAGCTGATGCAGACGTTTGAATCTGCGCGCATCCAGACAGCAGCCCGCGCTGTTGGCGTGGCACAGTCTGCGTTGGACGTGGGCATGCAATACGCCCAAGACCGCAAACAATTCGGCAAATCCCTGATCGAATTCCCGCGCGTTGGTGGAAAGTTGGCGATGATGGCCGTCGAGATTATGGTCGCACGTCAATTGACGTACTTCAGCGCCGATGAAAAAGACAATGACCGCCGCTGCGATCTTGAGGCGGGCATGGCGAAGCTTTTGGGCGCCCGTATCGCGTGGGCCTGCGCCGACAACGCGCTGCAAATCCACGGTGGCAACGGTTTTGCACTGGAATACAAAGTAAGCCGGATCTTGTGCGACGCGCGCATCCTGAACATCTTTGAAGGTGCGGCTGAAATTCAAGCACAAGTCATTGCACGCCGCCTGCTTGATTGAGGGCAACCTCCTGCTAAGTGGCAAACCAGCGCACGAGTAGGAGCTTTTCCATGACCAAGACCGTCCTTTTGACCGGAGCCTCTGGCTACATCGCCAAGCACATCGCACTGCAACTGCTTGAAGCAGGGTATCATGTGCGCGGCACCGTCCGTGACCTTGGTCGCGGGGCAGAAGTAACCGAAGCGGTCCGCCCACAGCTGAGTGACGACAGCGATCTCGCGGTGCGGCTGACATTTGTCATACTCGACTTGACTGAGGACGCAGGCTGGACCGACGCAATGAACGGCGTCGACGTGCTGATGCACACCGCGTCGCCGTTCCCATTGGACCAACCCAAACACGAAGATGATTTAATCCGCCCTGCCGTTGACGGGGCCATGCGTGCGTTGCGGGCAGCCCATGCTGCGGGGATCACCCGCGTGGTGCTGACATCCTCGACGGCGGCGATCAGTGGCTCTGCCTTGCCCGCAGGCGATACATCATTCGATGAAACAAACTGGACAGACCCCACCGATCCTGACGTGGCGGCATATGCGCGGTCAAAAACCTTGGCCGAACAAGCGGCTTGGGATTTTGTGCGCAATGACGCACCCGACATGAATCTCACAACAATCAATCCGGGCTTTGTGTTGGGCGCACCCTTGGACCAACACTTTGGCTCATCAATTCAGGTAATCGAACGTCTGCTGCGCGGCAAAGATCCGATGTTGCCTGATATCGGCTTCGCAACGGTAGACGTTTTAGATGTGGCAGAGATGCATGTCATGGTGATCGAAAAGCCCGAAACCTTTGGCCAACGGATCATGGCAGTCGACAGCTTTCAGAGCTTCAAAGACCTCGCGCAGGCTGTAAAGATTGCCTTTCCCGACCGGAAAATGCCAACCCGCGTAGCGCCAAACTTCTTGATCCGTCTCTTGGCGCGGTTTGATCCAACAATAAAATCAATAGTGCCAAACCTTGGACGTGTCGACAAGATCGACAATGCACGTGCGCTTGCAACTGTCGGGCGCGGGATGCGGCAAGCCCGCAAAGCGGCGGTTTCGTCTGCCAAATATCTGATCGATAACAAGCTGGTCTAGTCCGGCGCGCCACGTGCGATGACCTCGACCAGACGCGCCCTTGCAGGTGGCAATGGCCGATCGCCCAGCCCTTTGATCAACTTGTTTTCAATGAAAAAACCCGTTGTTCCTAAAGCGAGCGCAATCTCTGAATGGGTCGCGTCACCTTTGCCCGCCAAGACAGGCGGCAAGGGTAACATACGGTCTGCCCACTCGCCCGCGCCTTGACGGCTGACCGCGCGGCCTGATTTTGGCGACACGTAGATTAGTTCTTCATTCACCCCACGCACGGCACAGGCGGATAAATCCAAGCCGAAACCCATTTCCTCCAGCAAGGCCTGCTCCCACCGCAGATAAGCGAGCGGCCAAACGTCGGATTGCCCCAGCAGATCCAGCAACCCAATTGTGCGGTCATAGAGCGGGCGATGGGCCTCGCGTTCGGGTAGAACCATGACTAACAGACCACAAACCGCATTGAGCCCAGCAAGAGCAAGCCTGTCACCCATAGCGGCGGCGGCACGACTACGGATCGGCTCAACCGTGAAGCTGCCCAGATGGCTATCCAAACGCGCCTTCCAAGTGACCGACAGTTGGGCACCGGGTTGCAATAATGGGGCAACCTTGCGACTGGTCCCACCACGCACAACACCGGCATGGCGGCCATGCGTTTCGCTAAATACCTCGATGATGACCGACGTCTCGCCAAAGGGGCGCGCAGCTAGCAAAGCGGCGTCGTCTTGCCATTCAATCATTTGAAATTGTCCCGCACATGGATGCATAACAGACCGGACATCGCGCAGTTACAAGAGGCAGCGTGTATTGATAGAGCAGATGCCTCCGGCGGGAGTTTAAACAGCAAGATGATAACGGTTCTTTAACCATACTAGCGCATAGAGATATTGCGGTCCCAGGCTGGAGAGCGGAAGATCGTGCAAGGTGATGAGAGAACTCTCGTTTCTTTTAGGGCAAGGTGGTGTTCATCATCTTGCCCTTTAAACTCCCGCCGGAGGCAAG
>NZ_JAFMHR010000201.1 GCF_017854415.1 Yoonia sp. | reverse complement strand
TTATCGACACGAATAACCTGCGGTTTGCCGCGCCATTCGATGATCTGGTTAAGGCTGCGCACAACGCGTTCTGCGGGCAATGAGAAGTCCACTTCGATGCAAAGTCCTTCGCGATTAAAGTCATCCAGCACATTCAGGGTTCGGATCGACCGGCCATCCGCGAGTTGATCAGCCATGAAATCCATCGACCAGGTCTCATTCGGCTTTTCCGGCACCGCCAACGGTTCAGGTTTGTCCCGCTTGAGGCGCTTCTTGGGCTTGATCCGTAGGTTCAGCTCCAGTTCGCAGTAAATCCGATAGACGCGCTTGTGGTTCCAGCCATAGCCTTGGACGTTGCGCAGATACAGAAAACACAGACCAAAGCCCCAGCTCCGCTTGTTGGCAGTCAACCGTTCCAACCAATCGGCGATCTCTTCGTTCTCATCGCTCAGCACGGGGCTGTAGCGATAACACGTCTCGCTGATCTCGAACGCACGGCACGCCAGCGCGATGCTGACGCCAGGCCTTGCGACCGCATTCATGGCCATCTCACGTCTCTGAGATGGCCTTAGCGCTTTTTTCCAAGTGCTTCCTTCAGCAAGTCGTTCTGCATGCTCATCTCGGCATACATCTTCTTCAGCCGACGGTTTTGTTCAGCCATATCCTTCATCTCAGTGATCAAAGACGCATCCATCCCGCCAAACTTGGCACGCCATTTGTAGAAACTGGCGCTGCTCATCCCATGCTCCCGGCAAAGCTCCGAGACGGGCGTGCCGCCTTCAGCCTGCTTCAACACTGCCATGATCTGCGCGTCGCTAAATCGTCCATTCTTCATCGTAAATCTCCTCAGATATCTTGCCGAGAAAATTCTACTTTTGAACACCACTAAATTTAGGGGGGATTACCCGCCGACACCATTTGAGCGCAGTGCGCGGTAGTCTTCTCTGCTCTTGTTCACGATGCGACCAATGGAACGGTAACCACTAGAGTTATGCTAGCCGCGCTTGCTCTGCTGGTTGCCTTGGCTTCTGGCGACCCAAGTGGCGGCACACAACGCGGTTTCAAGGTCAGTAACTGGCTAAATGCAAATAAACACGCGCTTTTAGAGAGCCCGCGGAATTGCTAGGTGATAGTCGATAATATACCGCGTCAGTTTTGATATGGTTACTTATAATGTGCTTCGAAAAGCACACTTATTGAGGATTTGAATAGTCTCAGAAGTTGGAACATTTCGACGACAGGCAGTGTGGACTAAAGCAACGTTCGCCAATACTGTCTGTGACTGACTCTAAAGTCTATAATAATTGGAATTGAAATGCGCAGCGTGATTGCCATAATGCTTTGCCTCGGACTATCGGCGTGCTCCGACGGCACCAGTGAATTTCCCGTGACTTCGAGCGGTCAGGAGGCGTTGGGTGATAACGTCCATCTCGTTCGTCTCAACGAGGGAAACATTAGGACTTACGGGCGCAATTTACCGCAAAGGCAACCGGAAGCAGAGACCCTTCCCGGTCCTGGCGGGTGGAACTACAGAGTGGCACCTGGCGATATTCTGAGTGTACTCGTTTACAACCATCCCGAATTAACTATGCCAGCAGGGCCTGATCGCAGCTCCGTTGAAACCGGCTTCCGCGTCCAGTCTGACGGCACTTTCTTTTACCCTTTCTTGGGGCAGGTACAGGCCGAAGGAATGGCGCCCGAGGAAATTCGCGCCAACCTCATGGGGGCCCTGGCTGAATACATTACTGATCCGCAGCTCGAAGTACGGGTGGCGGCCTTCAATTCGCAAGCCGTAAACATCACTGGCGCGGTGGTGACGCCACAAAGACTGCCGGTGACGACTGTCCCTATGACACTGCTTGATGCCGTAAATGCCGCCGGAGGCCTCGACCCACAGGCTGACGCGGAGCGCGTCACTATCCAGCGCAACGGACGCGCATACACCGTCGATCTCGACGGCTTTCTAGAGCGCGGGATTTTCTCAAATAATCCGATGCTTGGTTCGGGAGATGTGGTCTATGTGCCGGCAAGCGCAACAGAAGAAGTTTACATTCTTGGTGAAGTTGGTCGGCCTGCCGCTATTGACCTCGAAGGTGAGGGGCTATCTCTGACACAAGCGCTTGCACGCCAGGGTGGCCTCAATGAGTTGCGCGGCGATGCAAGGGGGATATTTGTGTTTCGTGGCAACAGTGACAACATGACCGTCTTCCAACTATCGGTAGAGTCCCCTACAGGGTTCCTACTGGGGACGCGTTTTGATCTACAGCCCGACGACGTCGTTTACGTGACAAGGTCGCCGCGCCAGCGCTGGAATGACACAATCAGCGGTCTGCTACCTTCGGTCGGTGGCGTGCCCGCCCTCGCGAGGGCAAACACGTCTTTGGAAACGTTTTGAGCTGATGTTATGAAAATATTGACCGTATGCGTGGGCAACATTTGCCGTTCGCCCGTCGCCGAGGCGATTTTGAGCGAGAAATTGCCTGATTACGAGGTTGCTTCTGCCGGGATTGGCGCGCTCGTTGGAAGTGACGTCGATCCTGTGGCGCGCGAAGTGGCGGAGGCTGCGGGCGTGGTTTTTGGTGACCACGCAGCTCGACAGTTCACGCGCGGGATCGGAGAGCAGCACGACCTCATTCTGGTTCTCGAAGGTGGCCATAAGCGCGAGATCGAGAGGATCGCTCCAGAGCTTTCAGGGCGTGTGATGCGCTTGACCCGCTGGAATGGAGATGCGGACATCCCCGACCCGTACCGCAAGAGCAAGGAATATCACGAATATGTCTTCACGCTCATTCAAGAGGCCACGGCGGCCTGGTTGTCACGACTATTGCCTAAGAAATCGGAGTGAACGATGACGGACCAGCTGCAAACTCAGCGTGATACGGCTGAGGATGACGAAATCGATCTTCTTGACCTATTTTCGCGCCTTTGGGCGGGTAAAATAACAATTATATGCATTGTGCTCATTGGCGCACTGGTCGGCCTGTTTTTTGCCCTCAACACACCGCCGACGTATCGCGCAGACGGTCTCCTTCAGCTTGAAGAGACCGGAGGAGGTCAACTTGGTCTACCAGCAGGTCTTGCAGACATATCAGGTGGCAGCCCGCGCGCCGTCACAGAAATTGAGATCATCAGGTCTCGCTTGGTTGTGGGTCGCGCCGTCTCACGCCTGAACCTTGACTGGTCTGCTGCTCCTCTTTCAGCGCCGGTCTTTGGACATATACTTGCTACCCAAGATCTCCCGCTCCCCGCGTGGGACTTTCTGAGACCCTACGCACACCCCGGTGATGCGATCCGCCTTGATTTGATCGACGTGCCCTCTGTCTGGCTGGGGGAAGAAATTCGTCTCACGTCGGAAGGCGGCGGCGGTTTTGTCCTCACCCTGCCCACAGGACAGC
>NZ_JAFMHR010000200.1 GCF_017854415.1 Yoonia sp. | reverse complement strand
CGGCCTGCCAATAGATGATTTTGACTTCGCCATCGCGGCCACGCTCGCCTTCATGGGCGTCTGCAAATGCCATCGGCGCAAGTAGTGCCGTGGCAACTGCACCCATTAGTGCTGTTTTGAGTTTCATGTTGTCTTCTCCTTGTTAACGCTCTTGTTTGCCTCTTGACCTGCCGTTTGTCCGGCAGTGTCATTTGTATCGTTATAAAGATGGCAGGCGGTAAACCGACCTGGTTGCACTTCACGATATTCGGGTTCCACCTGCTTGCAGATGTCCATGACGGACGGGCAGCGAGTGCAGAAATTACAGCCCTTGGGCGGGTTCGACGGGGACGGGACATCGCCTTGCAAAATGATACGCTGAGATGCGCGCGCAAGGCTTGGGTCCGGTTCTGGCACAGCAGAGAGCAGGGCCTTTGTGTAGGGGTGTAGCGGGTCAGCATAAAGCCCTTCGCGGGGGGCCAATTCGACGATTTTGCCCAGATACATCACGGCCACGCGGGTCGCGATGTGGCGTACCATAGACAAATCATGGCTGATGAACAAATAAGTCAGGCCGAACTGCTCTTGCAGGTCTTCCAGCAGGTTCACGACCTGCGCCTGGATCGACACATCAAGGGCGGCAATCGGTTCATCGCATACGATGAATTTAGGGTTTAAAGCCAAAGCACGGGCAATACCGATGCGCTGGCGCTGACCGCCAGAAAAGGCTTGTGGATACCGCTTGGCGAATTTGCGGTTTAACCCAACCGCATCCATTAGCTCCGCGACTTTGGCGCGCTTTTCAGCGTCGTTCAGCTTTGTGTGTTCATCAAAGGGTTCTTTGATGATGTCTTCGACGGTCATGCGCGGGTTCAGGCTGGCTTGGGGATCTTGGAACACCATCTGCATGGTCGGGCGCATGTCGCGCAATTGCGTCTGCGGGGTCGCGCCGATTTCACGGTCGCCAATTTTGATCGAACCAGAGGTGATATCATAAAGCCGCAGCACCGCGCGCCCGCATGTTGATTTGCCACATCCAGATTCGCCAACCAAACCGAGCGTTTCGCCTTCCATGACGTCAAAGCTGACACCATCGACAGCTTTCACTTCACCCACGCGGCGGCGCAGTAGCCCCGCATGGATCGGGAAATGCATCTTAAGGTCTTTGACCGAAACCAAAGGCTTTTTGGTATCATCAAGCATCGCGTGGCCCTCCGGTGCGGGCATCAAAGAAACAGGCGGCATCATGGCCTCCGCCCAAATCAAAGCGTGGCGGGTTTTCAACAGCACAGCGGTCAAATGCCACATCACAACGGTCGCGGAATGCGCAAGAGGTTGGCGCGTCGGTTATCATTGGCGGCTGGCCTTCGATAATGGTCAAGCGCGTGGCCCGCTCTGCATGGATTTTGGGAATCGTTTTCAGCAAGGCGCGCGTATAGGGGTGCTGGGGATCACTGAACAATTCGTGCACGGGGGCATGTTCTACGACTTGACCGCCATACATGACCATCACGCGGTCAGCGATACCTGCGATGACGCCAAGATCATGGGTGATCCAGATCACTGCCATGCCCAGTTTGTCGCGCAAGTCTTTCATCAACTCAAGAATTTGGGCCTGAATGGTCACATCAAGTGCTGTCGTCGGCTCGTCCGCGATCAGAACTTGCGGGTCACAGGCTAAGGCGATCGCAATCATCACACGCTGGCGCATACCGCCTGAAAACTGGTGGGGATAGTCAAGCAAGCGTTGTTTGGCATCAGGAATACCGACCAATTCCAGCAATTCTTGTGCGCGCTTCGCCGCTTCTTGCTTGGTCATCCCCATATGCTTGCGCAGCGGTTCCATGATCTGGAAACCAACCTGATAAACGGGGTTCAATGATGTCATAGGGTCCTGAAAAACAAACCCGATCCTACCGCCTCGAACAGACCGAAGTGTTTCTTGGGACACGTGCAACAGGTCATTGCCTTCGAACATGACCGAACCATTGCGTATTTCCGCAGGCGGCGAGGGCAGCAAACCCAACAGCGACATCATCGTGACGGACTTGCCAGATCCACTTTCGCCGACAACACCGAGTAATTCGCCGGGCTTTAGCGAAAAGCTCACGTCGTTGACCGCGTGAACTTCGCCACCGCGTGTCTGAAAAACAGTTTTTAGGTCCCGGACATCCAGAACTGGCAGCGCCCCGTCAGGCATATAGAACCTCCCAAGTGGTTCAATTTTCGTATTTTTAGCCTGCACCTCTGATGGGTCCAGTTGTATAAGTATCAGACGGTACCATCAAATTGAGAACCCGCAAGGTGATTCATGTTTGCAGACCAGTCAATGTCAGGCCAAACTATGCACTGCCCGCCTACTGCGCATCTGTTCGTAAATGATGCGCAAATAGCGGCACATTCTGGAAAGGAATATGATGACCCTGAGCGCCCGAGAACTAATGGACAAGTTGGTCAGCTTTCCAACGGTCAGCCGTGACAGCAACCTCGATTTGATTGATTTCGTTGAGGAATATTTGGACGGTTATGGGGTGGCGTCAACGCGGGTTCCCAACGAGGACGGCACGAAAGCCGCCCTTTACGCCCATATCGGCCCGCAGGTGGATGGCGGCGTCATTTTGTCAGGTCACACCGACGTGGTTCCCGTCGACGGGCAAGCGTGGGACACGGATCCGTTCACGGTGACCGAACGTCAAGGCAAGCTTTACGGGCGCGGCACCTGCGACATGAAAGGCTTTGATGCGCTGGCTTTGTCGGCGGTGCCATTGGCATTGGAACGCGGCATCAAACGGCCCCTGCAAATTGCGCTTAGCTATGACGAAGAAGTCGGCTGCACTGGTGCACCTCCAATGATCGATCACATGGTTGCGATGGGCATGCCGCGTGCCGATACGGTTTTAGTAGGTGAACCGTCGATGATGAAAATTGCGAACAGCCACAAAGGCAGTGTCGGGTATGACATGCACTTTCGCGGGTTCGAGGTGCATTCGTCGCTCGCGCCTACGGGGGTCAGCGCGATTATGATGGCGGCCAAATTCATCAACTGGGCCAATGATGTAAACATCGAGAATGCAGCAAAAACCCCGAGCACATTGGCTGCAGATTTTATGCCGCCGTACACCACCTTGCACACTGGCAAGATCAGGGGCGGGACGGCACATAACATCACAGCCAAAGACTGCTATTTCGACCTTAGCTTTCGTTTGGTGCCGGGCGAAGATATAGCCGCATGGGAGGCCCGCTTGATGGCCAAAGTGGCGGAACTCGAGGCTGAAATGAAGGCTGTCCGACCAGAGGCGGGCATCAGCGCCGTGAAATCATTCCATGTCCCGGGTCTGTTACCCGAGGTCCAAGGCCGCGCAGAGGCAATGGTGCGCCAACTGACGGGCGAAAACGCGAGCAACGTCGTCAGCTACGG
>NZ_JAFMHR010000243.1 GCF_017854415.1 Yoonia sp. | reverse complement strand
CAGGGGGTCGATGATTTGATTATGTCGTTAGGCTCTATTTTATTTGAAGCCTGTAATACCAGTTTTCAGCTGCACCTTCAAATCAAGCCGGATGAGTTTGTCAATCAGCACAACTGGTCGCAAATGATTGCCGGGCCAGTACTGTCGGCTTGTGTTAACTCTCCTTTGCTCTTTGGCAATGAACTGTGGGCGGAAACACGCATCGCTTTATTCAAGCAAAGCCTTGATACCCGTAGCTCTCAGAAGTTTTTGCGGATGAGTTTGCCCCGCGTTTATTTTGGAAGAGGCTGGCTTAAAGAATCTCCCGCTGAGCTTTGGAAAAATGACATCATGCGTTTCCCCTTGATCTTAACTTCCGATGATTTATCAGATTCAAAAGAAGCATTGAAGAGAGGTGAGATTCCTGGACTGCGGGGTATCCGACTGCACAACGGTACGACCTATACCTGGAATAGAATGTGTTACGGTTTTTCAAAAAACAAGCCACATTTGCGCATTGAGTGCCGTTATCTTCCTGCTGGCCCTAGCGCTATTGATGAGATCGCCAATTTTGCTTTTTGGATAGGATTGATGAGGTGTGAACCGGAAGGAGGTGTTGCGTTTTGGAAAAACCAAAGCTTCAAGTCTGCCAAGAACAACTTTTTACGAGCCGCTCGTTATGGTTTAAGTACAGTTTTTAGTTGGTATGGAAAAAACATTCCAGCCAAACAGCTAATTCTGGAACAGTTGCTACCGATGGCTCGTCAGGGGTTGAAAGATGCTGGTGTTGTTGCCGCGGATATTGACAAATACCTTTCCGTTATTGAAAAAAGAGTAAGTGCTGAAACTACCGGATCAGATTGGACGATTCGCAATTTCAGATTACTGTCAAAGCATTATGGAGAGGTGATTGCAGAAAAAGAATTGGTGAGGAAAACGCTCAAGTATCAAAAAGAAAACACGCCTTTGCACGAGTGGAAGGACGTTAAGATAAAGGATTATCAGATTGCCGAGAAAAACCCAACGGTAGCACAATTGATGAGCACCGACATTTTTTCTGTTCACGAAGATGATAGTGTGGAACTGGTGAAAAGCATCCTCAATTGGAACAAGATTCACCACCTTCCCGTGGAAAACCTGGATGGCGACCTGATTGGCCTGATCACGGACGGTACGGTGGAGCGACTAGAGCAAGAAGGAACTGAATTGTGCTGTTTTGCCAAAGACATCATGCTGACCGACCTGGTTACCATCCAGTCACAAGACACCATGGAAAAAGCCAAATCCGTATTTGAAGCATTCAAGCTTAGTGGATTGCCAGTGACGTATGACAATAAGCTGGTGGGCATGCTCACCCTGACGGACCTTGCGAAGGTTGATCCTAGTACCCGCATCGGATACTCGAAATAGGTGCTACTTATGGGTCGGAGCAGCAAGCTGCCACGGTTTGGCCGCTGGCCCCCTGCTGGCCCAGAAATTGATCCATCGCTGCGCGGGTATGCCGCAGGTGCCGTTGCTTGGGTTGAAGCAAAGATCAGGGGATGGGATTGGGCGGGCAAGGTAGGGTTGGTCGGAGGCTTACGTTTAAGGAGTGAAAGTCTCCTGTTTGATTCGGGTAAAACCAGTAGCCCCTAGTGCAGCGGAGTTGACTTGGGCCCTGATGAAGTAGCAAACTGGGCACAGTCGAGCATGAGTATCTTTAAAGCCATTTGCCAGTGGAAAGCATTGAAACCATAATCATTATCAATGCAAAAGCCAATCTAAAATATCACGTATCAACCTAGTAGTCAGAATATTGTATTCTTCTGTTGTGTAAATTCCTGAAATCCTTTCACTTCTAATTTGATTAAACCTTGCTTTAAAAATAAAATAATCTTTTTTTAATTTTTCAAGTTTAAGGTTGGTTAGAGAAAAATAAATCAATTCTAGAGCTTTTTCTGTTTTTGATTCTGAAAGAAGTATTTTAATCGCCTCTACCTGTTTTTTGTTTATTGTAGATTTAAAAATATCCTTCTCTTTATGATTATTTACTTTATGCAAGTAATTTGTGTACTTGATGATTCCCAAATGCAGAATTAATAAAAATATTAAAAAGACTGTACTGGATAAAATTAGATGCCGTTGCACTAAATAATAAAGAAGGCTATAACTAATTATTTTACTTTCCTTAAAATCAGGGGGAAGGTTTCTGGTATCAGACTTTATATCTAATTTGATAGTATCTCCTGATATAGAGATACTTCTTACAATGACAACTTGGTTTTCATCAAAATCAAGAAATTTATTATCCTCAGTTAAATTAATTTTTTGATGATTTAAAGAATTTACTACACTACCATTCACTATTGAAGAAACAATGCCGTAATTATCTGAACTTTCTTCTTGAAATACTAATCCCCTCACAACAAAAGGACTTTGATGTTTATATGCACTCGAAGTGTTTGAAAATGCATTTATTTCTATACGACCGTTTAGAGGGAATATTTTTATTTGTTTAATCTGAGTTTTTAGATCCACTTTTTTATTATCATTCAGCTTAGGAATAATACCTTCTCCTGAAAATTTAACATCATTCCCAGTATACAAAACTTCTAAATTGTTGTTAATCAATTCAATTCTAATAAAATCAATTAAATCCTCCACTGCACTAATACTAACCTCTACATTTTCACTTATTTGCAAGGGGCCTATCTTCCCATTTGACATAAATGTTAGAGAATTCAAATAATTTTCATGTTCAGGGATAAGTTGATAGTTTTCTTTATCGTCAAATAATAAGATTTTCTCGAATGAGGCAAAACTTATTTCATTTATATCAGCAGTCGGTAAATTTAGAAAATTTTCTATTCTACTATTTGTCAAAAAACTAAATCTTCGACATTCAATTTGAAAAAAAAATTGCGTTTCATAGGGGATGATCGTAAGAATCATCAACGCTAACAATCCTGCAATAACAGGAATGACCAAATTGATTATCTTTTTATTCATAATTATGCATTCAGAATCCTCATCTATTGTAATAGAATTTATAATCATAGGAAGAATAAGTTCCAGATACTTTTTCTTCCGAATAGTAAACATGAATAGCTAATCTGTAAAACCCTGATTTGTTGAGATCAGCAAAGCTTAAAGCAAATTTAGAGTCAGGATTCTTTCTAGAAGATGTTATTTTTTGGACTTCAGTATATAAATCATCCGTAATCTTACAGGTTATTGAATCAATTCGATAAGGAGTGTAAAAAAACACATTAAAACCACTTTCTTGATTGCTAACGTTGTTCAATAAAATTTTGGCTGGCAGATAAATATTTTCTTTTGTCGTTATTAGTATTCCCAAATTGTCATGAGTGATATTGTTGTTTTCCTTTAGCAAAATATCACTAACTGGCCAATTGGTAAAAAACTGTTTACCCTCAAAAAAAACAT
>NZ_JAFMHR010000199.1 GCF_017854415.1 Yoonia sp. | reverse complement strand
TGGCTCCGACGGTAGGGATCGAACCTACGACCAATTGATTAACAGTCAACTGCTCTACCGCTGAGCTACGTCGGAACACTCGCGCCCCTATAGCAACGCGATTCAGGGACGTCTAGGGCTTTTGCGCAGAAATTGAGAAAGTTAATTGGATCGAATTAGCTCAAAGACCGCGTCTTGCGCGAGCGGGCCGTTCGTCGCGACAATACCGCGAAGATTCAAGTCTACTAAATGGGCAAAAACGTTGCGCATGGCGGCTGAATGGAGGCTGGAAGGTGTGTCTTGATAGATGGCCTTGGCGAGCTGTTGCGCCGTCGCCTGTCCCTGCTGGAGTGTTGATAAAACCTGCGCCTCGCGCTGCTGTCTATGCGCGATCAACCAATTTAGGCGTTCTGCCGGGTTTGTGATTGATGGACCGTGAGCGGGATAGAAGATGCGCGCAGTGTACTGCTTCAGTTTGACACACGACGCCATAAAATCAGTGATGTCGCCGTCGGGTGGCGAGACCAATGAGCTGGCCCAGCCCATGACATGATCGCCTGTGAAAATAACATCACCCCACTGAAAACAAAGATGATTTCCAATGTGTCCAGGTGTGTGGATCGCTGTGAGCTCTCCCCATGCATCTTTTGTCACCTCACCATCAAATAGGTATTTGTCCGGTGTGAAATCCAAATCGATGCCTTCACCGCCACCTGCCAACCCCTCATGAGCGAGGGTTTGCATGATATCACTGCGGCCTGCGGTGCTACCTCCAAAGGCATAGATTGGCGCACCCGTGCTCTTGGACAACTTGCGAGATAAAGGCGAATGATCAAGGTGGCTATGGGTGACAAAGATATGACTAATAGGGCGCCCGCCTATTGCGTTGATCAGGGCTTGCAAGTGGTCGTCACTGTCGGGTCCAGGGTCAATAATCGCCAGTCGATCAGACCCAAGCAAGAACGTGTTCGTCCCCAAATGCGTCATCGGCGAGGGGTTAGGTGCAAGCACCAGTGCCAAGTCGGCTGTAATTGCCAACGGTTTCCCTGCAGTTGGATTGAATTCTTGCGCCTTGGCCATGTTCTCTACTTTTCGTTTGGGTTCAGAGTGGTTAGCGTAAGCCGATGTTTGGTTGGCTCAAGAACTATATGCCCCGTGGCATTTACGCCCGTGCAGCGCTTATTCTGGTTTTGCCGGTTTTGCTGTTGCAACTTCTTGTCTCGGTGGTTTTCATTCAGCGCCACTTTGAAGGTGTGACCCGCCTGATGACAAGTGCGATGAATATTGATTTGCGGTTCTTATTGGAAACGGCAGAAGCGGCGCAAACACTGGATGCAGCCCGTCTTGCGATCGCGCAGCTTGATACGCCGCTCGAAATACGCACGCAATTACCAGCAACTGAAGTGGCTACAGCCGATCTTGTTCCGGCGTTTGATTTGACGGGGGCGACGGTTGTTGAAACGCTGCGCGACGAATTCAATGAGGTTTTGACGATATCGCTTGCCAGCCGGAACAGGGTTTCGGTTTGGTTTCAAACCCCGCATGGGCCGATGTTGACAGAGTTTAGCCGCAAGCGCGTCTCGGCGTCGAACCCGCATCAGCTTTTGGTTATCATGGTTGTGCTAGGTGCGCTGATGACGGCTGTTGCCTACATATTCTTGCGCAATCAACTGCGCCCGATCAAACGCATGGCAAACGCAGCGACTGACTACGGCAAGGGCCGGATCACGCCCTTTACGCCAACCGGTGCAATCGAAGTGCGCGCGGCTGGCACGGCTTTTCTGGATATGCGGAACCGGCTTGAGCGTCAGACCCAAAGCCGCACGATGATGCTTTCGGGGGTCAGCCACGACTTGCGAACACCGTTGACCCGGATGCGGTTGGGGCTGTCTTTCATCGACAATGAAGAGGCGGCACCTTTGCTGCGAGATGTTGATGATATGGAACGTCTATTGGATGCTTTCCTGGATTTCGCACGCAGTGATGCCGGAGACAGCCGCGAGCCGACAGTGCCGTCAGATATTGTCAAAGCGGTGCTAGCTGACGCTGAACGGATGGGCCAACCACTGACCTCTGACCGTTTGGAAGGGCCTAACGATCCTGTAAGCTTGCGTCCCTTGGCGGTCCGGCGTGCATTGGACAATTTGGTTGGAAATGCGTTGCGGTACGGGACGCAGGCCAAGATCGGGGTCAGTGTCACAGACCGCGCCGTAAGGTTCTGGGTCGAGGATGACGGCCCGGGCATTCCGCCGGACCGGTTTGAAGACGCAATCAGCCCCTTTGTCCGGCTTGATCCAGCCCGCAATCAAAACGCAGGCAGCGGGGTTGGATTGGGGCTGTCGATCGTGGCGGATATCGCCCGAACACACGGGGGGGTTCTGCGCCTGGGTGAAAGCGATGCGTTGGGTGGTTTGAAGGCTGAACTTGTCCTCGCCCGTTAAATAAACGCACAAAAAATATGCAATTCTTTTTCGATAATTTCCCTGCGCGGTGTACTTTCGGCGATTAAGTTGCAGTTCGTTTGCAATTGGTTAATGTCGTGGAATGATTAAAAAAATGACGTTCTTCGACGAAATGCTTACGGGTCAGGGCGCGCGCCCACCTTACGATGCCTATGCTGCGTGGTTTGAAACGCAAAACGCCTCTCGCCTGTCGACCAAGGCGCAAGAAGCCGAAGCTTTTTTCCGTAGCAGTGGCATCACATTTAACGTTTACGGTCAGTCGGATGCAGAGGAACGGCTGATCCCGTTTGATCTGGTGCCGCGCATTCTGTCGAATAACGAATGGTCCAAGCTGTCGAAAGGGATCGATCAGCGGGTCCGCGCGATTAATGCCTTCTTGCATGATATTTATAACCGCCAAGAGATCTTGAGGGCGGGTGTGGTGCCAGTAGAGCTGATTGCGCAAAACGATGCGTTCTTGCCACAAATGATGGGTTTCAGTCCGCCAGGCGACGTCTACACCCATATTGTCGGGACAGATATTGTTCGCACCGGCGAGAATGATTTCTATGTCCTCGAAGATAATGCGCGTACGCCATCAGGCGTCAGCTATATGCTGGAAAACCGCGAAACGATGCTGCAGATGTTTCCTGAGCTTTTCAGCAAGATCAAAGTCCAACCGGTGAGCGATTACCCCAAAAGCCTGCGCCGTTCGCTTGCGGCTTGCGCGCCGAAATCGTGCACAGGTCGGCCTTGCGTGGCTGTATTGACGCCCGGCATTCACAATTCTGCGTACTATGAGCATAGCTTTCTGGCAGATCAGATGGGTGTTGAACTGGTCGAAGGCCATGACCTGCGCGTTGTCGACGGGCATATCGCCATGCGCACGACCCGTGGGTATAAGCGGATTGATGTGCTGTATCGCCGCGTCGATGATGAATATCTGGACCCTTTGACGTTCAACCCATCGTCGATGCTGGGCGTGCCCGGCATTATGGACGT
>NZ_JAFMHR010000198.1 GCF_017854415.1 Yoonia sp. | reverse complement strand
TTTGACGGCAACACGCTGTTTGATTGGTGGAAAAGATCGGCCAAAGAACGCGGCGTCGAGTACCTGACCAACGAAGTGATTGCGATGAACCGCAATGCGGCAGGCACCCGCGTCGAAAGCGTGATCCTGAAATCCGGCGAAGTCGTCAGTTGCGGCACTGTCGTCAACGCGTCGGGTCCGCGCGCGGTTCTGACGTCGCGTATGGCGGGCATCGACATTCCGGTCGAGCCACGCAAACGCTATACGTTTATTTTTGAGGCAGCACAGCCGCTTGACCGCGATTTGCCACTGACAATTGACCCTTCGGGCGTGCATATGCGCACCGATGGCACCTATTATCTTGCGGGTTGCCCGCCTGACGATGATCCGGCGGTCGATTATGATGATTTCGTCCAAGACCACAGCATTTGGGAAGACAAGGTCTGGCCCATTATCGCAAACCGTATTCCGCAGTTCGAGGCGATCAAGCTGCGCAATTCGTGGGCGGGCCATTACGCCTATAACACCTTCGATCAAAACGCGATTTTGGGACCGCATACCGAGGTTGAGAACTTCATCTTCGTGAACGGCTTTTCTGGCCACGGTTTCCAGCAATCGCCTGCAATGGGACGCGGTACGGCGGAATTCATCACTTACGGTGAATATCGCGCACTTGATTTGACGCCCTTCAATTATGCCCGCATTGAGCGTGGCGAGAAATTCGTGGAAAAAGCGGTCATTTAGACCCCATGAGCTAACGTAAAGGAAATACAATGAAGAAACTTGTCCTGACAGGGGCCGCGGGTCAGCTTGGATCGCGCCTTCGCGAACCGCTGAGCAAAATGTGCGACGTGCTTGTATCGACGGATTTGGCTGAAGATGTTGGCGCGTTGTTTGACGGTGAGACTTATGTAAAGGCTGACCTGTCTAGTCTTGATGCGATGGTCGACCTTCTCAAAGGTGCTGACATGGTCGTGCACTTCGGTGCCATCGGGGACGAAGCCCCTTGGGACGACATTCTACAATCCAACATCATCGGGGCCTATAACATCTGGGAAGCTGCGTATCGCAATGGCGTCAAACGTGTTGTCTATGCCAGTTCCGTTCACGCTGTGGGCATGCACAAAAAGACCGACACAATCGGGCTTGATGTGCCGCACCGCCCTGACACCTATTACGGTTTGGCCAAGTGCTTTAGCGAAGACCTAGCCAGCCTTTACTGGGACAAGCGCGGGGTTGAGAGTGTGTGCATGCGTATCTTCTCATGTGCGCCAGCAACGAACGCGCGTAGTATCGGCACGTGGCTGTCCTATGATGACCTGATCCATCTGGTAGAACGTTCGGTCGATAGCCCAGTCGTGGGCTTCAGCATCGTTTATGGTATTTCTAACAATGACCGTGCCGTCGTGGATAATACCAAGGCGGGGCATCTGGGGTATCGCCCCAAAGACAACGCAGAACAGTTCGCGAAAGAAATTTTTGCCAGTACACCGCCTTTGGACAACACAGATCTTGCCAATCTTTGCATCGGCGGACCGTTTGCGACGGTTGAATTAGGCAACTCTGGTGTTGCAGGCATCACGCGTATGAACGCGACAAAAGACGACTAACTGGTTTTCTTGCCGGAGTGTGCAACCCACATCCCGGCAAGGATCAAGCCAACGCCAAGAACGCGCGCCCATAGATTGCCGGGGGCGCCCAAAGCCACATCAAGCAAGACGCCAAACACCATCTGGCCTGCGATGATCAGAAGGGCGGTCCGCGCTGCACCGATCCGTGCGATCAACCAGCTGCCTGCTGCAATAAAGACGACACCGACAATACCGCCAAGATATGCCCACCAAGGGGCTGCCTGCGGCTCACCAGCAAATAAACCGCCGACGATAAGCGCGATGACGGTAATGAACACTAATCCGACAAGGTGGTTCCAAAAAGAGCTTTCCATCGCAGACGTGGACAACGCCAACCGCCCATTGATCTGGCGGCTGAGCGAGACAAGAACGCCCGCAAAAATCGCAAGGCTCGCAAAGATAATCATGTGCTGCTCCCGAAGAATATCAGGATAAGGCTGCCAGCAATGATGAACGCCAACGAAACATAGTCGCGCCGCTGTGGTGTTCGCTGTGGCAGCCCGAAAAGCCCACGCATATCGGCAAACAAGCTGAACACCATCTGACCCGCTAACCCCAATGCAATCGTGCCGGACAAGGCCAATGCGCTATTCAATGTGGCTGATGTCAGCATAACGGTCACTGCACCTGATACACCGCCAAGGTACACCCAAAGGGGCGGGCGCGTGACTTCTGCGCGTTTGGGCCGCAAAATTGCAAGGAGAAAGAGCGCCGCAACGGTGCCTGTCAGATGCGGCACCCATGACGCAAAGAAAAGCGAGCCGTATGCTGCAAGTGTTCCATTAAACAACACCATCAACGACAGCAGGCCACCCGTCGCAAAAGCGGCAGCAAAATAAAATAGCGAAGTATTGGGCGGCTGTGTCATAGCCGCAGGTTTCTAGCTTTCAGAGCGGGAACGCAACAATGCTTTGACTGCACCATAATGTTCTTTCGGGCGTTCCGGTTGCGAAGACTTAACATGCCGGAGCTGATCCAAGATTGCGCGATTTGTCCTTGAAAGGCGCAATGCCGCATAGCGCGGCATCCATGCAGGCAGTGCATCAATTGCATGAGCGTGCAAAACCATCTGTTGTTCCGATTGGGTTAGCGCATCATATGGATCGGTGCAGTGGGTCTTGCGCAAAAGGTCGACGCAAAGGGCAACCAACTGGGGCGGATGGCCCTCGTCGGGTGGGACAGCAATTGCGGATCTGTGAATGGTAGGTAAATCCGCTTCCAATGCCGCAAAGCGTCGCTTCACGATTTGGTGCGCGATCAGCCATAATGCTGCCACACTGGTTAACCCCGATAGACACAAAACAAGCAATCTTCGTCCTCATCACTGCCCCTGTAGCACTCATACCCTTGTAGTTGGACCAGATTGAGACGCAATATGTACTTTCATGAGGCATCTACGGTCCTTCATTTTGACCCAATCCGGATGTTCCGTTGACACCCCAAGAATCCCTTATATAAGGCCCGAATTCATTGGTGTTGGTGGACCGCGCAAGCGGAACCCTGTCGTCGCGGCAAAATCCGCGAAAAGGACAACGCCCTTCGCAATATAAAAGAAGGAGATCAGCGTATGACTAAACGTACCGCTGCCAAGTACAAACTCGACCGCCGGATGGGCGAAAACATCTGGGGCCGCGCAAAGTCACCAGTCAACCGTCGTGAATATGGCCCCGGCCAGCACGGTCAGCGCCGTAAGGGTAAACTGTCCGACTTCGGTATCCAGCTGCGCGCAAAGCAAAAGCTGAAGGGTTACTATGGTGACCTGACCGAGAAGCAGTTCCGCCGCATCTTCGGCGAAGCCGAGCGTGTAAAAGGCGATACAGGTGA
>NZ_JAFMHR010000060.1 GCF_017854415.1 Yoonia sp. | reverse complement strand
ATAGCTTGCACAAAACTGTTCATTGTAGTCGCTGCCCGGATTTTCGTCCGGCGCAGATGGCACTTAGTTATTTTCTGCAGATCGCCCATTGCCCAGAGTTTTGTCTTTCTTCCATGCCTCCGGACGACCCGCGGTTAAGTTTTATGTTGACTCAATGTCGCAATTTCACTTAGTTATTGGAACGTTCCAATTTTGGGGGAAATGGTGTGAACTGGGCGCTTATCGGTGCCAGCACGATAGCTGGACAATACATCGCTGATGCAATTCGCGCGCAAGCTGCAGGTGAAATCATCTGGGTTGTTAGCGGCTCGCAGGCCCGCGCAACATCCTTTGCCAATGCTCACGGTATCGCCAATACAACATCCGATTTGGATCAAGCATTGCAAGACCCACGGGTTGATGCTGTCTACATTTCCTCGACCAACGAAAAGCACCACGCCCAAGCGCTGGCCGCAATCGCGGCAGGCAAGCATGTCTTGTGCGAAAAGCCGTTGGCAACGACACTTGTAGACGCAATCGATATTGTCGGTGCTGCAAATGCTGCTGGCGTCATGTTTGCCACCAATCATCATTTGCGTTGCGCTGGAAGTATTCAGGCAATCGCTGCTTTGGTTGCTGACGGGACGATTGGCCAAGTGCTTTCCATGCGCATTTTTCATGCCGTTCACCTGCCAGAACATCTGCGTGGTTGGCGGCTGGATAATCCTGTTGCTGGCGGCGGCGTCATCCCTGACCTGACTGTGCATAATGCGGATGTTGCACGCTTCGTGCTTGGTGAAGACCCGCAAAACGTTTCAGCCCAGATGGGCGTGTCAGGCATGGGGCAGGGCGTCGAGGATTCGGCAATGTCGGTCTGGATGATGCCATCTGGCGCGATGGTCTTGAGCCATGATAGCTTTACGCATCCATTCGCGAAATCGGGGATAGAGGTACACGGCACAAAAGGGTCAATCATCGCCAAGGGTGTTTTAGGGCAAGACCCCGAAGGTACGATAGAGTTGACGACAAAAGACGGCCAGCAGAACATCCCTTTTGCCAAACACAGTCTTTATGTCGAAACCGTTCGTCGGTTTGTGCAGGCTGCCGCGGGCCAAGGCGCGCCTGCGGCAACCGGCTTGGACGGTGTGAAATCTCTCGCGGTTGCACTTGCTGTGCGCGAAGCTGCACGCTCTGGAATACGTCAAAAAATCGATTATGGGGACCGCGCATGAGCAAGGTTAAGACTGCTGATCAGGCCGCGGCACTGATACCTGACAATGCGATCCTTACTGTATCGTCTTCGTCTTCTTTGGGCTGTCCCGATCTGGTTCTCAAGGCTATCGGCGCGCGGTTTGACGTCGAGGGTCACCCCAAAAATTTAACGTCGATCCATCCTATCGCCGCTGGTGACATGTACGGCGTGAAGGGTGTGGATCACATTGCAAAAGATGGTCTGCTAACACGCATTCTGGGGGGGTCATATCCGTCAGGCCCGTCCTCAAAGCCGATGCCTGAAATTTGGAAAATGGTCGTTGAGAATCGCGTCGCGGCCTACAATGTCCCGTCTGGCATCTTGTTCGATATGACCCGCGAGGCAGCAGCCAACCGTCCTGGGGTTCTGACCAAAGTCGGAATGGACACGTTTGTTGACCCGATCCGCGAAGGCTGTGCGATGAATGAGAAAGGGGCCGAAACCCCGATCGTCAAACGCGTCGAATTCGACAATGATACATGGCTGCATTTTCCCAATGTTGTGCCCAATGTTGCGATTTTGCGGGCCACCACCGCCGATGATCACGGCAATCTTACGTATGAACACGAAGGGGCCTATCTTGGCGGGTTAGAGCAGGCGATTTGTGTGCGAAACCATGGCGGTATCGTCATTGCCCAAGTCAGCCGTGTGACCACACGCGGTTCTCTGCGTCCGCATGATGTACGTGTGCCGGGGCATTTGGTTGACCTAATCGTGGTTGACCCTGATCAAAAGCAAACCTGCGAGACCCTGTATGACCCTGCGATTTCGGGGCAGGTGATGCGCCCTTGGGATAGCTTTGCCTTGGCCGAAATTGGCGTCGAGAAAATTATCGCACGCCGCGCCGCGATGGAGTTGAAGCCGGGCATGACCGCGAACCTGGGCTTTGGCATCAGCGCGATGGTGCCGCGTATTTTGTTAGAAGAAGGCCATCCCAACGCGGTCACATGGGCCGTTGAACAAGGTGCCGTCGGGGGCGTTCCGTTGACCGGATTTGCCTTTGGCTGTGCGTCGAATGCCGATGCTTTCGTGCCCTCGCCTCAGCAGTTTATCTACTTTCAAGGCGGCGGGTTTGACGTGTCGTTCCTATCGTTCCTAGAGGTCGACATTGCAGGCAATGTGAATGTCTCGAAATTGGGAAAAAAGCCCTATTTGACCGCTGGTTGTGGCGGGTTTGTCGACATCACATCGGGTGCAAAAAAGATCGTGTTTTCGGGCTGGTTCGAAGCAGGCGCGCAGATTGAACTGTCTGACAAAGGCATCGAAGTCAAAGCGCCGGGTAAATTCACCAAGATGGTCGAAGCGGTCGAGCATGTCACCTTTTCAGGGGCGCGATCCCGCAAGCTGAACCAAGATGTGATCTACATCACGGAGCGTTGTGTGATGCGATTGGGCGACACTGGCCTTGTCATAACAGAGCGTTGTGTGATGCGATTGGGCGACACTGGCCTTGTCGCCACCGAAATAATGCCCGGCATTAATCCTGAACGCGATATCGTGGCGGCCTCTGGCGGTCGTGTGACGGTGGCGGAAGATGCAATAACACTGCCGCTGTCATTGCTGGCTGATGGACCGATGGGGTGGGGTCAATGAGTTCTGTTCACCTCATCCATCACGGCAACATCGCGGAATTGCGGTTGGATAATCCCGCGAAGATGAATGCGTTTACCGTCGCGATGCTGGATCAGCTTGCTGGTCATTTGGATGCGATCACGCGCAATGCTTCGGTCGCCGCCGTGATGGTGACGGCCGTGGGTGATCGTGCGTTTTGCACCGGCGCAGACATTCTGGGTTGGGGCGATATTGGTCCTGCAGAATTTGCGCGCCATTGGGTGCGCGACGGGCACCGCATTTTTGATCGATTGGCGCGGCTGTCAAAGCCGACAATCGCGGTCTTGAACGGCCACGCCTTTGGTGGCGGGCTAGAACTTGCAGCGGCGTGCGACATCCGTGTGATGACGCCCAAAGCAGCATTGGCGTTGCCAGAAGCAGGCGTCGGGATCGTACCAGGCTGGAGCGGCACACAGCGGTTGTTGCGACTATTGCCGGAACCAATGGTCAAAGAAATGGCCCTTTTTGGAAACCGGATAAAGGCGGACCGCGCATTGGCTTGTGGCTTTGCCACTGCCGTTGACGATGATCCGCGCGCTGTTGCTTTGGCCTTGCTTGAACGCGCGGTCACGCTTTCGCCGCGCGCTGTCGAAATTTCGAAATCCATGATTCATGCGGCCCAAGACGAAGACAAGGCCGCGATGATTGAAAGCTTGGGCAGTGCCGCAATTGCCGCCACAGATGACCGCGCAGAAGGCGTCGCCGCTTTTCGTGACAAACGCACACCAAATTTCTCGGGAAAGTAATTTATGTTGGACCTCAATATCCTCTCTGAACAGACCGTTGCCATGCCTGACGCTGCATATCAGGCACGGCACTTCATCAACGGTGTGTTCGTAGACAGCGCCGATGGGCAAAAGTTAGATCGTGTGTCGCCGTCGCATGGCATTGTCGTCAGCCAAGCTGCACTTGGGTCCGAGACAGAGACACAAGCAGCGATCAAAGCCGCGCGCGCGGCGTTTGACGATGGTCGCTGGAGCAGCCTAGCGGCCAAAGAACGCGCCGCAGTCTTGTACAGGGTCGCAGACCTGATTGAACAAAACGAAGAACGCTTGGCTGTGATGGAAACGCTGGAAAGCGGTAAGCCGATCAGTCAATCACGCGGCGAATGCGGCGGTGCGGCGGATTTGTGGCGCTATGCTGCGTCGCTTGCCCGCACGGCGCATGGTGACAGTCACAACACACTTGGCGCCGATATTCTTGGTGTCGTGGTCAAGGAACCGATTGGCGTTGTGTCGATCATCACCCCTTGGAATTTCCCGTTCTGGATTCTGAGCCAAAAGCTGCCTTTTGCTTTGGCTGCAGGCTGTACCTGTGTGGTTAAGCCCTCTGAAATGACGCCTTCGACGACGTCGATGTTGGGCGAAATACTGGTTGAGGCTGGCCTGCCTGCGGGCGTTTGCAATATCGTCCTTGGACTGGGAACGCCCGTTGGCAGTTTGATGACCACGCATGATGACGTGGATATGGTGACATTCACCGGCTCGACCGCCGTGGGCAAAATGATTACCAAATCCTCGGGCGAGACGCTGAAAAAGGTCGCGTTGGAACTTGGTGGCAAGAACCCGCAAGTGATCTTTCCTGACGCGGACCTTGAAAATGCCGCTGATGCAGTAACCTTTGGTGTGTATTTTAACGTCGGGCAGTGCTGTAATTCATCGAGCCGGATTATCGTGCACGAAGATATCGCCGACGCATTTGTGGAACGCGTTGTCGCCCTTTCGCGCAAGGTAGTTTTTGGCAATCCGATGCACCCTGACACCCAAGTCGGTGCAATCGTGACTGAAGACCACAAAGCCAAAATCGACGGATATATCAAAGACGCTATCAGCGCGGGCGCCGAGATATGCATTGGTGGCCAGGTTCTAGATGTGCCCGGTCTGGGCGATCAATTTTATCAGCCAACGGTTGTGCGCGGTGTGACGCCCGATATGGCGATTGCCCGTGAAGAGGTGTTTGGACCTGTATTGACAGTACTGACGTTCAAGACGTTTGATCAGGCTGTCGCGCTGGCCAACGATTCTACTTACGGCTTGTCAGCAGGCGTCTGGAGCGAGAACGTCCACACCTGCCTTGAATTTTGCAGACGCGCGCAAGCAGGCACGGTTTGGACAAATACATGGATGGACGGGTTCCCGGAACTGGCCTTTGGGGGGATGAAACAGTCCGGGCAAGGTCGCGAAATCGGACGTTACGGATTTGAAGAATTCCTTGAGGTGAAATCACTTGTGATGCGCATTGGGCGCACGCGGGCACCTTGGGTGAAAACGGACTGACGGACCCAAGTGGTCCGCAGAATACTAACGCAACAAACGGGAGGAGACCTCAATGCGTGGTTACTTTGGAAAGAAAACAGCTACGGCCATGGCACTCATGGCTACGACAAGCATGGCATATGCCAACGATGTAGAAGTTCTACACTGGTGGACATCTGGCGGTGAAGCTGCAGCGCTGAATGTGCTTAAAGACGATCTGGCAGGCCAAAATATTGGTTGGCAGGACATGCCAGTTGCTGGCGGCGGCGGAACCCAAGCGATGACAGTACTGCGCGCACGCGTCACTTCGGGCAATCCACCAACAGCCGTTCAGATGCTGGGCTTTGACATCACTGATTGGGCCATGGAAGGCGCACTTGCTGACCTGAATGGTGTGGCCAGTGACGGCGGATGGGCTGAAGTTGTACCTGCTGCGTTGCAACAGTTTGCTGTCTACGAAGACCAGTGGGTTTCGGTTCCGGTCAACGTGCACTCGACCAACTGGGTCTGGGCGAACAAAGCTATCATGGATGAACTCGGCCTCTCCGAGCCGCAGACATGGGACGAATTTGTAGCCGCAATGCAAGCAGCGCAAGATGCCGGTTATGTGGGTTTGGCCCATGGCGGTCAGCCTTGGCAGGATGCGACAATCTTTGACGGCGTCGCAATGGGCGTCGGCGGTCCAGAGTTCTATCAGTCCGCATTTGTTGATCTGGACGAGGACGCACTTGGTTCAGACACCATGAAAGAAGCGTTCGACCGTATGGGCGTTTTGCGCGGTTTCGTTGATGACAACTTCTCTGGTCGCGATTGGAACCTCGCATCTGCCATGGTCATCAACCAAGAGGCCGCATTTCAGGTCATGGGTGACTGGGCAAAGGGTGAATTCTTAAACGCGGGCAAAGTTCCGGGTGAAGACTTCCTTTGCTTCCGTCTTCCAGGCAGTCAAGATCAGGTGACTTTCAACTCTGATCAGTTCGCGATGTTCTCGCAGGGTGATGCGGTATCCGCAGAGCAAGCAGCACTTGCCGAGGCGATCCTTTCGCCAAGCTTCCAGATTGCTTTCAACAAAGTAAAAGGTTCCGTGCCTGCACGTACTGATCTGGACGCAAGTGATCTGGATGCCTGCGGTCAGCGCGCCTACGAGGAATTCCGTGCGGCAGCTGCCAGCGGCAACTTGTACGGCTCAATGGCACACGGCCACGCCAACCCAGCGGCTGTTAAGAACGCGATGTATGACGTGATTACAGCGCACTTCAACGGCGAGTTCGATTCTGCGACTGCGGTCGAAGAGCTCGTGACTGCTGTCGATATCGCCAAGTAAGCAATACGAAAATCGGGAAAGCGCTGCTGCGCTTTCCCACCTCCCTTTTCAAAGGAAAATCCCGATGTCACAGGTTGCTCAGAACCGCCGCCGCAAAGACTGGCTGCGCGAAGCTTTGCCAAAAATCGTTTTGAGCCCAAGCTTGGCGATGGTGTTGGTCTTTGTTTACGGATTTATCTTTTTCACTTTTTATCTGTCTTTTACGGACAGCCGTATCTTGCCGTCTTATGGGCTTGTCGGTTGGGAAAACTATTCAAAGCTGTTCCGCATCCGGGCTTGGGACACTGCTGTCACCAACCTGTTGATCTTCGGATCGCTTTATATCGTGATCTGCTGCGCGCTTGGCCTGACCCTCGCCATTCTGCTTGATCAGAAAATTCGCGCCGAAGGGTTCATCCGCACGATCTATCTTTACCCAATGGCACTTAGCTTCATCGTGACCGGCACCGCATGGAAATGGTTTTTGGATCCCGGCATCGGCCTGCAAGCGGTTGTGCGCGGTTGGGGTTGGGAAAGCTTCACCTTTGACTGGATCAAAGACGGCGACATGGCGATTTATACCATCGTCATTGCGGCAGTCTGGCAGACCAGCGGCTTTGTCATGGCGATGTTTCTGGCAGGCTTGCGCGGCATCGACAATGAGGTGCTGAAGGCCGCACAAATCGACGGTGCATCAAATTTTGCGCTGTATCGCCGGATTGTTATCCCACAGCTGCGCCCTGCGTTCATGTCCGCATTTGTGGTGTTGTCCCATATGGCGATCAAGTCCTATGACTTGGTAATCGCGCTGACAGGCGGCGGGCCGGGAACGGCGACCGAACTGCCTGCGACCTTTATGTATTCATACACCTTCACCCGCAATCAGATGGGCATCGGTGCAGCTTCGGCGACGATCATGTTGATGGCGATTGCAGCGATCATGGTTCCCTACATCTATTCCGAACTTAGGGAGAAGAAGTAATGTCCAGTAATGCAACCGCAACAGTTGTACGCACCGGATCTGGCGCGCGCTTTGTGATCTACACGCTTTTGGCGCTGTTCTCTCTTTTCTATCTGCTGCCGCTTTATGTCATGGTCGTAAACTCGCTAAAGCCGCTCAGCGAAATTCAGGCGGGCGGTATGATGGCCTTGCCAAATGAATGGACGTTTGCACCGTGGTCAACAGCGTGGTCGACCGCGCAAATCGGGGTCGAGGCCACAGGCCTGCGTCCGTTCTTTTGGAATTCGATCATCATGGTTGTACCCGCTGTGGCGATCTCGACCGTGCTTGGGGCATTGAACGGATATGTCCTGACTAAATGGCGGTTTCGCGGCGACACGATTATCTTTGGTTTGCTGCTGTTTGGCTGCTTTATCCCGTTCCAGATGGTGCTGATCCCGATGGCGCGAATGCTGGGGATTGTGGGTCTTGCGGGAACGGTGCCGGGGCTGGTGTTTGTTCACCTTGTCTACGGTATCGGCTTTTCAACGCTCTATTTTCGCAACTACTACCAGCAATTCCCGACCGAGCTGGTGCGCGCGGCAATGATCGACGGGGCAGGGTTCTTTACAATTTTCCGCCGGATCATGTTGCCGTCGTCCGGGCCTATTGCGGTCGTCTGTATCATTTGGCAATTCACCAATATCTGGAATGATTTCCTGTTTGGTGCGTCCTTCTCTGATTTTGATAGCCAACCGATGACGGTGGCGTTGAACAATCTGGTCCAATCTTCGACGGGCGTGAAAGAATATAACGTCCATTTCGCAGGCGCGATAATGGCCGCTTTGCCAACCCTGTTTGTCTATATCGTCGCTGGCCGCTACTTCGTGCGCGGTCTGATGGCTGGTTCTGTGAAAGGATAATCCTATGGGATTTCTCGATATCAAAAATGCGACCAAATCTTATGGCGCGGTCAAGGTGCTACACGAAACCGATATTTCGATCGAAGAAGGCGAGTTTCTGGTGCTGGTCGGCCCGTCGGGATGTGGCAAATCCACGTTGCTGAACATGATCGCAGGTCTCGAGGAGATTACCTCGGGTGATATTGCGATCAAGGGACGGTCGATGGCTGGCGTGCCACCTGCAGAGCGTAACATCGCAATGGTGTTCCAGTCCTACGCGCTTTACCCGAATATGAACGTCGGGCAAAATATCGTCTTTGGTTTGGAAATGCACGGCGTCCCAAAGCCTGAGCGTGAAAAGGCCATGAACGATGTGGCTGACCTGTTGCAAATCCAGCCATTGCTCAAGCGAAAGCCAGGCCAGTTGTCAGGCGGACAGCGTCAGCGAGTTGCAATGGGGCGCGCACTTGTGCGCAATCCCGATGTGTTCTTATTCGACGAACCACTGTCGAACCTTGACGCCAAATTGCGCGTGGACATGCGCACAGAGCTAAAGAAGCTGCACCAAAGGCTGAAGACCACGATGGTTTACGTCACCCATGACCAGATCGAAGCACTGACGCTTTCGACGCGGATTGCGGTGATGTTCGGGGGCCATGTCCAGCAACTTGGAACGCCCAAAGAAGTTTATGACAACCCTGCCAACATGTTTGTTGCTGGCTTCATGGGGTCCCCGTCGATGAACCTATTTCCGGCACGTATTGCTGTTGAGAACGGGCAAGCGGTCGCGGAAACCGAACTTGCGGATGGCACGAAAGTCACGCTGCCTTTCCCCAAAGAACGCGGGTTCGCAAAACATGACGGCCGCGAGATCGTGCTAGGTCTTCGCCCAGAGGTTATCACTGATCGCGACGGCGCAGACCGGACAAGCCAATCGGTGCACGTGATCGACGCCCATGTTGATATCACAGAACCCGCTGGATCGGACACATTTGTCGGTACACAACTGGGTGGCAAAGCAGTCACAGGCCGGTTCCGCGCTGATGTCGACGTTCATGCAGGGCAAGTATTTCCATTCGCGATCAATATGGAAAAAGCGGTGGCGTTTGATCCGAAAACCGAGGCGCGGATTTCCTAAATGCCTGACGGGCCGGATATAGTCATTATCGGCTCAGGGATGGGCGGGGCGACGCTGGCTGCCGCACTCGCGCCGACTGGCCGCAAAATTCTGATCCTGGAACGGGGCGATCACCTGCGCTGTTCCATGTACGATCGCGATGAAGACGCCATTTTTGCCAAGGGCCACTATCGTCCCGATGAACAATGGTTAGATGGCGATGGAAAGCCGTTTCACCCGGGAAATTATTACTACGTTGGTGGCAATTCAAAATTTTACGGGGCCGTGCTTCTGCGTTATCGCGCGCAGGACTTTGGCGCATTGCGGCACATGGGCGGCACGACACCGGGTTGGCCAATCAGCTATGATGATCTTGAACCGTACTACGGCAAGGCAGAGCACCTTTATGCCGTGCGCGGTCAAATCGGCGAAGACCCGACAGAACCGAAACATTCCTCGAAATATCCATTCGCGCCTGTCCCGGACGAATCTGCGATCAGTGATCTGCGGGCACGGCTGTCGTCGGTCGGACTGCATCCCGCATCGCTGCCTCTTGGGGTCGATCTTGACCGCTGGCTTTCGCGGGCAAAGACGCCTTGGGATGCATTTCCGGATACGATCGGTGGTAAACGCGACGCCGAAAGTGGTGGGCTGCGCGCAGCTCTTGCGCATGGCAACGTGACCCTGCGGACCCAATGCAGGGTCACGCGATTAATCGTCGGGGCGAACAACGTGATATCGGGCGTTGAACTGGACACGGGCGAAATCGTATCAGGCAAAACAATCGTCCTTTCTGCAGGTGCGGTGCAAAGTGCGGCTTTGTTGCTGGGTTCGGCGAACGCGCACCATCTGAACGGTATCGCTAACAGTTCCGATCAGGTCGGCAGGAATTTCATGAACCACAATTGTTCTGCCGTGCTGGCGTTGCACCCGTTTCGGATGAACCCTTCAGTTTACCAAAAAACCTTGATGGTGAATGATTTCTATTTAAGGGGTGGTCCAGATGGCGCGCCCTTGGGCAATATCCAGTTGCTTGGCAAAATATCTGGGCCGATCCTCAAGGCGTCGTCCGGATTGCCGAAAATCGCGGCCAACTGGATCGCGCGACGGTCTATCGATCTTTATGCGATGTCCGAAGACCTGCCAAACCCCGAAAGCCGCGTCAGTCTTAAGAACGGCCAGATCGTGCTGGATTGGAAGCGCTCGAACTGGGACGCGCACTTGATGTTGGTGGCAAAGCTAAAGCGGATGATGCGCAAGGCAGGCTATCCGGTTGTGATGTCGCGCGCGTTTGATCGGCGCACGCCATCGCACCAATGCGGGACTGCGCGGATGGGGCAGGACCCTGCAAAATCTGTGGTTGATAGCTTTGGACGCAGCCACGATCACCCCAACCTTTTCATCATGGATGCGTCGATTTTACCGACATCGGCGGCGGTGAACCCTGCGTTGACGATTGCAGCGTTGGCGATCCGCTGTGCAGAAAACTTTGACGATCACAAGCTGACAGCATGAAACGTACCATCAGACGGATCACCCGCAGCGCAAACCCGTCACGCGTACTTATTTAGGAACACGGCATGGCCAATGGATACGACTTTATCATTATCGGCGGCGGCTCTGCGGGCTCTGTTCTGGCGGGGCGCTTGTCAGAGGATCCATCAGCCGAAGTACTGCTGTTAGAGGCAGGCGGCAGTGACAGGCACCCGTTCTATCACCTGCCTGCAGGTTTCGCGAAAATGACCAAGGGCATCGGCAGTTGGGGGTGGGACACCGTTCCGCAGCGCCATATGCAAAACAAGGTTTTCCGCTACACACAGGCTAAGGTTATCGGTGGTGGGTCAGCGATCAATGCCCAAGTTTACACCCGTGGAAACGCGCAAGACTATGACGATTGGCGGCAAAAAGGCTGTGATGGCTGGGGTTACGATGATGTTCTACCCTATTTCAAAAAAGCCGAAGACAACGAAACCTTCGAGAACAAATTCCACGGCAAAGGTGGTCCACTTGGCATAAGCAATCCACGCGCCCCTTTGCCGATTTGCGATGCGTATTTTGAAGCAGCAGCAGCGCTTGGTATTCCCCGCAATCTGGATGTAAACGGTGAGACCCAAGATGGCGTTTGCTTTTATCAGCTAAATCAAAAAGATGCGCGCCGGTCATCTGCGGCGATGGCCTATGTTGCGCCAAACCGGCACCGCAAGAACCTGACTGTGAAACTGGGCGCGCAGGTGCGCCGTTTGGTCGTCAGGGGTGGACGCGCAACGGGCGTCGACCTTGTTGACGGCACACATCTTGTGGCCAACACCGAAGTTATTCTGGCTTCTGGGGCGATTGGATCGCCGCGTTTGTTGCAGCTGTCAGGGATAGGTCCTGCCGACCATCTGCAATCGCTTGGGATCGATGTTGTCTATGACCAGCCTGAGATTGGCGCAAACCTGCAAGACCATCTTGATCTTTATTGCATCAGCGAACTGAGCGGCCCTTATAGCTATGATCGTTATGCGAAACCGCATTGGGCTGCTGTCGCTGGCCTGCAGTACCTCTTCGGACGCAAGGGGCCTGTGGCGTCATCGCTGTTTGAAACAGGTGGTTTTTGGTATGCGGACCCTGACGCAAGATCGCCGGATCTGCAGTTCCACCTGGGATTGGGGACGGGCATCGAACATGGCGTTGCGGTGATGCCGCAAGGCGGTGTGACACTCAATTCTTGCTATTTGCGCCCAAGGTCGCGCGGCACGGTGCGACTACAAAGCGCGGACCCCGCCAAGGCACCGCTGATCGACCCAAATTATCTGCAAGACCCGCTTGACCGCGAAATGACGATCAGAGGGTTAAAGTTGACGCAAGAGATTTGCGCGCAAGATGCGCTGAAACCCTATATCCTTGCCGAACGGCTGCCTGGGCCTGATGTCAAAACTGACGACGACTATTTCAACTTCATTTGCACCCATTCAAAGACATCGCATCATTGTGCAGGGACATGCCGCATGGGGCCAGATGAGGGCGCAGTCGTTGACACCCAACTGCGGTTCAACGGGATCGAGGGTCTGCGCATCGTCGACAATGCGATCATGCCAACTGTGATTTCCTCAAACACCAACGCCGCCGCGATTATGATTGCAGAAAAAGCGTCTGACATGATCAAAGCCAACTATGAAATGGAATAAATTATGATCCGCCACATTGTATTCATCAGGTTTAAACCTGAAATCAGTGACGCCGGAATAGCTGCAATCTTTGACGAGCTTTACGCCATCAAAGACAAATTGCCGGGCGTTCTGAGTATCACCTCGGGCAAAAGCGAAAGCCCCGAGCAAATGGAACGCGGCTATATGCACGGGTTTGTCGTGGATTTCGTCGACTGGGACGCATTACAAGCCTATCAGGATCATCCAGATCACAAACTCCTTGGCGGCAAACTGGTTGCGAATGCGGTTGCGGGTATCGACGATATTCTTGTTTTTGACCTGCCCGTCAACGACTAGAGCCATCACGGGCATTGCGGGTAAGACATCAGTGACCTACTGCAAATATCAGTTCACGAAATGCGCGGTAATGCGTATCGTTGTACCTAATATGCATGTCAGGATTGATCACCAATGAGCGCCCGTAATCGTCCTACGATCATTGATGTCGCGAAAAAAGCTGGCGTGTCCAAATCCACAGTGAGCCTCGTTTTGCAAAACAGCGCGTCCGTGCGCGAAGAAACGCGGGTTCATGTACGCAAAACAATGACCGAGATCGGGTATGTTTATAACCGTTCTGCGGCCAACATGCGCGGTTCGAATGCGGGTCTAATTGGATTGGTTATCAACGATCTGCGCAACCCGTTTTTCACCGAGTTCGCAACCTCGCTGCAGATGGCGTTATCCGAAAGCGGGTATGCCACCGTCATAGCAAACACCGATGAAAACGCGCAACTCCAAGAGCAAGTTGTGAGTTCGATGATCGAACATGGTGTATCGGGACTGATTATCTGCCCGACCTATGGTGGATCGACTGCGACGTTTGACGCCATCGCGCGCGCCGGAATTCCTGCGATGCAGATGTTGCGCCGGATTGACGACAGGCTTGACCTGTTTCCATTCACGGCACCTGATTATGGCGCTGGCAGCAGGGCGGCCACCATGCATTTGATCGACCAAGGTGCGCGCAAGATTGCCTTTGTTGGCGGTCTGGAAGGGCGGGCTGTGACCGAAGAACGCAAAGCGGGCTATCTGGCGGTTCTGCAAGAGAACGATATGGAGCCGCTGGTTTTGAGCGGTCGTTCAAGTCGTGCCTTTGGGCGCGAAGTTGCCAAAACACTGCAGCGCGATCTGCCCGAAGTAGATGCCGCCGTTTGCTTTAACGACCTTGTGGCATTGGGCATGCTGTCAGGATGCCACGAGGTGGGGCGCAAAGTAGGAAGCGATTTCCGCATCGTCGGCTTTGACGATATCGAAGAAGTTGCCCAGTGTTTTCCTGCCCTGTCTTCCGTCCGGTGCGACATCGCAGAGATCGGAGAACAGGCGGCAAAAACGCTCGTTGCTTGGCTTGAAAAAGGCTCACCGCCACCACCAGAAAGCCGAACACCGATAAGTTTGACGATCCGCGGCTCAAGTGGTCGTTGCAGTTGGATTAACTTCGATATCTAAGCCGTTGGTATATCAACCCATTGCCGTTTTTCTGATGATGTCATGCAAGCATCAACAATCTGCGCTATGTGGTGTCCGTTTTCAAATGTCGGCCACATAGGTTGCTGCGACACGATGGAACGGATGACCTCTGCGACCTCGATGATTTTGGACTCGTTATACCCAAGTGCGAAATTCGGCAGCGGTAGAAATGCTTTGTAGGTTTCGTTTTCGGGTCCGACGTCGATCTCGCGAAAACCCCGCCGACCTGTGGGGTCATCGTTGGAATAATACCTGATCCTGTTCACCTCGTCGTAGGTGTAGGCAAGGCTGCCTTTGGTGCCATAAATCTCGTAGGTTTGCATGAACTTGCGCCCCGTTGCGACACGGCTGAAATCGATAATCCCGCTTGCGCCATTTTCAAAACGGCACATAACGTTCGTTGCATCGGGGTTGGTCACATCTGCCCAGTCTTCCGTCCCGTCAAGCGTCACCTGTTCACCATAAGCAAGGCCATCGATCTTTGGGCGGCGCGGCGTCACGATTACATTGTCGGCGATCAATGTGCTGACCCGTCCGACCAGAAAATCCATAAAACTAAAGATATGTGTCCCTGTGTCGCCAACGATACCCGTGGGCGCAAGTGTGCCATCGGCCCGCCACATGAACGGCGTCAGCGGGTTGGCGAACACGTCAACATGCTGACATCCCCGGAACATCTTGATGTCACCGATTTCGCCTGCATCGATGATCTCCTTAGCAAGATCATGCACCGGATTGCGGGGAAACGCATGTCCGACGCGGGTTATCAGGCCTTTTTCTTTCGCGATATCGGCCAGTTCGCGCGCCTCTTTTGCTGTATTTGCAAGTGGCTTTTCGCAATAGACGTGCTTGCCTGCCAACAGCGCCGCTTTGGCCACCTCATAGTGCATATTGTCGGGCAGGCAGATATCGACCAAGTCTATTTCTGGATCGGCAATCGCTGCACGCCAGTCTTGCAAAATCCGCGCTTGGGGGGTGCAGGCGGCCAATTCCACGGCTGCGGCAGGATTGCTGGCAACCAGGATTGAAACCTCGGCAGTTCCCCCCGATGTGCCAAAGAAATGGGGAAAAGTCTGATAGGCCATCGTGTGGACTTTGCCCATCCAACCTGACGCGCCGAGGACAGCAACATGTATTGGTTTCATCTTTTTTTCCCTAAAGAGCCGCCGAGCCGTCCGTAATTGGAACGTTCCATATCGATAACTGAAAGGTGTAACATCAGTCAATGCAATGCATGCACGGATCCGCTGGATCATGTTGACGCCTTTTGAGCAAAAGTGTAACTATAATTGGAACGTTCCAATGACGCATCTTTAGAGGTGCTTATGTGCTGAATATGGACCTGCAACTGTGACAAACCCAATCCCACAAGACATTCTTGACGCGCTAACGGATGTCGAAATGCCGCGGCTTTCACCAGAGCCGGAGTTGTCCGACTTTATTGAGGTCGGCGGTCATAACATCCCGATACATCATAGCGGTTGCGTGATTGTAGGAAGCGGGGCAGCTGGCCTGCGTGCCGCTGTTGAGCTGAAGCGTAGGGGAGGTGATGTCATTGTCGTGTCGCAAAGCGCTTGGGGCGGGACATCAGCCTGCTCTGGGTCTGACAAACAGACATTGCACACGGCAAACACATCGGACCAAGGCGATAATTTCAAGGCAATGGCCCAATCAATACGCGCTGGCGGCGCAATGGACGAAGACACTGCCTATATCGAAGCGGTCGGTTCGACCCGCGCGATGGGGTCTTTGCAGTTTCTTGGTTTGCCGTTGCCGCAGGACCCGCTTGGCGGAACGTTGCGCTATAAAACGGACCACGATGAAGTTGGGCGCGCCACAAGCTGTGGGCCGCGCACGTCGCGGCTAATGGTCAAGGTGCTGGCGCAAGAAGCGATCCGGCTTGGTATTCCGTTCTTTAACCAAACAACGGGGATCAAGATTCTAACCGAAGGGGAAGGGGCCGCAAGGACATCGAGAGGCATCCTTGCAATTCGCCCAAGGGCGCAGACCGCTGACAACCCCATGGGCCTCGTGCTATTCCAAAGCAACGCGCTTGTCCTTGCCGCAGGAGGTCCGGGAGAGCTTTACCGCGATAGCGTGTTTCCAAACGGATGTTTCGGGTCGCTGGGGATGGCACTCGAGGCGGGTCTGGAACTCGTCAATCTGACAGAGAGCCAGTTCGGGATCGGGACGCGCCGCGAAGGATTTCCGTGGAATCTATCGGGAACTTACGTACAGTCCATGCCACATATCTTTTCAATGGATGAGGCGGGCAAAGAGCATAACTTTCTTGCTGACTACTACCGCACCACGCAGGAAATGGTGTCGAATGTGTTTCGCAAGGGCTATCAATGGCCATTCCATGCGACGCGTATGCTGGATTTCGGGTCTAGCCTTGTGGATCTTGCGATATACCGCGAGGGGCAATTGGGGCGGCGGGTCTTTATGGATTTCAACCGCAACCCCATTGGGATCGCCGGGGATCAACCTTTTAGCCGCGACCGCCTTGATAAGGACGTCAAAACCTATCTTGAAACTGCGGGGGCGACGCAAGACCTACCAATTGACAGGTTGCGCCATATGAACCCTCTCGCGATCGAACTTTATCGTCGCTACAAGGTTGATATCACCGTCGCACCTTTGGAATTTGCGGTGAACAATCAGCACATGAATGGTGGCATTGCCGTTGATACTTGGGGCCGTACCAATCTACGCGGCATCTATGCTGTTGGCGAGGCGGCGGGTACGCATGGCGTTACCCGGCCTGGTGGATCCGCGTTGAATGCGGGGCAGGTTTTTGGCACGCGCGTGGCTGAAAACGTTGCAGCAAGCGGCATTGCGGCGATGCCAGCACAAGCAGATATCACCAATGTTGCGACCAAGGCGGTTGCCCATATCGGGGCGGTCTTGCGACCTGAAAGTCCATTGAAATTTCGCGCTATCCGCACGGCCATTCAAGCGCGCATGAGTGATCATGCAGGGCTCATTTGCAGCGCAGAGGATGTCACTGCGGCACTTGCGCAGGCCCGCGATCTTTGTGAAGAGATCCGTCAAAAGGGTCTGAGTTATGACCGACCCGGGGAAATCGCCCGCACGATACAGTGGCAACAAATGGCCATCGCATCACAGGCCGTATTAACAGCGCTAGATCACTACTTAAGTCACGGCGGCGGCAGCCGCGGCGCGCGCGCCATTTGTGACCCCAACGGTGATGCCGTGCCAGACTCCAAGTCTGGTCCCCTAAATGATTTCCGGTTTCGTTCGGAAACCTCGCACGACCATGAAAAGCAAATTCTTGTGCGGCTCGAAAATGATGAAATTCAAACTTCAGAGCGCCCAAACAGGGTCTTTGACGAGGATGCAAAATCCTTTTTCGAGCGTGATTGGCCCGCTTGGTTGACCGGCGCAATCTATGATCTGAGAACCGAGAAAACATCAGAATGCTGACATTCAAGAACACAAATGTGGTCACGGTCGGCGAAGCGATGATTGAAATGGCAACTGTGGGTGAAGGGCTTTATCGCCGCGCGTTTGCGGGGGACACTTTCAATACCGCGTGGCATATGGCGCAGGTGCTTGAAAACAAAGCAAACATAGGGTTTGTGACACGTGTCGGGCAGGATGATCTATCTCACAGTTTTCTGACCGAAGCGGCCGCAGACGGCCTCGATGTTTCGGGTATCAGCCGTGATCCGGTGCGCACGATGGGGTTATATCTAATTTCATTGAAGGGTGTCGAACGCAGCTTTGCGTATTGGCGCGACACATCTGCGGCAAGACTGCTGGCGGATGATGAAACTGCACTTGCCAATGCCTTTCAGGGTGCGGGTCTTATTCATCTATCCGGGATTACGTTGGCTATCTTATCCCCGTCAGCGCGGGTTTCTTTGATCAAAGCCTTGGCACAGGCCCGTCGCAATGGCGCTGTCGTTTCATTTGATCCCAATATTCGCCCTCGCCTGTGGTCGTCGCACGAAGAGATCACACAGACGGTGCAGCGGGTTCTGGATGTGACAGACATTGCATTGCC
>NZ_JAFMHR010000059.1 GCF_017854415.1 Yoonia sp. | reverse complement strand
TGAACAGTTTTGAGACCACCAAATGCACCCCCCGGCCCTTTTCAGTCAGGCGCACCCGCACAGAGCGACGGTCAATTTCGCTACGCTCATGGTGCATGTAGCCCGCATCAACGAGTTTTTTCAGATTATAGGACACGTTAGACCCTTGGTAATAGCCGCGCGATTTCAGTTCTCCGGCGGTAACTTCGTTGTCGCCGACATTGAACAGCAGCAAGGCCTGCACCGGATTAATCTCAAGCAGACCAAGACGTTCGAACTCGTCCTTGATCACGTCCAGCAGCAGTCGGTGCAACCTTTCAACAAGGGTCAACGCATCAAGGTAGGCCGTCATAAATGCGGCGCTTTCAGTGCTGGATATACCCGTGTTTGGGGGATCACCCATTTCGCTATGAATTGTCATTTTCAGTGCTCCGCTCTCAACTTGGGAATGGAATAAATCGAAATCAACAAAATTTAGTTAAGCGTAGAATGGTTTTATAACCTTGTCCGCTAAGCGGGTTTGGTTACACCTTGCGCCCCGTCAGCAATCTGCGAGACAAGATCAAGGTATTCCTCTGGCACGGCAAACTGCCCCCCGACCCAGCCATAAATATCATGATCATTTTCTGACAAAAGCTGGTCATAAAGCACGAGCGCATCATCTGTGAAACCAGCCAGATTTGCATCTGCAAAAGCCTGCAAGATCAAATCCATCTCTTTGATGCCACGCCGCATTGACCGCATGCGCAGCCGTTTAATCATGGTTTCGCGATCTTCGGTCATTCGGGATCTTTCAGTGCCGCGCGCAGTCGCTTTTCCAAACGCCCCAGTTTTTCACCAGACTGCGCTATTTGGCTGCGCAGCGCCCGCATTTCAGCCAACAGGTCCAGCACATCATCGGACAGATCATTCGCTTCATCCGGCGCATCCGGACCGTCACCAGCGCCGGTCAAAAGCCAGCTCATCGAAACACCAAGGATACCCGACATCATCTGTAGACGGTTGGCGCGTGGTTCTTTCAGGTCGTTTTCCCAGCTGGTCATTGTGACTGGTTTGACACCTAATTTGCTCGCGAACGCCGCCTGACTGAGACCCGCCGCTTCTCGGGCAGCAGCAAGCCTGTCCCCGAATGTCGCGGTATCTTCGCTAAACCAACCGTGGTCTTCCGTCATCTCTAACTCCTTGATGCTTGCCATGATGCATGCTTGCGTCCTATGTCACACACCTACCCTTTTTACCACCGGATGCCACAAATGACCTTTCTTTCTGCGACACTCGACCGCGTCAAACCGTCTCCGACAATCGCGGTGACCACCAAGGCCCAAGAGCTGAAGGCCGCTGGCCGTGATGTCATTGGGCTGGGTGCAGGCGAACCTGATTTCGACACCCCCCAGAACATCAAGGATGCAGGGATCGCCGCCATCACGGCAGGCAAGACGAAATACACGGCTGTTGACGGCATTCCAGAGCTAAAGCAGGCGATTTGCGCGAAATTCATCCGCGACAATGAACTGACCTATACCCCGTCCCAAGTGACAATCGGCACTGGTGGCAAGCAGGTCCTGTATAACGCGTTTATGGCGACGCTGAATGCAGGTGACGAAGTGATCATCCCCGCACCTTATTGGGTCAGCTATCCCGATATGGTTCTACTTGCAGGCGGCACACCTGTCACCGTCGAAGCCCAGCTTGAGGCTAGCTTCAAAATCACTGCCGCCCAACTTGAGGCCGCGATCACGCCGAAAACAAAGTGGTTCTTGTTCAACTCGCCGTCAAATCCGACGGGCGCTGGCTATAGCTGGTCAGAGCTGAAGGAACTTACAGACGTCCTGCTGCGTCATCCTCATGTCTGGATCATGACAGACGACATGTATGAACATCTGGCCTACGGGAACTTCAAGTTCTGCACGCCCGCCCAAGTTGAACCGCTACTTTATGATCGCACACTGACCGTAAACGGTGTGTCCAAAGCCTATGCGATGACAGGCTGGCGTATCGGCTATGCTGCTGGGCCAGAGCTTTTGATCAAAGCGATGCGCAAGGTGCAATCGCAATCAACATCAAACCCGTGTTCCGTCAGCCAATACGCGGCCGTCGAAGCGCTCAATGGCACGCAAGATTTTCTAGCCCCCAACAATATGCTGTTTGAACGCCGTCGCGACCTTGTCGTCGCAATGCTGAACCAAGCACCCGGAATCATCTGCCCAGAACCCGAAGGCGCATTCTACGTCTATCCGTCCATTGCAGGTTGCTTGGGTAAAACATCACCCGCAGGCACAGTGATCGACAATGACGAGGTCTTTGCGACCGCATTGCTGGAAGAAACTGGCGTTGCGGTAGTCTTTGGCGCGGCCTTTGGACTGAGCCCTAATTTCCGCGTCAGCTATGCAACCTCTGACGAAGCCCTTAAAGAGGCCTGCCAGCGGATCATCAATTTCTGCAAAGCTCTGACGTGACCGGATTTCCTGATCTATATTTTCGGGTGCGCGATAATGGCGCGGTGGTCTTCCGTGTGGACGGAGAAAACCGTGACCGCAGGCTCGAGTTCGACCAAATCGCTGTGGTCAACACCAACCGGGGCGATTTCAAAGTGCTGGGCGATCACATCCTGACCGACGCAGAGCGTGATACGATCACAGGATGGATGAACGCACGGCTAGACCTGCTGGCCGTGCGACAAATGGACGATATTCACCGTGCTATTGATCAGATCAACATCACAAGTCATTGGGTGCAATCCAAAGCGACGGATGCACAGTTGGAACAGGTGACCGAAGAATTGCTGATCGCAATGCACGATTTGCGCAGCAATTTGGTGCGCAAAAAGGCAGATCGCGCGACCAAGGGTTAAGTGCCAATATTAGCATGGAAAAGGCAGGACAACATACGGCTGCCCTGCCCTGATTTCTGGCGTATTTAGATTTAATTACCCATCGTGTGACCGCTATGGTCCATCGTGCCGTGATCGCCCATTTTACGCTCTTCCACGTTGAATTCGATCTCGAGCGCGCCTGCGTTTTCAAACATCAGGGTTGCAGGAATTTCTTCGCCGACCTCAAACGGATCGCCACCCAGCCCCATAAACATGATGTGCAGTCCGCCTGGCATCAGTGTCACGGTTTCGCCCGGCTGCAGTGTGATCCCGTCCTCTAGCTGCATCATGCGTGCGATATCGCCGTCCATTTCGGTTGTGTGGATTTCGACGCGCGGGAAAGCGGCTGTAACAGCCACCAGCCGATCAGTGGTGGTGCCATTGTTGGTGATCTTCATAAAGCCGCCGCCAGTTTGGGCGGTCTTGGCGGTCTCGAACGCCATTGGATGATCAACGACGATATCGCCGACTTTATATTCATGTGCCGACAGGGTTGTTGCCAGCGAACACAAAGCGGCTGCGGTCAGTGTGATAAGTTTCATAAGTTCTCTCCGAAAGCTGTGCCCGTTCTACCGGGTCACGTATGGTTTGATTGTGTAATTAGACAGTCATCAAACCATGGGAGGTGCGCGGACAGGGCGCGACGGATCGGGAACAAACGAGGGCTGCGGCAACGCCGCTAAAGCGCTATGTGTGGCCAGAATAACCGAATGTGGCGCCACACAGGACGCACCCACAGGCGGCAAAGCGACGTTATCGACTAAGCGACACGCATCACAGGTCTGGCCACCGCTGTGCCCGCCAAACCCGTCATCAGCGCAAATATCGGCGTAAGTACCGCCAGCCGCGAGATAGGCGTTCAGGCTTTCAGTCGCGGCACGGGACTCAAACCGATGCGCCAAGCCCGAACTGGCCATTGCGACAAACAGCGCAAAGACAATCATCAATCGGGCAAGGAGGAGCTTTTTCAACTGCATCTTGATGTTATTATAATACTGCGCAACGCGGGGTTCCAGACCCTGCGCTACAACAATTGGTCAAACAGACTGCGGGAGCGGGCGACCTTCATCCCACGCGATGATGTTATCCAAGGCCATCTGCCCCATCGCCTCGCGCACTTCGAGCGCCGCCGTCCCCAAATGGGGCAGCAAAACGACGTTCTCCATCGCGCGAAATGCGTCAGGCACAACAGGTTCTGCGGCAAAGACATCCAGTCCCGCACCTGCAATCTGGCCTGCCTGCAAAGCCGCAATCAAAGCAGGTTCATCCACCACATCACCACGTGCGATATTGACGAAGATAGCCGTGGACTTCATCGCGGCCAAGGCTGCGGCATCGATCATATGCGTGTTCGCACCACCGCCTGGCACAGTAACAACAACGATATCGCAAGCCGCCATCAACTCTTGCAGAGTGTCCACCTGACGGGCGGGCAAATCGACCGCCTTTTGCGAACGGTTAAAATACAGAACCGGCATTTCGAACCCGTAATGACAGCGGCGCGCGACAGCCTGACCAATACGGCCCATGCCGACGATCCCCACTGTTTTGCCTGTTACATGGGTGCCAAGCATCTGCGTCGGGCCCCAGCCGCCCCATTTGTCGGCACGTACCAAACGCTCACCCTCGCCCGCGCGACGGCAGGTGGACAGGATCAACGTCAGGCCAATATCAGCAGTTGCGTCAGTAACCACATCAGGGGTGTTTGAAACGGCCACACCCGCTTTGGCCGCAGCCGCGGCGTCAATGTGGTTATATCCGACACCAAAGTTCGCCAGCACACCGCAGCGGATATCGCCCGTGAAAGCATCGGCCGTGAATTGATCGCCCAAGGTGGGCAAGATCGCATCATAGTCTCGCAGCGCCGCCGCAGCCTCGGCCACGGTCAACCCGTCAGCGGTGTCGCGGACAGTCACATCATAGCGCGTGCGCGCGGCGGCAAGGTTTGCATCAGGCAAAAGCCGCGTAATCAATAGTTTTTTCTTCAATGCAAGCGCCCTCCGATTGGCACGGGTTGGTCGGGGCCGACCAAAACGACCTCTCCGGTTTCATCTGGCATGCCAAGGACCAGAACCTCGGACATGAATTTACCAATTTGACGGGGCGGAAAATTGACAACAGCAAGCACTTGTTTGCCGACCAATGTCTCTGGCGCATAATGTGCCGTGATCTGGGCAGAGGTCTTTTTCTCGCCGATCTCATCCCCGAAATCGATCCACAGTTTGATCGCAGGCTTGCGCGCCTCTGGATAGGGTTCAGCCCGCAGGACGGTGCCAACGCGCACATCGACCTTTAGGAAATCATCAAATGAAATATCACTCATTTGATAGCTCGCGGGACCGATTTGCCGCCGCAGCAACCGCACGGCGCAGCAATGGCGGAAAACCTGTCTCCGCATCCATCAGCACCTCAAGTGCTGCTTGGGTTGTACCATTGGGCGAGGTCACATTGATCCGCAATTGGGTGGGCGTTTCATCCACGTCCTCTGCCAACTCTCCTGCACCGCCGACCGTGGCCTTGGCCAATTGCATCGCCAAATCAGCGGGCAAACCTTCGGCTTCGCCCGCAGCAGCGAGCGCTTCGATCAGGTGAAACACATAGGCAGGGCCAGAGCCGGACACCGCAGTGACCGCATCCATCTGTCCTTCGTTATCCAAGCGGACAGTTTGACCAATCGACAGCAAAAGCCCATCAGCCAAATCCATATCATCAGGTGTGACATTGGTGTTGCCGATTAGCGCCGTGATACCACGGCCAACAGCGGCAGGCGTGTTCGGCATCGCACGCACGATTGGGGTTTTTTCACCCAACATCGCCTCAAAGGTGGCAATCGGTGTGCCCGCCGCAATTGAAATGACCAAAGTATGCCCATTGCCCAACACTTTTACGTCAGGCAACGCATCCGCCATCATCTGCGGTTTGACAGCAATAATCGCAATCGCAGGATTGTCAGGCAAATCACCGCCAATATGCACGCCCTGTTCCTTGAGCCACACAGACGGATGTGGATCAATGACCCAAACCGACTTGGCCGGTAACCCGGAACGCAGCCAGCCATTCAGCATAGCAGAGCCCATTTTCCCGCAACCTAGCAAAACCAGCCCGCGCGCTGCGACATCATTCATGTTCATGGATGCACCTCTTGTATATCTCGCAAAAGGTTACGGAAACGTAAGGTGGGTTTAAACCCACCTTAGCAATAATTTTAGGCCCGCCCGTAAGCACCGCCAATAGCGACCTGCACGGCGTCTTGCGGCGTGCGGTCCGCCCATGTGACCAGTTGGATCGCAGGGTAGTACTGCTCGCAGGCAGCAACAGCCGCAGATATCATTGTGTCAACTTGATCTGGCCCAGCAACCTGATCCCCGCTCAACATCAGCCCATAGCGGTAAACCATCAGCTTTTGTTCATCCCACCACGTAAAGGCACCCGCCCAACAGCGGTCATTGATGGTGTTCAATGTTTCGTACAGGGCCGGCATCCGGTCTTCGGGCGGCTCCATGTCAAAGGTACAGATCAAACGAAGCGTTTCATCATATGCAGACCAAGCAAGCGTAATTGAATACGTCCGCCATTGGCCCTCGACGGCCATCGCGATCTGGTCGTCGTGAATGCGGTCAAACTCCCACGCGTGGTGCTCTGCGATATGTTCCACCAGATCAATCGGGTGGAGATCTTCTGCATCAGGGAAATGCTCGGACAATGCCATGTGCTTTGCCTCACTGCGTTGGCGAAGGGGACATGGCAGTGCCCCAGCGCTAGATAACTGCTCTAGGGACGGTGTTGTTCACCTTTATCCCCTACTACATATCGTGGACCGAAGGGATCCTAGCTGTAAAGCCATTTCTTGGGGATAAAAGGGAGTATGCGGCGCGTCAGACAAAAAACATGTGGATATGTCGTCCGAATTTGGCATTTTGTGGCGCGCAAGTTTGTAGGGCGGGGGTTTCCCCCCGCCGGTAGATTTATTCAGTTTAGAGATTGCCGATGGGGACAAACCCCACCGTGCGAAGATTTACTTTTTCGCTTCTAACGCCGCGATCCGTACCGCTAGCGCGTCGTTTTCTTCGCGGGCCTTTTGGGCCATCGCACGTACCGCGTCGAACTCTTCACGAGTAACAAAGTCGCGATCTGCCAACCAGCGGTCCATCATCGATGACATCGCGGTTTGCGCCTCGTCTTTGGCACCTTGGGCCACGCCCATTGCATTTGTCATCAGTTGGCTGATGTCATCGAGGATTTTATTGTTAGTCATTAGGTTCTCCAATCGCTTTGTCCTCTATATGGTGCCTACGGCGCGTTCGGACAAGCGGGCATTGTCTGGTTGACTTTGACGCATGCACCGACAAGGAATGGCGGCATGTTTGCAGCAATCCCCTTTCCCAATATCTCGCCGGAGATATTCGCGTTTTCCGTTGGCGGCTTTGAGATCGCTCTGCGCTGGTATGCGATGGCCTATATTGTGGGTATCGCGCTAGGTTGGCAGTTGATCAAATTCGCGCTGAACCGGCCCGCGCTGTGGCGCAACGGGCCGCCGATGAAGGTGTCGCAGCTCGAAGACTTGCTAACGTATATCGTGATCGGCGTGATTGGCGGGGGGCGCATGGGCTATGTGCTATTCTATAAGCCCGCTGAATTTCTGTCCGCTCCGCTTGATGTCTTTAAAATCTGGGAAGGTGGGCTGTCATTTCATGGCGGTTTTCTGGGTGTGGTCGTCGCAGTCTTTGTGTTTAGCAAACGCCAAAAGGTATCTGTGCCGGATTTGGCAGACATTATTGCCGTTTCCGCAGCACCCGCGATTTTTCTTGTCCGCATCGCAAACTTCATCAACGCCGAGCTTTGGGGGCGTCCTACGGACCTGCCTTGGGGCGTCGTCTTTCCGGGCCAAGCTGCCCAAGCCTGTGCAACAGCGTTAGAACCTTGCGTGCGTCACCCCTCACAGCTTTACGAAGCTGGGCTAGAAGGGCTGCTGCTGGGCACTATCCTGCTGCTACTGGCCTTCCGCTTTGGCGCGCTGAAGAAACCGTGGCTATTGTCTGGTGTCTTCTTCACGGGCTACGGCATCGCGCGTTTCATGGTCGAATTCGTGCGCCAACCTGATGCGCAATTCGTCACGGTCGGAAATGAGCTTGGGCTGGCCTTCCATGTAAACGGCATCGGCCTGACGATGGGCCAAACCCTGACACTGCCGATGATCCTTGTGGGTCTAACAGTTGTGCTAATGGCACGGCGCAGATGACGGTCTTGGGTGATCTTTTGGTCGCCCGCATCGCGCGGACCGGCCCGATCAGTTTGGCCGACTACATGGCAGACTGCTTGATGCATCCCGTGCACGGCTACTACGCCACCCGCGATCCGTTTGGGCAAAACGGCGATTTCATCACCGCCCCCGAGATTAGCCAGATGTTTGGCGAACTCATCGGTTTGTCACTGGCACAATCATGGATCGACCAAGGCAAACCCGCGCCCTTTACCTTGGCAGAGCTGGGTCCGGGACGCGGCACATTGATGGCGGACATCCTGCGCGCCACCAAAGCTGTGCCGGGTTTCCATGATGCTATGGCCGTCCACTTTGTTGAAACCTCACCCACTTTACGCAAGGTCCAAGCGAAAACCGTCCCCGATGCCCACTGGCAAGACAGTGTGGCCACCCTGCCCGAGCAACCGCTATTCCTGATCGCCAACGAATTCTTTGATGCGCTACCAATCCGGCAGTTCGTACGGACAGGCGACGCGTGGCGCGAAAAGATGGTGGGGTTGACCGATGATGAACTAAGCTTTGGACTGTCTACCGCGGCACCACTTGCCCTGCTTGAACAGAGGCTTGCCGATACCGCCGAAGGTGATCTGATAGAGCATTGCACCGCCCTGCCTGCAATCATGCAAACGATTGGGCAATTGATAGACACACACGGCGGCACCGCACTGGTCATCGACTATGGGGATTGGCAGTCACAAGGGGACACACTGCAGGCGCTTAAGGCGCATGATCATGTGGACCCGCTTGCGACACCCGGCGAAAGTGACCTCACCGCACACGTTGATTTCGCGGCAATCGCACACAACGCTCCCCCTGCAAAATTCACACGACTGACGACGCAGGGTGTGTACCTTGAACGGCTAGGGATCACCGCACGTGCGCAGATCCTCGCGCAACGGCTTACTGGCCCCACCCGCGACGCACACATCAAAGCACATCGGCGCTTGACCCACCCTGCAGAAATGGGTGACCTATTTAAAGTGATGGGAATTTATCCCGCCACCGCAACTCCGCCATCTGGGTTAGAGCCATGACACTGGACATTATACAACATCCGCTTTTGGCGGGAACACGGCACGGGTTCTTTGGCCGCGGTGGTGGTGCATCGTCGGGCGTATTCTCTGGGCTGAACTGTGGGTTTGGCAGTTCCGACCAGCGCGACATTGTGCATATCAACCGCGCACGGGTGGCAGGCGCGATGGACGTTGAAATTGATGACCTCATTGGAGTGCATCAAATCCACTCCGCGGATGCAGTAATAATCAATGCACCACATGCGCAGGCACCAAAAGCGGACGCCATGGTCACTGCCACAAAGGGGATCGCATTGGGCATCCTGACGGCCGATTGTCAGCCCGTTCTATTTGCCGACAAAAAGGCAGGCGTAATCGGAGCCGCGCACGCAGGCTGGAAAGGCGCGTTAGGCGGCGTGCTCGACGCGACTGTGGCGCAGATGGAGACCCTTGGCGCTGCACGCGCGGACATCGTAGCCGTGATCGGACCCTCAATCAGCCAAACCAACTACGAAGTCGGACCGGAACTGCGCGAAAGCTTTGTTGCGACCGACCCAGACCATGCACAGTTTTTCACGGCCGGTAAGGGTGATCGTTTTCAATTTGATCTGCCCGCCTTCGGGCTGCACCGCCTTAAACAGATTGGCGTCGCAAGTGCGGCGTGGACTGGACATTGCACCTATGCGGATGCAAAGCGATTCTATAGCTACCGTCGGTCGGTTCACCAAAAGCAGGCGGACTACGGGCGACTTATTGCCACAATTCGGCTCTGAAGCTGCAAACAAAGGCAGAATGGGGCGAAACCGCCGCAGTTCAGTCGTCGCGGCAACAAGGAACCCCATGTCGCAAACCAATTTGTGTGTGTTTTTTCAATATATTGCTGAGGGCAATTGAACCAACTCGGTAAAAAATGAAGAAATTTGCCCTTCGTCAAATTCTCGCCAGTTTAAGACGTCATCTTCTTCACAATGCCCTCGCCAAAAGAGGGCTCTTAAGAAGAAGGTATCAAAAATGAAAAGTCGTTGGCAGAAATCCTTGGAAGCCGCTGTAGCAGCATATGACACCCCAATGCCTTGGGAGCGCGGTGCGCCACGCAAGGCGATGATTATGCGTCGCAAAGAGCGGGCAAATGAAGAAGCCCAATCAACGGTTTTACAGGCGCAAAGCGCCTAGATCCCCTCTTTAAAGATCGCTGTCGCCAACAGCTTTTGTCGCGAAGTTTCGCGGCCTGTGGCGGCACGAAAGCTTGAGGTTCGACGTCTTGATCAGTCCACGCGTGGGCTGTGATGACCGAAGCCGCAGGCGCAACAGACGAACACGTGTATTTTAAACAGTAACCCTTGTTGACCTCAGATGTTGTGCGGTGGGCCCAGCAACTGATGTGAACCCTGATAGATAGGCTTTCGCATGAACCAGCCCCTTTCCGCTTCGTTTTCACAAGTAACACACCACAACAGCCGTCCCGCATCGTTGCGTCAGGACGCACTTGATGCCTTTGCGCCGCTTCCGCCAGAGCTGCCGATGCGCAAGTACGAGATCATGTATCTTGATCGTGACGGGCAATTGCGTGACATCCGCCGGACAGCCCGCGCTCACACCGTTTATGAGCAAGCGTTTTGCGTCCTCAAACAAGGCGCATTGGTCACTTCGGAAAATGGCATTATCGCCGTTGAAGATGTCTTGCCGGGCGATAAATTGCGCCTTGGTGACGGCAGCTTTGAAACTGTCCAATGGCGCGGCTGCATTACCATCCAGCCAAACCGCCCCGCCGAGAACAGCCCCTTGCCCACGCTGACCCGTCTGACCGCGGACGCAATGGGATATAACCGCCCTTCGCCTGATCTTGTGCTTGGATATGGCGCGCGTATTTTGCACCGCGCCGCTGGCATCCGCCGCGTAAGCGGTAGCGACGCCGCATTTATCCCCGCGTCTGATTTCGTGGACGGCAATAACGTCTTGTCACTGCGTCCTACAACGCCATTTGCTGTCTACCAATTCGGTTTTGAAAAACAGCAAAGCCTTGAAGTGAACGGTGTTGAAATCGAAACGCTGCACCCGGGCACCGCATTCAACCTTGGCTTACGTGGTGCGGCCTTGCGCGCCTACTTGGCCCTGTTCCCGCACAAGCAGTCTTTCGAAGACTTTGGCATGCTCGACTGCCCACGTCTGCGCTTGCGTGATCTAGAACTGCTAGAGTGAACTTGGATGTGGGGTGATCTTAACGGATCGCCCCCAAAACCGCGTCATCATCAAAACGGCAGCTACAGCAAGGCCGATCACAAGGCCCAGCCACAAACCAACGCCGCCCATGTTAAACTTGAACGCCAAAATATAGCTGACGGGCAGGCCAATCACCCAATAGCTGAATGTGGCCATAATCATCGGCACCGTTGTGTCTTGAACACCGCGTAGCAGGCCCAAGGCCAACACCTGCAAACCATCAACCAACTGGAACAATGCGGCAACCATAATCAAGCTCGCGCCAATCCGCAGCAGCGTCGCGCGCTCCGGCTCCGCAGGATCGATAAACAAGGACACGAGGGTTTCGGGAATCGCCAAAAAGATCAGTGATGTCACGACCGCATAGATTGCCGACATGCCAATCGCAGTGATCCCGCCACGGCGCAAAGATGCCTTGTCCCTGCGGCCCAGCGCCCGCCCTGCGCGTACCGTTGCCGCCTGACTAAAACCGATATGGACCATGAATGTCAGGCTCGCCAATTGGATGGCGATGCCGTGTGCCGCCAATTCAAGCGGCCCGATCCAACCCATCATCACGGCAGACGCGCTAAACAATCCGCCCTCAGCCAAAGATGTCAGCCCGATAGGCCAGCCCAACTTGTAGACACGCTTCATAATCTCGCTATCGCTACGCCAAAAATTCTTGAACAATTGAAACTGCGGCAGGACACGCAAGATATAAATGACCAAGATCAGAACAGTGATCGTGGTCACTGTCAGCGATGCGATTGCTGCGCCTTTGATGCCCAGCTCGGGCATGCCCCAATTTCCGAAAATCAGCGCATAGTTTACAAATCCGTTCAGCACAGCCGTGCCAATCGTCGCCCAGAGAATGATTGCCGTGTGTTCCATCGCGGCCAGAAAAGCCTTGAGCGTCATAACGATCAGCGCAGGCACCATCTGCCAAATCACGATCTGCAGGTAGATATGCGCAAGGTCTGCGACCTCGGCATCTTGGCCCATCGCAATCAAGATATCTTCGGCCCAGAAGAACGGAATCGTCACAATCAAGCCGTAGAGGATCGAAAGCCATAGCCCCATGCGGGTCACACGGCGGACTTGGACGTCGTCGTCTTCTTCGGCGGCTGCAGCCACCAAAGGTGTTACGGCCTGCGAAAATCCGGCCCCTACAATGAAGATAACAAAGAACATCGTGCCTGCGATGGTTGACGCCGCAAGTGCTGTCACACTGTACCAGCCCAGCATCACTGTATCGGTAATATGGATCGCAAACTGCGCCAAATTGCTAAGGATTAATGGCATCCCCAGCTTCCAGACCGCGCGGCTGTGATCTTGATATGTTTGTGCGACAGCAGTCATGGTCAAAGGCTTAGGCCCCAAGCCAGCCGGGGTAAAGCACTATCAGATCGCGCGCAGCACCAACTGTGTGGCCAAGATCACGACAATCGCGCCAGTGCAAATTTCGAACAACGCACCGGCGCGTGCAACGGCGCTGTGGTTGACCAATTTCAGTGTGCTTTCGCGAAAACCGACAGAGGCAACAGCTACAAGGATCGTGATGCTTGCCGTGCCCAGTCCCATAACAAAGGCCCCAATAATACCTGCATAATCAATCCCAAACCGCCACGTCAGGATCAGCAAGAACAGCGCACCTGTGCAGGGTCGCACCGCAATTGTTCCAATCACGGCCAGTGCATCACGCCACGAACCCACGGCCTCGGCCTGTTCAACGGTTGGCCCGTGCGCATGCCCGCAAGCCGCACAAGTATCGCCGTCACCAACATGCACATGTTCCGGTTTCAGGTGGCGCAGCCCTCTGATCAGCAGCCAAAGCCCAACCGCTCCGATCAATGCATAGCTGAGAGGAGCCAGCACATCATCGGCCAAATCGGTCATTTGCGCGCGCCCCCAGCCCAAAACAAACGCTGCAAAATAGACCAAGATGATCGCCGTTGCCGCCTGCGCCAGTGATGCGCCAAGCGCCAAGCCCGCCAGCCTGCGGGCCGTCACACTTGATCCCGCGCCATACCCGCCAATCACCAGCTTTCCGTGTCCTGGCCCTGCGGCATGTACGAACCCGTAAGCAAAACAAAGCCCCCAAAGCGTCATCAATGCCCCTGCTTCGCCCGCGCGCAATCCACGCAAAGACGCGGCCATAGCGTTTTGCACATCACGTTGCGTATCAGACGCGAACCGTGTGATTTGATCGGCGCCACCAAGCGCCCAAAGCCACAGCGCCACTGCAGCCATGATGCCTAGGACTAAAGCGGGTCCGCGCATGTCACAACAATCGTGTCGGCGAAAGCGTCGCCAATTGCAGGGAAATATTCGTCGGGACCAACTGTGCTAGGATCACGGTCGTCCAACTGGCTTTCCGCCAAAGCATATGCCGCATCAATATCTGCGGCGATAATTTGCACATCGCAATCATCACGGCCTTCGACCGTTACAGCGGGTAGTAGTTCATAGGCCGTGTAAAAGCTGGGGTCGTAAACCCGAATTAGCAGTGGTGCAGCGGGGTCCGCAACCGCAGCTACCGGCCTGACATGCGCCTCGTGAAACAACCCGCCTTCATATGTCATTGCATGGTCTTGCTTGTCGGCCAACGTCAGAATCACGCCGTCCTGAGCCACCTCTAGATCGCCCGCATAATCAGGCGGCCAAGCAGTGATTTGCCCGTCTAGCAACGCTTGTTCTTCTGCTGTCAGCAACAAATCGCCATCCATGTCGATCCCAAGGTCACTTGTCACCAAAAGCGAAAACAGGTCATCATAGAACCAGTCCAGACGCACCGACAGTTTGCCCGCATCATCAAACACCACGGCCACCTGCGCCTGCACAAACACATGCGGATGGGCGGCAGCGGTCACCGGAAAAGCAAGGGCCGCAATCAAAGGAAAGGTCAGGCGCATCATGGATATCTAGGGCGCATCAGCATCCGCGACAATGGGCACGTCTTCTGGTTCTAACCAGCCTTGGTAATGCACCATCAATGCGCCGGTCAGCGGGGCAAGTAGCTGCACATCAAAATGAAACCGATCGTCCGCTTCAAACTCACGCGCAATGCTTTGTGGCATTAGGAACTTAGGCAAAGGGACCGGGCCCAACCTGCCCGCCTTCACCGGATAGAACAGCATCCCATCCGCGACATGCAGGCCCAGCGTAAACGTGAATGGACCAAAAGTTTCGGTCATCGCACCGTCTTGTACCTTCAAAAACGATGTAAAACGCCTTGCACCAAAGCGGCGCTCCCAGAACTCTCCGCCGTTCTGCGGGGTCATCGTCACAGCAACGGCCACATCATCTGCGGCAGGCGGAAATCTGAACAGCCCCGCCAAGCCACGCGACCACAGCGATGTACCTCGCGTGACCCGTGCCCTCCCTTTCATTGCCAACGGGCCGCGTACGTCGTGACCTGCGCGTACGGCGTATGCAAGAGCGTCAAACTCAGCACCTAGAAAAGCTGCGAAAACAGGCGCAGCACCACTATCTGGTGTCATCAGCCAAGCACATCGCGCCAAGAATGCTTGGGGGCAAACCCGACCATCTGCTTGGCTTTGTCATTGGCGTAAAACGTCTCGTCTGGCCGCATCTGCCGTTTTACGGGCACGCCTTGATAGAACCGCGCGACCACCTCATCAGATGATATCCCAACCGATGCGTCACTATTCGAGACGTTGAAGACCTGATAGCCCAGCCCGTCCGTTTTAAGGCAACAGTCAACCATATGCCCCAAATCGCGGGCATCGATATACGCAAAGATATTGCGGCGACGGCAGGCTGGATCATCCATGTAAGCCGGAAAGTTCTCTGCATATTCATGCGGTTCTGTGACGTGATTGATCCGCAGGCCGTAAATATCGATGCCCGTGCGGGCGTGGAATGATTTGGCTGTGACCTCGTTGCAGACCTTGGACATCGCATAGCTGTCGTGCGGCACCGTCGGGTGATCTTCGTCGATCGGAATATACTGTGGTTTGACTTCGCCATCGGCAAAACAAACGCCGTACGTCGTCTCGGAACTGGCAAAGATCACTTTGGGAATACCCAGTTTCACAGCCGCTTCAATGACGTTGTAAGTGGTCAGTGTGTTCTGACGAAAGCACTCGCCATCCGTGCCGATCATGACGCGCGGGACTGCAGCGAAATGCACGACCGCATCGTATTTCGGCACACCGTCACCAGTATCAAGTTGGTAGAAATCCACAAACTGCGACATGGCCCCGATCACTTGGCCTGCATCACACAGGTCAATCAGCAATTCCGGTACAGCCAGACCGGACGGGGTTAGATCCGCATTGACTACATGGTGACCCTGCCCCTGCAGATACGCAATCGCATGTTTACCAGCCTTGCCGCTGCCGCCTGTAAAGAAAACCCGCATATCCATGTGCCCTTGTTTGAATTGAGGTGATAATGCCCCAAGCATACCTGACTGACAAACTACTTTCGCCTATGGCGCACCGTCGCGGCGCTTGCGGGTGAACACCATCTTTTGGTCCTTCAGATCGCCTTTGCTGCCGATCCAAGCGTAGGCCAAAAGTGCCGGCTCATTCACGCCGACCGTGATGCGGTGCAGGTGTTCTGGCGGGTTAAAAATCATTGAACCGGGCACATAGACGCCTTGATGGTTTTCCGACACGGCACCGGACAAACAAACATAGCTTTCGGTGATCCCACGATGGGCATGTGCGGGATAGGTGCAACCCGGACCAAACAAAACGATCCCCAAAATAATCTCGTCCGACACCACGGGCCCCGCAGGACCAGCCACCTCTGCATAAGCATAGTTCCCGACAAGGCCCTTTGGCACCTTTTCATACCCGTACTGCCACGACAAATCCGTTTGCACAGATTCTAACGCGCGCACCATTTTACCCATCCGGTCACCGCGCCCTTGATCAAAGGCGCGTTTGAGGTGCGCAGTCACAGGTTTGGTCGCGGGCGGCTGCGTGCAAATCTCTGGATTGGCCTTGAGCACGCGATTTATTGCCTCGCGCACATTGCGTTGATGGCCACGAATACGCTCGCTGCCACCCGACGGCAAAAAGCGGTAAAGCTCGTAGTATTCCTGCAGCAGATAGCGCCAATCAGGCAGCGTGCGCAGGCGCGGCGGCGGTATATCGGCGGGGTGGTCCATGCGGTGCAATCCTTGCTTTTTCGTTTCATGGCATGATGTGCATCAACCGCCAACCCATCGGTGCCCGCAATCTGCATTTGTCGCAACCAACTTGGCCAAACGATGCCAGATGCAGCCTTTCCCCACCCCGTCTGCTCTGTCATATTGCACCAAACAATAATTGAGGTGAGCAGCCCATGACCAACGATCTTTTGTCCAGCAGCGGCCCCGACGACTATAACGCCGACAGCATCGAGGTGCTTGAAGGGCTGGAACCTGTGCGCAAGCGTCCCGGCATGTATATCGGGGGCACGGACGAACGGGCACTGCATCATTTGGTGGCCGAAGTCCTTGATAACTCCATGGACGAAGCGGTCGCAGGTCACGCCAACCGGATCGAAGTCGAACTGCATGCCGATTATTCCGTGACCATCAAAGACAACGGGCGCGGCATCCCGATCGATCCGCACCCCAAGTTCCCTGACAAATCCGCGCTAGAAGTCATCCTGTGCACACTGCACGCTGGCGGCAAGTTTTCCGGCAAAGCCTATCAAACATCAGGCGGTTTGCACGGCGTCGGCGCATCCGTTGTGAACGCATTGTCTGACAGCTTGGTCGTCCAAGTTGCGCGCAACAAAGAACTTTATGAACAACGCTTTTCACGCGGTATCCCGCTGGGGCCTGTCGAAAAAGTCGGCAGCGCACCAAACAGACGCGGCACGACGTTCACCTTTCATGCGGACCCCGAAATATTTGGCGCGCACCGTTTCAAGCCCGCACGCATGTTCAGTTCGATCCGGTCCAAAGCCTATCTATTCTCTGGCGTTGAAATTCGCTGGAAAACGGAAATCGACGATGGCGAAACCCCGCGCGAGGCGACGTTCCATTTTCCCGGCGGCCTATCCGATTACCTTAAGGAAACGCTTGGTACTGCTACGACCTATGCCGATAAACCCTTTGCAGGCACCGTCGAATTCAACGAAAAATTTGGCGAGCCGGGCAAGGTTGAATGGGCGATCAACTGGACGCCCGTGCGCGACGGCTTTATCCAATCCTATTGTAACACCGTGCCAACGCCCGAAGGCGGCACGCACGTCAGTGGCTTTTGGGCCGCGATCCTGAAAGGCATCAAGGCTTACGGCGAGCTATCAAACAACAAGAAAGCCGCGCAAATCACCCGCGATGATCTGACATCAGGCGGCTGCGCACTGGTGTCGTGCTTTATCCGCGATCCGGCCTTTGTGGGTCAAACCAAAGACCGCCTATCCTCCGAAATTGCCGCCAAAATGACCGAAGGCGCCGTGCGCGACCACTTTGACAACTGGCTGGCCGCTGACACGAAATCCGCAGGTGCGATCCTTGATTTTCTGGTGCTGCGTGCCGAGGAACGCCTTAAGCGGCGTCAGGAAAAAGAGACCGCACGCAAATCCGCGACCAAGAAACTGCGTCTGCCCGGCAAATTGACCGATTGCACATCCAAAGACCGCAAAGGCACAGAGCTGTTCATCGTGGAGGGCGACAGTGCTGGCGGATCAGGCAAAGGCGCGCGCAACCGCGTGAACCAAGCGCTGCTGCCGCTCAAGGGTAAAATCCTGAACGTGTTGGGCGCTGCGTCATCGAAACTGACAACCAACGCCGAGATTAACGACCTGTGCGAAGCA
>NZ_JAFMHR010000058.1 GCF_017854415.1 Yoonia sp. | reverse complement strand
GGACTGACTGCGCTTGCTTTCGCGGGCTTTAGCTACATCACCGCTGCAAATCCGCACGACATCACTGTGATGAATGTCAACATCGTCGTCTTTGCGTTTTACCTTGTTGGGTACAACCTGCGGCACTCACACATTTGGGTCAATTATCCAACTTGGGTCTCGTACATCTTCATCAGCCCTGCGCAACACCAGACGCATCACTCCATTGATCCCAAGCATTTCGACAAGAATTTCGGATTGATTTTTGCATTCTGGGATTGGCTTTTCGGTACACTGTATGTGCCTGCTGGATATGAAAAATTGGAATTTGGGATTTCTCGGGAAGAACCCAACCCATTCAGCTCCATCACAGAGATTTATCTGAAACCATTTGCCAAAGCATGGGGATTGTTTGCGCCAAAGAAAGCTGCTGCTCCACTGACCTTTTTGGTTTTAGCGGGAGGGGTAGCAATGCTCGGTGCGGTGTACTTGTGAAATCACGCGCAGTATCCAGTCTGACCCGTTATGCGCGACTTGGAATTGTAGCACTGGCCCTTGGTATTGGTCTATTTGTGGGTTTCGGGCAAGATAGAGGTTTCGAAAGTACACCGAACGCCAAACTGAGTTCGGTCAACTTGCAGGACCTGACTTGGACTGAAGTTGCACGTGCCTTAGAGCAAGGCTACGACACGGTTATCGTCCCTACAGGCGGAACCGAGCAAAATGGTCCACATGTTATTCTAGGCAAACATAATTATGTTATAGCCGCAGCAGCCGAACTTATTGCGAAAGAGCTTGGAAATACTCTTGTAGCACCAGTGATCGCATACGTACCCGAAGGGACTTATGGTGACGAGCCAAGCCTACATATGCGGTTTCCAGGAACCATAAGTGTACGCGAAGAAGTCTTCGCAGCACTGCTAGAAGATACCGCTCGTAGCCTTGCAACACATGGGTTTCAACGGATCATCTTCATCGGTGACAGTGCTTGGAACCAACCTGCCCAGCAATCAACCGCCGTAGCGCTGAGTCAGGAATGGGCTAATCGCGGCATTCGTGTACTGCAAATTTCGGATTATTATGCAGCAAACGGTCAGACAGAATGGCTACGAGAGCAAGGATATTCCCGCGATCAGATTGGGCAGCATGCCGCTATGCGTGACACGTCTGAAGTCTTGGCCGTAAACCCTGGAGGTGTGCGCAGGCGCTTCGTCCCTCCTCCAGAAGATATGGTTGCGGGTTTCGACGGTGCACCATCACTTGCTACAAAAGCAATTGGCGACAGGATGCTCGCCCTCAAAGTTCAAGCCGCACTTCGTCAAATAGCACGAGAAGCCGACTGATCTGTTTCAGGTTTGTAGGCGCGTTAGCCATATCAAGTTTTCCTAACCGCAGACAATATATCAAACGGGTATAGGAAAAAGAAAAAGCGCGGTAAAAACCGCGCTTTTCCAAAACCTAAATAGCTCAAATTTCGTCCAGCGATTAGCGCTTGGAGAACTGGAAGCTCTTACGTGCTTTTGCTTTACCGTACTTCTTACGCTCAACTACGCGGCTGTCGCGTGTCAAGAAGCCAGCGGCTTTCAACGCAGCGCGCAGTGTTGGATCATAAAGCTGAAGTGCTTTTGAAACACCGTGCTTGACCGCACCAGCTTGGCCGGACAGACCACCACCAGCAACAGTTGCCATGACGTCGAACTGGTCAACAACACCGGCAACCTGAAATGGCTGGCGCAGGATCATCTGCAGAACGGGACGTGCAAAATACGTCTTCATTTCTTTGCCGTTCACGACAACTTTGCCGGAACCTGGCTTGATCCAGACGCGGGCAACCGCATCTTTACGCTTACCAGTTGCATAAGAACGACCCAGTGCATCGCGCACAGGTTCGCGAACGATCGCTGTTTCAACCACAGCTGCGGGTGCTTCAACGCCTTCGGCGACTTGGCCCAGCTCTTCGAGAGAGTTCACTTGATCAGACATTATGCAGTCCTCGTGTTCTTTTTGTTCATGGACGCGACGTCCAGAACTTCGGGCTTCTGGGCTTCCATGCCATGCTCTGTACCTGCGAAAACGCGCAAGTGAGTCATTTGCTGGCGGGACAGTTTGCCACCAGGCAACATGCGCTGAACAGCTTTCATGATGATGCGCTCTGGGTGTGCACCGTCAAGAATGTCAGCTTTTGTTTTGGACTTGATGCCGCCCGGATGGCCGGTATGCCAATAGTACTTCTCATCACGCTTGTTTCCAGTCATCTGGATTTTCTCAGCGTTGATGACAATCACGTTGTCGCCCATGTCCATGTGCGGCGTGAAGGATGGCTTGTGCTTGCCGCGCAAGCGCATTGCGATGATCGACGCAAGACGACCCAGAACAACGCCTTCAGCGTCAATCAGGATCCATTTCTTGTCGATATCCGCAGGAGTTGCGGTAAAGGTTTTCATATTACACCAAAAGTTTGGGGTGGCAGGATGCCACGTGTCATTAGATTGGGGCGTTATATATGGGGTGCGGGCGCAGTCAAGCGCGTTCAAGCCAGCAAAATATAGCAAATACAATAGCTTACAAATTAGGTATCAATATACCCCACTATTTTGGCGGGATCGAATAGGTCATGCTGGCCCGCGCAACTGGCGCCACCTGCCCTGCACTATATATCATCGCATCCCCAACCGCCAAAACGCGCCCCAACTTCAACAAGCGCGCTTCGCAGACAAGATCGGCCCCAGCCGCAGGTTTGCGCATGAAATCCATTGCGCAACTGGTCGTAACCGCCAATGCGACTGGTCCAAGCCGTGCCAGAATGGCCAAATACACCGCCACATCCGCGAGCATAAACATGGACGGTCCCGAAACGGTTCCGCCCGGACGCAAGTGATGGTCATGGACGCTCAGCTTCAGCGTCAAGCCGTTATCAGGCAGCGCGACGACCTCCAACTCACCGGCAACTTGCGGGAACTGCGTCTTCAGGAATGCCTGAAGTGCGGGGATGTCCATCTTGAGTTCCATGTCGCCTCGTGCTGAATTAGGATTGCTGCGAACCAACACGGAAAGAATAGAAATGACAATCCTGCACCGCGAAGATCGTGATTTTGTGACGACGCTGACGATGGACGCACCAGAGCGTTTGAATGCACTGTCTGACGAGATGTTAGCCGCGTTGCAGGTGACGTTTGATGATATTGCAACCGACCAATCGGTACGCGCGGTCGTTCTGCGCGGCACAGGCAAAGCGTTTTGCGCAGGCCATGACCTTAAGCAAATGCAGGCCGGACGGCAGGCGGATGACGGTGGCGCCGCATATTTCGCAGACCTGTTTGATCGCTGTGCAACCATGATGCAAACGATCCAAGCTCTGCCCCAACCCGTCATCGCCCAAGTCCACGGCATCGCCACCGCCGCAGGCTGCCAGTTGGTCGCGACCTGTGATCTGGCAATTGCCGCGGATGAAACCCGCTTTGGCGTCAACGGCGTGAATATCGGGCTATTCTGTTCAACGCCTATGGTTGCGCTCACCCGCAACATTCCGCGCAAAGCAGCCTTTGAAATGCTGACGACGGGTCGGTTTATCAACACACGCGAGGCGCAAGAATTGGGATTGATCAACCGCGCAGTGAGCGCGGATCAACTCGATAATGCGACCCAAGAACTTGCCAACACGATCGCGTCAAAGCTGCCCATTGCTGTAAAAACCGGCAAGCAAGCGTTCTATAAACAGGCGCAAATGACGACGGCAGACGCCTATGCCTACGCAGGGCAAATCATGGTTGAAAACATGTTGGATTCAATGACAGACGAAGGCATCAGTGCATTTCTTGAAAAACGCAGCCCCGATTGGCCTTGAACTTCTTTTTCCCCTGAAAACTTCCGCCGGAGGCATCCCCAGCTTACAGTTGGTAAATGCCGCTAAATTTGGCCTCAAGATAGTCCAACAATGGACCCTCTGACGGGGAGTTGCCTGTCGCATGGGCAATCGTATCCACAGGTGGACGCAGTCCGCCAAATTGCTGGACATTCTCGCGCAACCAGCGTGTTGCCTTTGACGTATCGCCGCGCGAAAGGTCATCATCCAAACTTGGCACTGCCACGCGCATCGCTTCGTTCAAACAGCCTGCATAGACGTTGCCCAAGGTGTATGTCGGAAAATATCCAAACAGACCCTCAGACCAATGCACGTCTTGCAAAACACCATTTGACGGCTTGTCGACGCTATAGCCAAAATCAGCCGCAAAGCGGTCGTTCCACGCACTTTCGAGATCACCGACAGCCAGATCGCCAGACATCAGCGCACGTTCAAGATCAAAGCGTAGCAGGACATGCAGGTTATATTGGACCTCATCGGCTTCGGTCCGAATAAACCCGTCGCTGACACGGTTCACGGTCGCAAAGAACGCGTCTTCGTCTGCGATACCAAAGTCACCAAATTGATCGCGCATTTGCCCATAGAGCCAACCCGTGAACGCGCGACTGCGGCCCAGTTGGTTTTCATAAATCCGGCTTTGGCTTTCGTGCACACCCATCGACACACCTGCACCCACAGGTGTCAGCAAATGGGCCGCGTCAATCCCCTGCTCATAGGCGGCGTGGCCGACCTCGTGGACAGTCGAATAAAAGCAGTTGAACGGATCGACAGCATTCGTGCGGGTCGTAATCCGAACGTCCAAACCCGACCCGCTTGAGAACGGATGCACAGCTTTGTCGATGCGGCCATTGTTCAAGTCATACCCAAAGGCCAGCGCAAGCTTGGTCGACAAATCCAGTTGCGCCGCATCATCAAATGTTCCGGACAGTTTGGCAGGTGCGGGCCGATCCAAAATCGCGCTGCGCAATGCCACCAGACGCGGACGCAAACTGGCAAACATCGCGCCAATGCTGTCACCCGTTGCACCGGGTTCATAGTCGTCCAAAAGAGCGTCATAGGGATCGGTATTGCCCGCGATTGCGCTTGCTTCTTCTTTGCGCAAATCCACTACTTTTTGCAGGATTGGCAGAAATGACGCGACATCTTCGTCGGCCCGTGACTGTGCCCAAGTGCGATGTGCAAGCGACGTTGTGCGTGCCAGTTCTGCAGCAAGCCTTGCAGGAACCTTCGCGGTCCGCTCAAAGCTGCGCTTGATGTGACGCAAGTTAGCGGCGGCGACATCGTCTGCTGGTTCAGCCTTGGCCAACCAGTCGCCGACACGTGGATCAATGCGGCGCGCGTGCAAAATATTGGCCATCGCGGCATGTTCTTCTGCGCGCTGCGGCGTCGCCCCTTCGGGCATCATGGTTTCTTGATCCCAGCCAAGGCGGCCAGCCACTTGACCCAGCGCTTCTGTGTCGCGCTGGAATGTCATTAGATCATCATAAGCAGTCATTTAAGCACCCCGAATAGATTGTGCGCGCGGATACTGGGCCAGAAAACGCCCGCGCAAGATCAACGCCCACAGGATGACAGCGCCCAATTGATGTGTAATCGCAAGCTGCCAAGGTGCCGAATAAAGCACGGTGATAATGCCCAGCACCATCTGCAGGGTCATGACCGCAATAACAGCGTTAAAGGTAAACCGCGTTTGGTCATTTGCGACGCGGCGTGCGCGGGTCCAAACGAAGATGCCATAAGCAAACAAGAGATATCCCGCCATCCGGTGCATGAATTGCACAAGGCCTGCGTCCTCAAAGAAGTTCCGCCATAGCGGCATCAGATCAAACGGCTGCGGCGGCAAGAAGCCACCCGCCATAAGTGGCCAATCAGGAAACGCGCGGCCTGCGTCAATGCCAGCAACCAACGCGCCAAGGATGATTTGCACAAAGACAAAACCCACTAAAACCGAGCTCAGCTTTGCCAACCCCGCGTCCCCGTTGCGGCGCGCCTGCAACAAGTCCGCCTGACTGCGCCCTAACAAATAGATGAACCACGCGATGAAGCCAAAGATCACAAAGGCCAATCCCAGATGCGTCGCCAAGCGGTAAGAGGCGACGTCAAGCATGCCTTCTTCTAATCCAGAGGACACCATCCACCAACCAATAGCCCCTTGCAGGCCACCCAAGCCACCAATGAACAACAGCCGGCCCGTCCAGCCGTTCGGTATCTTTTTTGCGGCTAGGAAGTACACAAATCCAACAGCCCAAACGAGGCCGATAAAGCGGCCCAATTGGCGATGTCCCCATTCCCACCAATAGATCACTTTGAACTCGGCCATTGTCATGCCTTTGTTCTGCAACTGGTATTCCGGGATCGCGCGGTATTTTTCGAGCTCTTCGGTCCATGCGGCCTCGGACATCGGTGGCATGGCACCGGTGACAGGTTTCCATTCTGTGATCGACAAACCGCTATCTGTCAGGCGGGTTAATCCACCGACGACGATCATCACAAGGACAAGGCCGAACAGCACCATCAACCAGCCACGGATCAAACCGCGCGCGCCTGTGCCCGCGCGGTCAATGCCGCCTGGGGCTGCGGTTTGTTTGGGGGTGTCGCCGACGTCTTCGAAAATATTGCGCTTCGTTGCCATGTCTGGCCTCCGGTTGGTCTGGGGCTTTACCTAGAACTGACGCGGCTTGATCGCAAGCGTCAGGGTGCCACAGGTCAGGTACTAGCCGCGTTCTTTCCAACGGACCATCTGGCGCATTGTACCATGCAACATCTGCACATCAGCGCGCGTCAACGGCATCCGCGACCACATATTGCGCAAGTTCATTTTCATGTTCTCAGCTTTGTGTTCCGGAAAAAAGAACCCTGCGATTTCAAGTCGCTCTTCAAAATGATCGCCAAGCTTCTCGATCTCGATCTGTTCAGCCCAATCACCGACGGCATCGACGCGCGCGGCCGCGGCAGGCACGGCCTCGCGGCGCCATTCGTATCCTGTGAGCAATACACATTGCGCCAAGTTCAATGACGGAAAATCAGGATTAACCGGCACCGAAATGATCGCATTGGCCCGCGCGATATCATCGTTTTCCATGCCCGCACGTTCGGGGCCAAACATCACCGCTACTTTTTGGCCGCTGGCGATCCGCGCACGCGCGTCCTGCATTGCGGCCTCTGGCGATAAAACCAGCTTGGTCAGACCGCGCGGACGTGCCGTGGTCGCATAGACATAGTCACAATCGGCGACCGCTGCAGCGGTATCATCGAAAATCTGCGCGTCATCCAGCAAACGCCCTGCACCGCTTGCCATGGCCACCGCTTTTTGATTGGGCCAGCCGTCGCGCGGATCAATAATGCGCATCCTGTCCAGTCCGAAATTCCACATGCCACGCGCGGCCGCACCAATGTTTTCGCCCATTTGAGGGCGGATCAAAACGAAGGCGGGTTGTGGGTCAGTACTGGGCATTTGGCATCCTTTGGGGCGGTGGCGGCGTGATACGCGGCCCTTGAACCCAAGGCAAGCACCACCCATCCCATAGCCAAGCGGATCAAACCCCGCTAGAAGCACGGCAACACTGATCAACTCTCGGAAAATGCACGCTATGACAGACGCCCAAGACCACCCGCAAATCTACCTGATCACACCTTCAGAGTTTGATCTGTCGTCATACCCCGCACAATTGGCCGCCTGCCTTGATAGCACAGAAGTCGCATGCGTGCGCCTTGCCCTTGGCACAACAGATGAAAGCCGGATCTCAAAAGCCGCCGACGCGCTGCGCGAAGTGACCCACGAGCGCGACGTCGCCTTGGTCATCGACAGCCACATTATGCTGGTCGAACGTCTGGGTCTTGACGGTGTGCATTTGCAAGACGGGGCGCGCACGGTCAAAAAAGTACGCAAAGACCTTGGCGATGATGCGATCATCGGCACATATTGCGGCAATTCCCGACACGACGGAATGACCGCAGGCGAACTGGGTGCAGACTACGTCAGCTTCGGCCCCGTGGGTGCGACGCCCTTGGGCGATGGTCGTCAGGCAGAGCTAGAGTTGTTTGAATGGTGGTCCATGATGATCGAAGTGCCAGTCGTCGCCGAAGGCGCGTTGACTGCCGATCTTATCCGCACACTGGCCCCGCATACGGATTTCTTCGGAATAGGCGACGAGATATGGGGCAATGATAGTCCTGCGAAAGCCTTAACAGCGCTACGTAGTGCGATGCTGTGATAGGCCCGCGCGCACGGTTTCTTCCATCGCTTTAGCAAGCACCTTTCGGTTGGCGTAATCAGAAACTGTGACAGGTGGGTGATAAACCACATGCACGCCACCCTGACGTTTCGCAGCCAGCGTCGATAACAAATGCGGTGCAAAATCCATATCCCCCCACCAGCCGTAAAATCGGGCATCCGCCCCTGCTGGTGCAACGTAATTCACCGTAACCGCCTGCATTTGCAGCGTGTCTTTGATTTGGTCGTCGAAAAACGCACCAAACAGCGTCGGTTTGAATGGCAGTACCTGTAGACCGTCTGTCGACGTGCCTTCGGGAAAGAAAAGCAAACGGTGTCCTGCAGCCAAGCGGTCTTTAAAGACCGCTATCTGGGCTGCAACATCCGATCGGTTCCGTTTGATGAAAACCGTGCCAGTCGCGCGCGCCAGCCAGCCGATTCCGGGCCAATTTGCGACTTCTGATTTGGCGACGAAATAGATGCGCTTGCGGGCATTCAAAGCAAAGATATCCAGCCAAGATGCATGATTTGCAACAACGGCACCCGGCCCTTGCATTGGCATGCCTGCGCTTGTGTATTTCATCCCGAGCAATACAAATGCGACGCGGCACACAAACTGCGTGATGAAGGGGGTCACGGGTCTGCGGGCACCAAAAATCGGTGCTTCGATCAGGCGGACCAGTAGCAGCAGCCCCAAACCGCCAAACACCAAAATCACCAAAGGGATCGCGCGTAAAACCACCCTCACCCAGCCACCCGCAGTGATACCTTCTGGTGGCGGGCTTTGTTCACTGTGCCACGTATCAGCCACGCGCACCCCCTGTGGTATAAATCTTTTGCTGCAAAGCATTGATGACATCTTTTTGCAAAATCAGACAGATATCCGTGGTGTTGAAGTCATGATCAACAAAAGCGCCATCGCCCACGGTACCACCCAGACGCAGGTAACCTTTGATTAACGCAGGAATTTGCCGCACCGCTGCAATGCGGTCGATTTTGTCAGGTGACAGAACATCCATACGCTCGGCAGTTTGCCCTTTTGCCGTCACGCGCAATTCCGCAGGCGCAAGGTGCTTGTGGTAAAGCCAGCTGAGCGGTTGTGCCAATGACGCAATATCCGTGCCGTGAAACGACGCGACACCGAACAGCACGTCAATTTCATGCGACGTCACATAGTCAGATAGCGCCGCCCACAAATGCAACATTCCCGCACCACCCCGATAATCAGGATGCAAACACGAACGCCCCAATTCCAATAGTTTTTGGCCGCTGCCCCGCAAACTAGAAAGATCATATTCATCTTCGCAGTAGAACCGCCCTGCCCGTGCAGCCATAGCTTCAGTCATTACGCGGTAAACACCGACCACTTGCGCGTCGTCGGGTCGTGCCCGATCAATGAGCAAAAGATGTTGTGCAAATGCATCGAAATAATCACGCTCTAATTGCATATCATGGGAAACCCCAGAACCGCCCGCGCCCAATTCCTTGACGAAAACATCATAGCGCAAGCGTTGCGCTGCATGCAGATCAGCCGCTGACACCGCCAACCTTGTCTCAAGGATGGGTGCAATATGCTTTAATTTATGGGGCCGTGGCGACATAAAGTATCTTTGATCCAGATTAATCAGTTCTCAATTATATTCCGGCTTCATAGCGAAGGCCATTGACTCTTAAAAAGTTAACTCTACCCTTGGTTGTATTCAAGATGTAACGATTAACAGAAGTACGGCTTTACCATCAATGACGACCTTACCCGCATCTCGGAAGTTTACGGTGATCTTGCCCCCGATATTGGACTGCACCTGTCCGATGCCCCAATCAGGTTGCGTGGGGTGCTGGACCAGCATGCCCGGCTCAAGGATCGCATTGATATCTGACATCTTATCCCTTTCCCTTCGGAGGCCCCGTTATGCAACTTGATCTTGCTGCCCTTGTCGGCTCGCGAATTTGTCACGACCTTATCAGCCCAATCGGCGCAATCGGCAATGGGGTGGAGCTTTTATCGCTGACAGACGGTGATACGGGCGCCGAGATGGCACTGATCAATGAAAGCGTTCAAAATGCCAGCGCACGCATCAGGTACTTCCGGATCGCTTATGGGGCCGCATCCGAAGACCAGATGGTCAGCCGTGCAGAGGTTTTGTACATCCTATCCGCCAATGCGCGTGGCGGGCGATTCAACTATATCTGGCAGATAGAAAACGATCAGCCGCGCCGGATGGTGCGATGTGCGCTCTTGATGCTGCAAGCCCTCGAGGCGGCGATGCCGCTTGGTGGTGACATCCAGATATATCAGGACAGCGGCGAGTGGGTTATGCGCGCCGAAGGTAGGCGTCTGGTGGTTGACGGCGACCTTTGGGATAGCCTTTTGTCACCCAAAATGGGCTACCTGCATAATGCCGCGCAAGTACAATTTGCGTTGTTGCCCAGTGTGTTAGCAGAGGCCGGACGGCACCTGAAATTTGACCCCAACCCCGACTATTTGATCGCCCGTTTCTAGGTGCGGATCGCGCCATCCCCAGTGACAAGGTACTTGAAACTGGTAAGCTGTACTGCTCCAACGGGGCCGCGGGCATGCAATTTGCCCGTCGCAATCCCGATTTCGCCGCCCATGCCAAATTCACCACCATCGGCAAACTGGGTCGATGCATTGCGCATCAAAATCGCGCTATCGAGTTCTTTGAAGAAATGTGCGGCGGCTTGATCGTCGGCGGTGATGATCGCGTCGGTGTGGTTTGACCCAAACGTGCGGATATGCGCAATCGCCTCGTCCACGCCGTCCACCAGCTTGGCAGCGCAAATCATATCAAGAAATTCCTTGCCAAAATCATCCGGCTTGGCGGGTATCGTGCCTGTGATCTTCGCAAGATCACCATCGGCGCGCACCTCGACACCGGCCTTGAGCAATGCATCAATCAGGATCGCACCGTGTTGCGTGTAAAACCGCCAATCGATGAGCAAGCATTCCATCGCGCCACAAATTCCGGTCCGGCGTGTTTTGGCGTTCAACACGATCTCAAGCGCCATGGCAGGATCTGCTGTCGCGCCAACATAAATATGGCAAATCCCCTCAAGATGGGCAAAAACCGGGACGCGCGCCTCGCGTTGCACCAGCCCAACAAGGCCCTTGCCACCGCGCGGAACAATCACGTCGATATAGTCCGTCGCCGTCAGCATCGCAGATACAGCGGCGCGGTCACGCGTTGGTACCAGTTGGATTGCAGCCGCCGGCAGACCCGCCTGTTTCAGGCCAGTTTGCAGGCATTCATGGATCGCAACAGAGGAATGAAAGCTTTCTGAACCGCCGCGCAAGATCACGGCATTGCCTGACTGTAGGCACAATGCACCCGCATCAGCAGTCACGTTCGGGCGACTTTCGTAAATGACACCGATCACGCCCAATGGGGTGCGCACACGTTGGATATGCAGGCCCGTAGGCATGTCCCATTCAGTCATCACCTCGCCCACTGGGTCGTGCTGTGCCGCAACATTGCGCAGACCTTCAGCCATTGCCCTGATGCGTGGTTCGTCCAGCATCAAGCGGTCCATCATCGCAGGGCTTAAACCCTTTTCTTCGGCGTAAAGCTGATCTTCTGCATTCGCGTCCATAATTGCCATCCGGTTTTCCCAGATTGCATCGGCGGCGCCAATCAATGCAGCATATTTCCGTTCGGAACCAGCGGTCGCCAAAATGGCTGCCGCAGCGCGGGCGTCTTTCCCGATCTGCTCCATCATCGCTTCCATTGTGTCATGCATGTCCATCATTCCACCCCTTTAAAGTACCATGTCGTCGCGGTGCACCAATGCGGAACGGCCTTCGTAGCCCAACACTGCGAAAATTTCAGCCGACTTGCGCCCCATGATTTGCCGCGCCTCAACGCTCGTGTAGCGTACAAGGCCCTGCCCCAACTGCGCGCCGCTTGGATCAACAATCGCCACCAGATCGCCGCGTCCAAAGTTGCCGTTGATTTGAATGACCCCTGCCGGAAGCAGGCTCTTTCCGCGATCCAACGCACCAGCAGCACCTGCGTCAATCATCACTGTTCCGCGTGGTTTCATAGCAGAAATCCAACGCTTCCGGGCTACTTGAGGATCGGTTTGCGCACTAAACCACGTCGCAGCCGCGCCATTTTCAAGCTGCGCCAGTGGGTTCAGTCCAGTGCCAAGTGCAATCGCCATCGCACAGCCGGCATCTGTCGCGACACGTGCCGCCATTACTTTGGTGATCATCCCACCTTTCGAGAGGCCAGAGGCCGCTTCACCTGCCATCGCCTCTATCTGGGGTGTGATTTTTTCTACAATAGCAAGGTGTTGCGCGTCGCTATTCAGATAAGGATTGGCAGTATATAACCCGTCCACATCCGACAAAAGCACCAACTGATCGGCCCCGACTGTCACGGCAACTTGTGCTGCAAGCCGGTCATTGTCGCCATATCGGATCTCATCCGTTGCGATTGTGTCGTTTTCGTTAACAATTGGCGTGACGCCAAGGCCCAACATCGTTTCCATCGTCGCGCGACTATTCAGATAGCGTCGGCGATCCTGACTATCCTCAAGGGTGACAAGAACTTGACCCGTGATGATCCCGTGTGGGCTAAGTGCTTCTTCATAGGCACGCGCCAATCTGATCTGTCCGACTGCTGCAGCTGCTTGTGATTGCTCTAACGCGAGCGGTGTCATGGGAAGGCCCAGAATACCGCGCCCAAGTGCTATTGAACCGGACGACACAACAATCACATCTGTGCCACGTGCGCGAATGCGTGCAACATCTGCGGCCAGTGACGTCAGCCATTCTTGGCGCAATGTGCCGGTTTTGGCATCAACCAACAGGGCTGAGCCAATCTTGACAACAAGACGTTTCGCGTCAGTTAAGGCCGCCATTCTTGGGCCTCATCTTCAGCCTCCGCTGCAGTGCGGTGACGCAGGCGGTTGTCGTCAATCTCGGCACGCAAGGCGCGCAGAACTTCTGGGATACCTTCACGGCTTACACCGGACATCATCAACACAGGGCCTTTGGCGACGTCGGCGATCTCGTCCCGCAGGAACGTGCGTTCTTCATCATCAAGCGCGTCGATTTTGTTCAGAACAGTGATCCGCGGCTTTTCAGCCAATTCGCCGCCATAAGCCTCTAGTTCAGCGATAATAGTGGTCAAATCACCAGCCGGATCACCAGATGTGCCGTCAATCAAGTGCAACAGCACGGCGCAACGTTCAACATGGCCAAGGAACATGTCACCCAGACCGCGCCCTTCGCTGGCACCCGCAATCAAGCCCGGAATATCGGCCACAACAAATTCGACCTCGTCAATGCCAACCACACCAAGATTGGGGACCAACGTGGTAAACGGGTAATCGGCAACTTTGGGCCGTGCGTTCGAAGTAGCCGCCAGAAAGGTTGATTTACCGGCGTTTGGCATACCCAGCAGCCCCACGTCAGCGATCAATTTCAAACGCAACCAAATCGTACGCTCGATCGCTTCTTGTCCGGGGTTTGACCGGCGTGGCGCTTGGTTCGTAGATGTCTTGAACTGCAGGTTGCCCCAACCACCATTACCGCCTTTGGCGATGACGATTTTCTGACCAACTTCTGTCAGATCGGCGATAACTGTTTCTTCGTCTTCATCAATGATTTCAGTACCAACTGGTACGCGCAGCAACTTTGCTTCGCCATCTTTACCGGTGCGCTGGCTGCCCATTCCGTGCTGGCCACTGCCTGCGAAAAAGTGCCGCTGATAGCGAAAATCGATGAGGGTATTCAAACCGTCGACAGCCTCGATGATCACATCGCCGCCTTTGCCGCCATCACCACCGTCAGGACCACCATATTCCATAAATTTCTCGCGACGGAACGAGATACAGCCGCCGCCGCCAGCGCCAGACCGGATGTAGACCTTGGCAAGATCGAGGAATTTCATGTTTTTGGCTTTCTGGGGCTATTCTAAACCGCCGATAAACTACTGTGCAGCAGTTCTCAAGCGATCCTCGACCAAATCCATGACGGGCCGATTAATGTGATTGTTTAAGCGTATATGTCCAAGTGGGCACTGTTGCATTGCGAGATACAGAAAACGCCTCTGCGTCGCCAAGGTAGTCAAAGCCGCAGTTGGTCAGCACACGTGCAGACCCCGGATTGTCTTGAAAGACTTCTGCGAAAATCCGGTCGGATTTATGCGGATTAGCGGCTATCAGCGTGCGCACTGCCTCTGTCGCGAAACCGGTGTTCCAGAATGCAGGCGCAATCCAGTAGAAAATCTCGGATTGGGCGCGGTCCATATGTTCAAGCGTGATCAACCCCAACGCTTCGGCGTGACCATATGCTGATCCATCAATGACCCACACATCTTCAGAACGTTTCGGCTGCGTGGCACGATCAATCATCGCCTCGACTGAACCGGGGGGCAGCGGGTGCGGCATCGCGCGCGTGCCACGGGCCACGCGGTCATCGCTTGCGTACAACGCAATCAGACCAGCGTCGGATTTACGGCATGGGCGCAGCACAAAGCGTGCGGCTTCGATTGTGTCTTGCACGATGATCTCTTCATGTCGCATTGCTTTCCTCCCCGAAAACAAACTTCATTCGGCTCATTCCTATTTTCAAAGAATGGCAAAATGATGAAACGCCGATTGTGCCAATTCATTGGCCAATGCCGCGCCTTTCTTAAAGATACCTAATCAGCTTTCGCCAATTTAAAAGGGGACCGGTTTGCACCGATCCCCTCAATTCGTATTACCTGAGAAATTCGGACTATTCAGCGGCCTCCGCCACTGGAAGAACCGAAATAAAGGTACGGCCCTTGAGGCCTTTGTGGAATTTGACGTTACCGTCGATGGTTGCAAAAATCGTGTGATCCTTGCCCATGCCGACGCCCATACCTGGCCACATCTTTGTGCCACGTTGGCGCATGATGATGTTACCTGGAATGACGACTTCGCCACCGAATTTCTTTACGCCAAGACGACGACCAGCTGAGTCGCGTCCGTTACGGGATGAACCGCCTGCTTTTTTATGTGCCATTTGGTCTCTCCTTAGCCTTTAGCCAGCTCAGCCGCTTGCGCGATCCAGCCTTCACGTTCGATACGACCTTTGAACGAGAGTTTCTCGTCCATAGCAGCCACATCCTCTGGGGTCCATGCGGCGATCTGCGCAAAAGATGTCACGCCAGCAGCGTGCAGCTTTTTCTCAAGCGCGGGGCCAACACCGGACAGTGTTTTCAGATCGTCAGCACCTGCAGCAGCGGCTGGTGCCGCTTTCGCCTTTGGTGCAGCCTTTGGCTTTGCGGCCTTCGGTGCGTCTGTCTTTGGTGTCGAAGCACGTGCAGCGGCTGCAGCGGCCTTCTTGGAGGTCGGTGCGCCGTTTGCGCCTGTCACAGTCGTGATACCTGCGCCGGAAACAGCAGCCATAACGCCAGACTTGTCTGCGCCTTTTTCAAGGATCTCTGCAATACGAACCAGTGTCAGTTGCTGACGGTGGCCTTTTTTGCGCTGCGAGCCGTGCTTACGGCGACGCTTGACGAAGTTGATCGTCTTAACGCCTTTGATCTGGTCGATCACTTCTGCTTGGACGCCAGCGCCCTCAACAAAAGGTGCACCCACGGTGGAGCCGACCATCAGAATCTCGTTGAATTGGATTTTGTCGCCAGCAACAGCTGCCAGCTTTTCGACGCGAAGTACGTCGCCTGTGGCAACTTTGTACTGCTTGCCGCCGGTTTTGAGAACCGCAAACATATGTTTTTCCTTTGTCTATCGCGTCTCTAAGGCCCCCAATCAAGTTGGGCGTTTGGTACCTGTGGACTGCGCGCCCTTGGGCGAATTATCGCATAACACCTCACAAGTCCCTTGTAAGGTTGGCGGCTTATGCGACCATTGCCTATGTAAGTCAAGCAACAAGAAGGCGAAATCCCCATGCGCTGGCCATTGATCACAATTACATTCCTGTCCGCTTGTTCGAGCGAAGCTAATCATGTTGGCAACCCGCTTTTGCTGCCCATAAGCGGGATAGCAACGGCTGCCCAAAATGTAGCCTACAGCCAGCGTCGCAGTCAGGTAGAGGTCAATGTCAAATCCAACTTCAACGCGATAATCCAAGATATACTTGCAGGTGGCGGGCCAGCACTGTCGGAGGCGATGAATATCGCAGGTGTTCCCATGACTGACCGCCCTGCCCGCATCATCCAGCTGCAATCTGACATCGCACTTTATAACACGGCACCCGGCGCATTGGTCACTGCATTGATGGTTTACGGCGCTTAGAACCCGGCGAGCAACGAATCCCGCTTTGCCACTTGATCCCAGAATGCTTTGGATTTGGCGATATCGTCAGCCACATCTACCGGAATTCCGCGCGCTAAGATCCGCTGGTAAAGTGTCTGCGGATAACCCGGCATAATTGGTGGAACGCTGACCATTGCATTGATGTTGGCTGCAATCCCAGCCGCCTCTGCAGGACAGTCGTGCGTTGGATTGCCGCTCACTGCGCGACCTTCGGCCTCAAGTCGGGCGACTGCAGCAAAATAGATCGCACATTCGCCGGTAATCAACTCTGCTTGTCCCGGATCATCGGCAGGTAAATCAGGTTGCGGCGCAATAGGGGCTGTTTGTTCGCAGGCAGCCAGCAAGCACAAAGCAGCCAGCGCATGTTTGATCGAGGGCATGAAACAAAATCCTTTTTGGCAACGACTGCAGTATAGTCTCGGCTTACGCGATGCATAGACCTTGAGCAATCACAACTCTTGTGTCGTCATAAAGCGTGAGACGCCAAACCCAAGAGCGCGCGATATATCTTCGAACATACCATCAAACGACACAAACAAAGCAGAGGTCAATTCCTGCCCTGCGGCCGTGTCCGAGAACGCAATGTAGGCGGCGAGTTCATCATCAGACAGCGGGTGGTATGCCATTAGCAGGAACGAATATATCCATTCCGTCGTACTTTCGCGAATATCGGCTTCTTGGGACCAAACATCTTGAAGCGCGGTGTCATGCGTCACACCCGCTGGCATCGCACCACCGTCGATCAAGCCGGTATAAAAGGCATAGCTGGAGTTCAGCGACCCAACAACATTGCTCTCGATCAGATCATTGGCTTCGACAAACTGCTGAACCTGCAAGTAACGTGGTGTTTCATCCATCATCTGAATTGCTGCAGTATCGATGCTGGCCTCTTCAACGGCATCGTCTAGCATCGCGCGGCGGGCACTCACCTCAAGATTGATAATAGCAGCACCAGTTTCGGAGGTGTAAAAATCCAGCATGGCATCAACATTTGCGCTATCAAGCGCCTCGCCAAATGCGCCACGGACTTCTTCTAGCATCATTTGCGGATCATAAATCGCTTCGACTGCCTTGACCCAGTCGGGCGAAACACCCCCTGGCACCATCTCGGCGGCCAATGACGTGCCGTATTCCAGCCCCTCCTCGCGCATGATGTCGATGATTTCAGGCATCCCGAGCGCCACAAACAAGGCGTCAACTTTCGCAGTTTCAACTGACTGCGCATAAACGGGTGCGGCTGTGATCGTGGCGATCAAAGCAAAGGCGGTGGCAAAACGCGGCATCAATGTTCCTTTGGCTTAATTATACTCCAGTCATATGCACCACCCTGTCATATTCCAAGGTCGTTGACGCAATTGTCAGCACAATGCGGTTTGCCTCTTGCGAAGGCTGGCGCTGCGCAGTACCACGCCTGCGATCCCCGCGGAGAGGTGCCGGAGTGGTCGAACGGGGCGGTCTCGAAAACCGTTGAGCGTGCAAGCGTTCCCAGGGTTCGAATCCCTGTCTCTCCGCCACTAAATACAGTTAAAACATTGTTTTTAAGGGGTTTTGTCTTTTATTTGAAACCTCTTGTGCCAAAAAGTGTACCAAAGGCAAAAATACTGAATCTGGCGGTAGTTTAGGGCTTATCGAGTACCCTTGACACGCCACAATTCAACCAATGGGCTGTTAATCAATTGGTCGTAGGTTCGATCCCTACCGTCGGAGCCATTTACATGGCAAGTCATTGATTATACTACGTTTCTCCCAAATGGGTGCGTAGTTGTGGCATCGGGGTGTCCCATCCCAACTTGACCCTTTGTGTCCGTCCTTAATTGAACGGACAAGACACATGC
>NZ_JAFMHR010000057.1:14853-18226 GCF_017854415.1 Yoonia sp. | reverse complement strand
ATCAATGCACAGGGTTGAAGGCGTCATCACACGAAAGGTTTCACGATGCGCTCACATGCTCAGGCGGTTGTAATTGGCGGCGGCGTTATCGGGTGTTCGATCCTGTATCACCTTGCAAAACTGGGGTGGACCGATGTTGTCCTGCTAGAGCGGGACGAGCTGACGTCAGGATCAACGTGGCACGCGGCGGCGAACATTCATGGGCTGCACGACAGCACCAATATCAGTCGCATTCAGCATTATACGATGAACCTTTATAACGCGCTGGAAGAGGAAACAGGGCAGTCTTGCGGTGTTTTTCAACCTGGTTCGCTGTATTTGGCGCAAACTGAAGAGCGCGAACACCAGCTGCGCTTGCAGGCGGCTAAGGCCAAGTTTTATGGCATGAACTTTCACGAGGTCAGCCGCGACGAAGCCGAACGACTGCATCCACTTGTCAACTACGACGGCATCCGGTGCATCATGTATGAACCGGACGGTGGAAATGTGGACCCTTCGGGGGTCACCAACGCCTATGCGATTGGTGCGCGGCAAAAAGGCGCGGAAATCCACCGTTTTACATCCGTGACGGCAACGGTACCGCAACCTGACGGGACGTGGATTGTTGAAACGCCAAACGGAAATATCCGCACTGAATGGGTGATCAACGCAGCTGGCCTTTGGGGCCGTGAAGTGGCGAAGCTCGCTGGTATTTCGTTGCCGCTATTGCCAACCGAGCATCAGTACTTTGTCACCGAAACCATCCCCGAGATCGCGAGTTTGGATCGCCGCCTGCCATCTGTGGCGGACCGTGATGGCGAATACTATCTGCGCCAAGAAGGGCAGGGCCTGTTGGTCGGTGCTTACGAAAAAGACGTGCGCTTTTGGGCCGAAGACGGGACCCCGCAAGGTTTCGGTCATGAATTGTTTGCCGATGATCTGGAACGTATCGAAGACAATATCATGCGTGCGATCGACCGGGTGCCCGCCGTCGGCGAGGCCGGGATCAAGCGTGTCATTAATGGCCCGATGATTTGGTCGCCTGATAGCAATGTCCTTTATGGCCCGCACCCTGATCTGCGTAATTATTTCTGCTGCAATGGTATTATTCCGGGGTTCAGCCAATCAGGCGGGATGGGCTTGATGGCCGCACAATGGATCATCAATGGCGAAAGCGACTATGACATGTTTGCGTGGGACGTGGCGCGCTTTGGACCTTGGGCAGACGCGAAATTCACCAAGGCGCGGGTTGGCGACCAATACGCGAAACGTTTTGCCATTCATTTCCCGAACGAAGAACGGGCAGCGGGCCGGCCCGTGCGCGTGCGTCCTGCATATGAAAAGCAAAAAGCTATGGGCGCGGTCTTTGGCCTGAACTACGGGTGGGAACATCCGCTTTGGTTTGCAGATACGCCGGGCACCCAAGACACCAACGGTTTCACCCGTCAAAACTGGTTTGAACCCGTCGGCGCAGAAGCCCGCATGCTGCGCCAAACTGCTGGGATCATCGATATTTCCAACTTTGCCAAATACTTCGTCACAGGTCCTGATGCTGCGGATTGGCTGAACGCTGTGTTTGCCAATAACATGCCCAAGGCGGTCGGCCGGTCGTGTCTCACTCCATTGATTGGGGTGAATGGTGGGATCGCGGGCGACTTTACCGTCACGCGCTTGGCCGAGGATGAATTCATGATCATCGGCGGCGGCATGTCAGAGCGCTACCATCAGCGGTTCTGGAAAGAGGTTCCATTGCCGCAAGGTACGACATTTGAAAGCCGCACAGACACTATGTGCGGGTTCAATGTAGCCGGACCGCAGTCGCGTGCTTTGCTGGCGCGACTGACGAACGCGGACCTAAGCACCGAGAGTTTCCCGTTCATGCGCTCGCAGCGGATCAACGTCGCAGGCGTCGATGTGATTGCATTGCGGGTGTCATTTACGGGTGATCTGGGGTGGGAATTGCACTGCGATCAAGCCGACCAGTTGCGCCTTTACGAGGCTTTGCTTGAAGCAGGGCGGGCCGTTGATGCAGGCCCAGTCGGGTCGCGCGCCCTGATGTCGCTTCGGGTCGAAAAAGGGTATGGCAGTTGGAGCCGGGAATACTCGCCCGAGTATTGGCCACAAGAAGTCGGGCTTGATCGGTTGATCAAGTTGGACAAAGAATTCCTGAACAAAGAGAGTTACTTAAAGATCAAAGACCATGCGCCGCGCGAAATGCTTTCATTAATCGAAGTCCAAGACGTGACAAATGCAGATGCCACAGGCGGCGAGCCGATATTTCTTCCAGATGGCACACCCGTTGGTCGTGTGACGTCTGGAACCTTCGGGTATTCCGTCGAAAAATCGCTGGCTTTGGGGTATCTCAAAGATGTCGCTGCAGGAACAGCGGTCGATGTGATGATCCTTGGCAAACCACATCGTGGCGTTGTTCTTGCCGAACCGCCGTTTGATCCAAAAGGGGCGCGCTTGCGGGCCTAGTGTTTGGGGCGGTGATCCCGCCCCATTACAAGCCTATGGAATGATGCGTGTGTATTTAGAGCCTTCAAGGGTCGCACCAAGACGAAGTCCAGTTTGGCCGAAGACTACTGCGATAACAGGGGCAAGTGACGTCGTTGTCTCTGCCCGCAGCATGTCGCTTTGTTCTCGGAATGCATATTCTATATCTGCACCAGCGGCCCAACCTTGCGAGCGGCGGAACTCGGTCATGGATTCCGGCGTCATGAAGAACAGCACATGGCTGAATTGCTGCGCGCCGATCTGCAATCCTGCGCTGCCGGAAGTTGCCGAGTAATAATCCACTGTTGACGGTCCCAAACGCAGCGCGCCGCGCCCGTAAGATCCACCAATGCCTAGACCGACTTCAGTCACGAGCGGCATGACAAGGACACCAGATGCCCGCGCGGCCAAGTCCCGTGTACCGGGGTAGGTTGAATACATTTGGTTCAAGGTTGCATCAACGCGTGCATCAATCGTGGCAGCGCCTGAGCCGCCAATGCCATTGCCGCATGCCGCCAATGTGGTAGCCGCTACAGCGCTAAGCGCAAAGCTGCGCCGCGATAAATTGCTCATTTTGATATCCGCCTATATGCCTGTTTCATGGCGTTTTCCGCCTTTTGTAGGGTAAGTATAGGCAATTCGGGCTGATCTGTCACGCCCAAGCTTAACTTTGTAAGAGTTTCGCCGCAGCTGGAGCGAAATAGGTCAAGATCCCATCGCAGCCCGCACGTTTGAACGCCAATAGGCTTTCCATCATCACCTGTTCGCCATCGAGCCAGCCGTTTTGGGCCGCCGCCTGCAACATCGCATACTCGCCGCTGACCTGATAGGCGTAGGTCGGCACGCCAAAGGTATCTTTGACACGGCGGCAAATATCCAGATACGGCATGCCCGGTTT
>NZ_JAFMHR010000057.1:0-14510 GCF_017854415.1 Yoonia sp. | reverse complement strand
TCGACAAAGCCGTCGTGGCCATTAATATTATAGGGATCGAGCGCGATATCCGTCATAACAGCAATATCCGGGGCCACGTCCTTGATCGCGCGAATGGCCTGATTGGTCAGGTTATTGGGGTCCCACGCCATTGCGCAGTCTTCTGTGCGGGCATCCATGCTTGTGTAAGGAAAAATACAAATCGCAGGAATACCAAGGCTTTGCGCCTCTTTTGCGGCCAATGCAACGCGGTCCACCGTGCGGCGCATAACACCGGGCATAGAGGCGACGGGCGTCTCGTCATTCTTGCCGTCCATTACAAACACCGGCCAAATCAGATCATCTGTGGTCAATGTGTTTTGCCGCGCGAGCGCACGCAAAGCAGGCGTGGCGCGCATGCGGCGCAGACGTGTAGTGGGAAACGGGGCAATGGTCGATTTCATACAGCGTGGCCTTTTCTATGACACACAATTGGTCGCATGGATTTTATCCCTTCACAAGTCTGGGAAAGCCCTGCTGAGGTGCTAGTATCGATGACATTATACAATGAATAAAATCGGGGCCTGCAGTGGACTGGACAGAAACGATCGCGCGGGTGATCCACCTCGATACCTTCTCGAGCATCTGGTATTGGATGACAGTGATTGTGTCTTGGGCGGTGGCTAGCCATTGGTTGATCGGTGTGCCGTTTGATCTGCTATTTCGTGCGCGCAAGTGTGAACCACAAGAAATCGCGGATCTTGAGGCGATCGTAGACGTCAATGTGCGCCGTTTCACGGGGCTAACGGATTCGGCAGGTCCGTTGCTCTTGGGCTTTATCACTTTTGTTTTGGTAGGTTTGGGTATGGGTGGTTTCTACTACGGGTCAGAGATGGCACAGGGCTTGTTCATCCTTGGCGCAACTTTGACCATCGTGATTATTCAAAATGCCAGAGTTGCGCACGAGTTGCGGGCAAGCCCTTTGGCGGGTCCTGCACTTGTCAGTCGCTTGTTTAGAATGCGTGTCTGGAGCCAGATTATCGGAATGATCGCGATCTTTTTCACCGCCATGTACGGTATGTGGTTCAATCTTGATGCACTGTATCTATTCTAAACGGTTGACACTGACGGCACTGGCAGTAGGTCCACTTTCATGTCCAATCCCAATCATATCACCGTCAGCGGCGCACCCGAAGGCTATGACGCGCAGCTAATCCTTGCAGAGCTTTCAAAGGGCGTGCCTGTTGTGCATGTCGCCCGCGATGACAAACGGTTGGCCGCAATGCAATCGGCGCTCGCCTTCTTTGCGCCTGATATCCCGGTCTTTGTCTTTCCGGCGTGGGATTGCCTGCCTTATGACCGTGTGTCGCCGAACACAGATATATCAGCCGCACGCATGGCCACATTGGCGGGTCTTGTGCATGGCATGCCTGAAAAGTTTATTTTGCTGACGTCGCTGTCGGCAGCAACCCAACGTGTGCCTGCCCGCCGCCTTCTGCGTGAAGCGGCTTTCAAGGCTACCGTGGGCACTCGCATGGACGAAGAGGCGTTGCGTCATTTCTTAGTGCGCATGGGGTTCACCCAAAGCCCCACCGTTATGGAGCCCGGCGATTACGCCGTGCGCGGCGGTATTATCGATATCTATCCTCCGGGCCAATCTGGGCCTGTGCGTCTCGATCTTTTTGGTGATGTGCTTGACGGTGCGCGCCGCTTTGATCCCGCCACCCAACGCACGATTGAAAAGCTGACAGAGGTTGAACTGGCGCCCGTGTCAGAGGTGATATTGGACGAGGCCGCAATCACACGGTTCCGCCAGAGCTACCGCATTGAATTTGGCGCGGCTGGCACTGATGATCCACTGTACGAAGCCGTGTCGGCAGGGCGCAAGCATTCTGGCGTGGAACATTGGCTGGGCTTTTTCCAAGACGATCTGGAAACGCTGTTCGATTATCTGCCCCGCGCGACGGTCACCTTGGATGATCAAAGCACCGCGATACGGATTGCGCGGTGGGACAGTATTGCCGATCAGTATGGCACACGGATGCATGCGCTGACCCAAAAGGGGCGGATGGATAGCGTCTATAAGCCAGCCCCGCCGGAGCTGTTGTATCTTGACGATGCGGCTTGGGAAAAGGCTGTTGCCGACCGCCGTGTCATGCTGCTTTCACCGCTCAAGCAAGCTACAGGAATGGGTGTGATTGACGCGGGCGGCAAAATAGGGCGTAATTTTTCGCCAGAGCGCCAGCAAGAACACATTAGCCTTTTCAGCGCTTTAGCGGACCATGCGAAAGCAAAAATGGCCGATGGACCAGTCGTCATCGCCTCTTATTCAGAAGGCGCGCGCGAACGGCTTGAAGGGCTGATTGCGGACGAAGGCATCACAGAGACGATCCTTGTGAAAGACTTTGGCCGGATTGGGAAATCTGGTGTGCATCTGGCGGTCTGGCCACTTGATCACGGGTTCGAAGCCCCCGGGCTGACAGTTATTTCGGAACAAGATGTTTTGGGTGATCGCCTCATCCGGCAGACCAAACGCAAACGCAAAGCCGAAAACTTCCTGACCGAAGCGAACAGCCTCACCCCAGGCGATCTGGTCGTTCATGTCGATCACGGCGTCGGGCGCTATATAGGCATGGAAGTCGTCACCGCCCTTGGTGCCGCCCACGAATGCCTGTTGCTGGAATATGCAGAAAGTTCAAAGCTTTACCTACCTGTAGAGAATATTGAACTGCTGTCCAAATATGGACACGATACAGGGTTGCTCGACAAGTTGGGCGGCGGTGCGTGGCAGGCCAAAAAGGCGAAGCTTAAAGAACGCATTCGCCAAATTGCAGAACGTCTGATCCGTGTTGCTGCAGAACGTGAATTGCGCACGGCACCCGCACTTGATCCACCAGACGGGCTTTGGGATCAGTTCTTGGCACGTTTTCCCTATGTAGAAACCGATGATCAGCTTTCTGCGATCGAGGATGTTCTGACTGACCTTGCCTCTGGTCGTCCGATGGACCGTTTGATCTGCGGTGATGTAGGTTTTGGCAAAACCGAAGTGGCGATCCGCGCGGCATTTATCGCCGCGCTATCAGGTGTTCAGGTCGCTATTATTGCACCGACAACTTTGCTGGCCCGCCAACACTACCAGAGCTTTGCCGAACGCTTTCGCGGTTTTCCGGTCAATGTGCGACCGCTATCGCGGTTCGTGTCGACGAAAGATGCAAATCTGACCAGAGAGGGCCTGACCAAAGGGACCGTTGATATTGTCATCGGCACCCATGCGCTGTTGGCCAAATCGGTTAAATTCAAGAACCTTGGCTTATTGGTCATTGATGAAGAACAGAAATTTGGCGTGCAGCACAAAGAGCGGCTTAAGCAGTTGCGCACGGATGTGCATGTGTTGACCCTGACCGCCACGCCGATCCCGCGCACACTGCAACTGTCGCTGTCTGGCGTGCGCGATCTGTCGATCATTGGAACACCGCCCATCGACCGTCTAGCGATCCGGACATATGTCAGTGAATTCGATACGATTACCGTGCGCGAGGCCCTGTTGCGCGAGCATTTCCGTGGCGGTCAGTCGTTCCTTGTGGTGCCGCGTATTTCGGACATGGCCGAGATGGAAGACTTCCTGAAACGCGAAGTCCCAGAAGTCACCTATGTCTCTGCGACGGGTCAAATGGCTGCGGGCGAACTTGATGACCGCATGAACGCGTTCTACGACGGAAAGTTCGATGTGCTTCTGGCGACAACCATCGTCGAGAGCGGGTTGGATATTCCAACTGCGAACACAATGATTGTGTGGCGTGCTGATATGTTCGGTCTTAGTCAGCTTTATCAAATTCGCGGCAGGGTCGGGCGCTCGAAAACGCGGGCATATGCCTATCTGACCACGAAACCCCGCCAGAAATTGACCGATCCCGCGCAAAAACGTCTGCGGGTGCTGGGATCGATCGACACACTTGGTGCTGGCTTTACGCTAGCCAGCCAAGACTTGGATATTCGCGGTGCAGGCAATTTGCTGGGCGAAGAACAGTCCGGACAAATGCGCGAAGTTGGCTACGAGCTTTATCAGCAAATGCTGGAAGACCAGATTTCCGCGATCCGGTCGGGCCAAGCCGAAGGCATTATTGATGATGGCCAATGGGCGCCGCAGATCAATCTGGGTGTCCCTGTGTTGATCCCAGACACTTATGTGCCTGATCTTGATGTACGTTTGGGCCTGTATCGTCGCCTGTCCGAGTTAACTACGAAGGTTGAATTGGAAGGTTTCGCTGCAGAATTGATCGACCGTTTCGGCAAACTGCCACGCGAAGTTAACACCCTGATGCTGGTCGTGCGTATCAAGGCAATGTGCAAGCGGGCAGGGATCGCCAAGCTGGATGCCGGGCCAAAAGGGGCGACGATCCAGTTCCACAACGACAAGTTCGCCTCTCCTAAGGGATTGGTGGATTTCGTGCATGCGCAGAACGGGTTAGCAAAAGTCAAAGACAACAAGATCGTCGTGCGACGCGACTGGGCGCTTGAGCGGGACAAGATCCAAGGCGCGTTTGCGATTGCCCGTGATTTGGCGCAAAAATTGACCGACGAAAAGAAAAAGAAGGCGGGCACGCCCGCCTGACTTTTGTGCCTCCGGCGGGGATATTTATGCTCGGAAGAAAAGGTCTAGATTTCGCCGGGTCGCTTGATGAGCGTGGTCAGCCAAAGAGCGAGAACCGCGCAGACCAATGTGCCAATCGCCATAGGCAGCGGAGTGCCGTCAAATTGCAGCGCAATTGGTACGGCGATTAGGACCGCCCCGATTGTTGAAACTGCTGCAATGACTGAAGCGGCAAGCCCTGCGATGTGACCCATTTCTTCCATAGCGAGGGCATTCAGATTTCCGATCGTCAGGCCCGCCTGGAAAAAGTTTGAAAGCACCCAAAGCACATAGCCACCAAACGCCAGCCAATAGGGACTGTCAGAGGCTGTGATCACAATCATCACAATCGTGATTGCGATTTGCGCGGTGTACATGGCTTTTATGATGGCCCGCATTCCGAGACGCCCAACCAGTCGCGCGTTCAGAAAGCCAGCTGATGACGCCACAACTGCGATCCCGCCGAACCACAGATGAAACACGTCGCCTTGACCAAAGGTCTGGTCGAAAACCTGCTGTGTGGACGATAACATATTGAAAAGCATGCCAAACGTCAGTGTTTGGATCAGTATGGATAGCGAAGCTGTCCGGTGTGCAAACATCTCTTTGATCGCAGACCAGAGCGCACGAATACTCAGCGGCCGTCTTTTCTCTGGCGTGAGCGTTTCAGGTTGCCGGATTAACAGCCAAACCGTTGAAATAACCGAGAAAACGATGAACGACAAAAAGATCGCATGCCAGTCGAAAACCACAACGATATAGTGGCCAATCGTCGGGGCAAGGGCCGGTACCAGCGCAAAAACAATCATCACAAACGACAAAATACGCGCCATATCTGATCCGGCATATAGGTCGCGAACCAATGCCATCGCAACGACACGCGGGCCCGCGGCACCCAAACCTTGGACAAGGCGTGCGACCAACATCACCTCAAGTGATTGGGCTTGCCATGCTGCAAAACAGGCCGCGATATAAACAACCGCGCCGCCGATCATGACAGGTTTGCGCCCAAAAGCATCTGACAACGGTCCCGTAAACAGCGTGCCAATACCCATTCCCAATACGAAACTGGTGATAATCAGCTGTGCATTATTCAGGTTGTCGGGCGACAATGCCGCCCCCATTTCGGGCAAAGCCGGCAACATCGCATCAATCGAAAATGCGACCGTCGCGGCGACCATCGCCATTAGCGCAATAAATTCGGCCTGCGGGAGCGGCTTTGTGCGCGCGATCATTCCGAGGCCGCAATTTGGTCCATGATGTCTTTGATTACTTCAATCCACATTTCAGGCGGTTGTGCACCCGGGACAGCATGTTGCTGTGCGATGATGAAGGTAGGCACCGAATTTACGCCCATTTCGCGGCTATGTTTATCGCGAGCACGAATGTCATCAACGTCTGCGTCCGTCGCCAGCAGTTTTGTGACCATAGCAGCGTCCATTTCGACCGTGTCTGCGATGTCCGCGAGAACTTCGTGGCTGCCAATATCGCGACCGTCAACAAAGTAGGCTTTGAACAGTTGATCAACGACAAAGCTTTGGCGGTGTTCGATACCCGCCCAGTGGATCAAACGATGTGCATCGATGGTGTTCGGTGTCTTTTTGATCGCTTCGAAATTGATGATGGCACCGGTCCGCTCTGATGCTGCGACAACAGGGGCATAGGCCTTAACGGCGCCTTCTTTGCCACCAAACTTGCCTTCAAGATAAGCGCGGCGGTCCATGCCGCCCGCAGGCATATCAGGGTTTAATTGAAACGGATGCCATTCGACTGTGAACGGATGGTCGGGAAATTCGAGCAGCGCCTTATCAAGATTGGTTTTCCCGATATAACACCACGGGCAAATTGGATCAGAGATAATATCAAGCTTGACCATTGGCGGCCCCCTATGCGTTGCAGGCGCGCGGCCTATCATTTCGACCCTACGTATCATGTCTGTCCCGACGTAAAACCCCACATTGATAAATAGAGGGCGTGCGCCCTTGCACATCAGGGCATCTGGCGGTGTTGCAAGACTGCGCGGCCCTGCGTATGAACAGATTATGTCTGATACTGACCCCAAAAACCTAATCCGTATTGCCCATGAGAATGGCGAAACAGGTGTAACGCAGCCTCTTGACCTTGGCGCGCGCGTGCGTGAATTGCGCAAAGCCCGCGATTGGACATTGGAACAGGCTGCCCAGCAAGCCGGACTTGCACGCTCCACCTTGTCCAAAATAGAAAACGGACAGATGTCGCCTACGTATGATGCGTTGAAAAAGCTGGCCGTCGGACTTGAGATTTCAGTGCCGCAGCTATTTACGCCGCCCTCCAAGGGCCAAGTGAACGGACGTATGGCAGTGACGCGCAATGGCGAAGAAACCGCAAAGGTTACGACAACCTACGAGCACGCGCTTTTGGGCGAAATGCTGACGAACAAAAAGATGTTGCCATACCGCACGCGTGTTCGCGCCCGCAAGGTAGAGGACTTTAACGGGTGGGTTCGGCATGACGGAGAAGAGTTTTTATACGTGTTGACCGGTCACGTGCGGCTTTATACCGAATTCTATGAACCCGTTGAACTCAAACGTGGCGACAGTGCCTACTATGATGCGGCAATGGGCCATAACGTCGTATCTGTCAGTGCAGAAGATGCAACGATCCTGTGGGTCACGTCCCTGAACTAGTTGTCAGGGAATAGCCTTGGCAGGACTGCTGCGGCGACAAAGACTGCCAAAATCTGCATCACAATGAACATCGAAATATGCGCGGGGTTGATACCTGCGAACGTGTCGCTGAACCCGCGTGCGATTGTGACTGCCGGATTGGCAAAACTGGTTGATGACGTAAACCAATATGCGCCCGTGATATAAAGAGCGACCAATGTTGGCACGGCTTCTGGACGGCTGTTCAACCCTCCAAAGATGACAAACAGCAGGCCAAAGGTCGCCAGTATTTCTGAGAACCACTGCGAAACGCCGGTGCGGTCGGTGGTCGAGGTCTGTAGGATCGCGAGATCAAACATCATATGTGCCGCCCAAACCCCCAAAATGCCGCCGATGATTTGGACGGCAACAAAGAGGCCCGCCTCGCGGGTTTCAATCTGACCGCGCAGCCAAAAGGCCAATGTGACCGCTGGATTGAAATGCGCGCCAGAAATGGGCCCAAGGGTCGTGATTATTACGTAAAGGATGCACCCCGTAGCAATCGCGTTTGCAAGCAACGCGATAGCGGTGTTTCCGTCGGCAAGGGCAGCGCCCATGATACCCGACCCCACAACGCCGATCAGCAAGAATGCAGTGCCTAGACCCTCGGCCAGTAGTTTTTGCATATTATCCACCAATGCGGTTCAGAATTGACTGCAGATCGTCCTTGGTCATTTCCTCGAATGGTAGGGCCAACAAGCTTTCTGCTTTGGCTGATAACAGGCCGTAGGCTTGTGCAAATGCCTGCGGTTGGTCCTCAGGTGACGCCGCTGCCGGGTCTTCAACCCCCCAATGGGCACGCAAAGGCGCGCCGGGCCAATAGGGGCATTCTTCGCCCGCAGCCGACCCACATACGGTGATGACTGCATCCATAACGGGCGCGTCAGGCTTGGCGTAGTCGTCCCAACTTTGCGAGCTGAGGCCCGCAATCGGGAAATCATGCGCGGCCAGCAACGCGAGCGACTGCGGGTGAACCTTGCCCGCCGGTTTTGATCCCGCCGACCACGCCCTGATACGGCCATCAGAGCGGTGGTTCAGGATGGATTCCAGCAAGATAGAGCTGGCAGAGTTGCCTGTGCACAAGACGAGGATGTTCATCAAATATAGCCTTTATTCATTCCCGTTTGCGCCTAACGGCGTTGCGTAACAAAACAATAACAGTGTTACGGTTCAGACCACCAAACATCAGGCTGCCATCCTGGCCAGTCGCCGAAGATTGGCAAATAATCAGGATAACGCAGGTCCTTTGCATGCGCCAAACGGCTGATATTCCACTGATAAATCGGAATGACATACCTGCCAGACGTCAACACGCGGTCCAGCGCTTTGACGGCAGAGACAAAGTCATCCTGACTATCAGACGTCAGCAAACGCCCGATCATCGCGTCCACCGCAAGCGATTGCACACCCATCAGATTGCGTCCGCCGACTTCGTTTGCGGCGTCTGATCCATAGTAGCTGTATTGCTCGTTGCCGGGCGATAGTGACACACCACGTCGGTAGTAGGTCATGTCGAAATTATACGTATCTGTACGTTCTTTGAACTGCGCACTGTCGGCAATGGCAACGGTTGGTGTTACGCCAATCCGCGCAAGCGATTCCGTGTACATATCAACGATCGCCTGATTTTCAGAACTGCCTTGCCCGAGCAGAATTTCAAAGGTGAACGGTGCACCGTTGGCGTCCTTCATCACACCGTCTTGGACTGTCCAACCAGCGGCCTCCATCTGCGCCAAGGCCGCACCTGTGCCTGCGCGGTTACGTTCCGTGCCGTCGCTGACGGGCACGGTATAACCGGTGATCGTGTCTGGGATCAGATCATCCGCGAAGGGCTCAAGAAATTCGAGTACACGACCCGTTGCCCCGTCATGCGACATCCCAAGCGGTGAATTGGACCAATAAGACGTGATGCGCGGTTGTGCCGATCCGGTCATCGCTTCGTTGATGAATTCAAAGTTGAAGATCTGGATCATCGCATCGCGAACACGCCAATCGGCAAACTGCGAACGGCGGCTGTTCATGACAAATCCGGTCATGCCGGATGGGCGTGCATGCGGAAGTACGGATAAAACCACATCACCGTTTTCGATTGCGGGAAAGTTATACTGGCTTTCCCAACGGGCGACGTTGAATTCACGATTTGAATTCACTTCGCCAACTTTGAACGCCTCGAACGCGGCTGTTTCATCGCCGAAGAATTCTAAGCGCACTTCGTCAAGGTTGTTGGTCCCTCGGCGGAACGGCACATCGACGCCCCAATAGTCCGGATTGCGGCGCAACGACAAATAGCGACCAGGTTCGAAATCATCGATCACATATGGCGCGGAGCTGATCGGAACGACGTCTGTCGTGCTTTCGGCGAAATCAACGCCGTCCCATTGCGCCTTTTGCAAAATCGGCCGCATTCCCGCCAGTAATGCCAACTCGCGGTCTTCGACATTGAATGTGAAACGGACGGAACGGGGGCCGGTTTGTTCCATCGTTTCGACCTTGGCCCAGAACCCAAGATAGCGCGGGTGGCCCTCGGTCCCGAGTGTTTCGTATGACCACATCACATCGTCGATTGTAACGGGGCTGCCGTCCGAGAACTTGGCCTCTTGGCGCAGGGTAAATTCGACCCATTCGCGATTCGGTCCTGTCTCTACCGATTCGGCTAAAACGCCGTAAAGTGCGAATGGTTCATCCAATGAACGCCCCATAAAGCTTTCGCCCAAGAAAAATCGCAGTTGCCAAGGAACCGACCCTTTTCGAATGAACGGGTTGAGGCTGTCAAAGCTTCCAACTTCTGCGGTGACGATCCGGCCGCCTTTGGGCGCATCCACGTTCACGTAGGGCAGGGACACAAAATCAGGTGGAAGGGCGGGATCGCCATACATAGCTATGCCATGCTGGGGTTGCGCACCGGCGCCTTGCCCAAGCAGGCCAAGCACCACTGCTGTTGTCAAAATACGCATTTGCGCGCCAAATTTCACCACCATCTTCAAAAGCCCCTTACCGTTTTCTTTGTTGTTATGAATAGACCGTAAAGAGGCTTTTCAACCTTTTCAAACTTTTAGCTTGGATGCATGCGGTGGATTGCTTATAAAGACATCACTGCTCGATAGGTTTCTTGCCTGTATGAAACCTGCCTCAATAACTTCACGCCCGCCTTGTGCGGGCGTTTTTTTTGGGGCTATCGGTTCCGTGATGTGGCATTTGCAGGTGCAGCATATAGACTGTTCAAAACCCAGAGAATCGGAGCATGAACATGTCACTTGCAGGAAAAACCGCCGTCATTACCGGATCAAATTCGGGGATTGGCTTGGGTGTCGCGCGCGAACTGGCAAAGGCAGGTGCCAATGTGGTTCTTAATTCGTACACTGACACCGCCGAAGATCACGCGCTGGCCGCCGAGATCGCAAAAGTTACCGGCGTTGACGCCAAATACGTCCAAGCAGACATGTCCAATGGCGACGATTGCCGCCGTTTGATCGTTGCGGCGGGCGGATGCGATATTCTCGTGAACAATGCGGGCATTCAGCATGTCGCACCGGTCGAAGAATTTCCGGCCGCCAAATGGGACGCGATTATTGCAATCAACCTCAGTTCTGCGTTTCATACGACTGCCGCTGCCGTGACAGGCATGCGCGAACGGGGATACGGGCGGATCATCAATATCGCGTCAGCACATGGTTTGACGGCATCCCCCTTTAAATCGGCTTATGTGGCAGCCAAACATGGCATCGTCGGGTTCACCAAAACCATTGGTCTGGAAACCGCGCGTGATCCAATTACCTGCAATGCGATTTGTCCCGGTTATGTGCTTACCCCTTTGATTGACGCGCAAATCCCCGAGACGATGAAAGAATACGGCATGACCCGCGAAGAGGTCGTGCGCGATGTTCTTCTTGCTCGGCAGCCGTCGAAAGAGTTCGCAACTCTTGAACAAATCGGCGGAACAGCAACGTTTCTTTGTTCGGATGCAGCGGCCCAAATCACGGGTACGACCATAAGTATTGATGGCGGCTGGACCGCACTGTGAAAAAAATCAATCTCGCGCTGCAAGGTGGCGGTGCGCATGGCGCGTTCACTTGGGGTGTTCTGCTGCGTTTACTACAAGAAGACGATATTGAAATCGCCGCTATATCAGGGACTTCGGCAGGGGCTTTGAATGCTGCGGCACTTAAGTCTGGTTGGGTTTCAGGGGGGCGAACCGGCGCGATTGAAAACCTCAATTGGCTTTGGGAACAGGTTGGCGCGATCTCGGATCCTTTGTTTATGCCATGGATCACTGCGGCTGAACCCTCGGTCGGACTTTGGGCAAAGGCGATGAAATACTCGCCCGCATATACCGCGTTCGAAATGACGTCGCGGATGTTTTCGCCTTATGTGTATGGCCCAGCGATGCAAAATCCGTTGGCCGATATCGTGAAGCGCTTTCACTATGATGCTGTTTGCGCAGATACAGGCCCCGCATTACATATCTGTGCGACAAATGTCCGGTCTGGCAAAATCCGCGTATTTACTGGTGACGAGATCATGCCAGAGGTCATTATGGCCTCTGCTTGTTTGCCGAGTATGTTTCAAGCGGTGGAATTCGAAGACCCGCAAACAAGGCAGATAGAAGCGTTTTGGGATGGCGGATACACCGGAAATCCGGCGCTTTATCCGTTGTTTGCCAGTGACTTGCCAGATGATCTTTTGATCGTGAACATCAATCCGCTGCGCCGCGAAGAGCTGCCAACGGATGTGCAATCGATCCAGAACCGCGTCAATGAAATCAGTTTCAATAGCTCCTTGCTGCGTGAATTACGTGCGATTGATTTCGTGAAACGCCTCTTGGCTGATGGATCGGTCAAACCGGGCACGATGAAGGACGTATTGGTGCATATGATTGCTGATGATGCCCTGATGAATACGCTGAATGTGGCCACGAAAACCATTCCGTCAGCTGTGATTTTGTCACGATTAAAGGCAGCAGGGGAACAGGCTGCTGATACGTTTTTGACGGATCACAAAGCGGATATCGGGAAACGCAGTTCAATCGATTTGGCCGCAATGTTTAGCTAAGTAGCTTTATAGCAAGCGCCCACATCACAACTCCGATCATCACGTCCAGCCTGCGCCATGCGCGGGCTGATTGCATCATAGGTCCTAATAGCCGCGCGCCATAGCCAAGGCTGAAAAAGAATACGAAGGACGCGCTGACAGCACCGATCCCAAACGCTGTTTTCTGCGCAACATCAACATATTGCGTGGACACTGCGCCGACCAATCCCAGTGTATCAAGATATACATGCGGGTTGAGCCAAGTAAACGCGGCCCCCGTCGCTAGTGTGGCCCAGAGCCCTGCACTTTGACCTGCGAGCTGCATTTCATACCTGCCTTGCCATGCAGCCCAAAACCGCATCGCCCCATAGACCGTTAAAAATGCAGCACCACCCCATGCCATAATCTGCGGAAACTGCGGGTATACTGCCACAATGGCGCCAAACCCCAAGACGCCAGCTGTAATAAGCAAAGCGTCAGAAACGGCACACAGCAAGCACAACCAAAACACATGGCGACGCACCAGGCCTTGCCGCAAGACAAAAGCGTTTTGCGCTCCTATCGCAAGGATCAGAGCAAATGCAGTGGCAAAGCCAGTCAGAGCTGGTGTAATCATCGATTAGTCCGTTGGGTTGTGCGTCTCTAGCGACTCTTTCCCGTTAGGGTAGACTAACCCTGCAGAGATGACCAATTTTGCGGCATCTTCGACGGACATATCAAGCGGTTGCACGTCACGTTGTGGCAAAAACAACAAGAAGCCTGATGTTGGATTAGGTGTCGTCGGCAAAAACACGGTGACAATTGCCTCTCCATCGCTAAGTTTCGCGTCAATTTCGCCTTTGGCGTTGGTTGAGATAAATGCAATCGCCCAGATTCCGCGACGCGGGTATTCAACCAGACACGCTTTGTCGAAAGACGTATCGCGCTGTGAAAACACAGTTTCGGCGATTTGTTTGACGGCGTTATAGATCGACCTGACCACGGGCATGCGGTCTACCAAGCGCTCTCCGATCCCGAGAAAAGAGCGCCCGATCAAGCCCTTGCCGATCCACCCCACCAGAATGGTAAAGATCAAAAAGATGACGACGCCCACGCCACGCACGTTGATTGTGACCTCATTGCCCGGCTCACGGCCTAACCAGAAGTTTACCAGCGCTTCGGGTTGGTACGCTTGGGGCACAAACGGCCATACCCAGCTATCCACCCAACCAACAACGGTCCAGATCAACCAGATTGTCAGGCCAATCGGCGCGACAATGATCAATCCAGCAAGGAAATTGCCCCTCAATCGCGCAAAAATGCCCGGTTTCAAGCGTTTTGCATAATCATCTGAGCTGGGATCGTTCATGATCGGGTTCCGGAATATTGCCTGATTTCACACTTAGGTGCTGGCATGCGGCACAGCAAGCGTTCTGCGGATCAATGCCGCGCTATTTGCCAAGAGCGATGGCGATTTGTGCAGCCAGGCGCGCATTGTTGCGCACAAGTGCAATATTCGCCTTAAGTGACCGCCCCTCCGTCAATTCAAATATCCGCCCCAATAGAAATGGGGTCACCGCCTTGGCGCTGATGTTTTGCGCGGCTGCCTCAGCCAAGGCTTGTTCAATAATGGGATACAGCACATCGGCCGGAATTTCGGCGTCTTTCGGGATCGGGTTGGCAATCAGCTGTCCGCCCGAAAGGCCCATCGCGGTGCGGGTCATTTGCGCGTGTGCAATATCGTGTGCGCTATCCATCCGCAAAGGTGCGGCCATGTCAGACGACGCAGACCAGAACGCGGGCAGCATGTCTTGCCCATAGGCAATAACGGGCACACCAAGGGTTTCCAGCACTTCATAGGTCTTGGCCAGATCAAGAATAGCTTTGGCGCCAGCGGCCACGACAGTGACAGGCGTCAGCGCCAGTTCTTGCAAGTCAGCAGATATATCAAAGCTAAGCTCCGCACCGCGATGCACCCCGCCAATGCCGCCGGTTGCAAAGACTTGGATACCAGCCAAATGCGCAGAGATCATCGTGGCAGCAACCGTCGTCGCGCCCGTGCCACCAGTTGCGATGCATGCGGCGATATCTGCCCGCGAAAGCTTGGCTACGTTTTGTGCCTGACCCAAAGCGTCCAGTTCATCGGCCTCTAGACCCACATGCAACACGCCATGCAGTACCGCGATTGTCGCAGGGATGGCACCCGCTTCGCGCACGTCGTCCTCTACCAA
>NZ_JAFMHR010000197.1 GCF_017854415.1 Yoonia sp. | reverse complement strand
TTGCTGTAAATGCCGTAAGTCAGATCAGCGATCGCTGTGTAGAACCACTCGGACCGCGGAATGACAATCGGGCGTTCAACTTGGGTGCCTTGTCCATTGGATTGCACGGAAACATCAACGTCATAGTCCCCGGGCGGCAGAATACGCTGCACAACCAGACGGCCCTGCGCGTCCGCGCGCACTTCTTCACCCAAGGTGCGCAAAACCGATCCCGGTTGCGCACCGTCGGCAGCAACCGTCACAGCGCCACCACTGACGGGAATGTTGCGCACGGCCGTAAAGTCGGTGCCATCTTCATTGTCTGACATCCGGCGACCATCGCGCTGCATCAAAGGCAACGCACTTGTTTCGTCAAAGCGGCCATTGGCGTCATATGCACGGTGGACGGCGACAATATCGCCCCCCAGCGGTAAGACAAAAGTAACAGGCCCGTTCACAGGGGCTGCAATCACACCAATCAAACGCGGCCCACCGGGGGCGGCGCGATCAATCAAGCGCATCTCGGCGCGATCAATAAACGCCGGATAATTGGCCTCACCTCGCAAAGTAACCGTGTCACCGACGCGGTATGCGGCATCGGTGCCAACAGCCTTGAGGTTCAAACGCGGGGCAACGCCCAAGCCATCAAACGTGACCTGCACATTCGCTTGCAATAGCACCACATCGGTCCGCCTGATTTCATCCTCTAGCTGAGGATCACCAGCTATCGCCACACCGTCCAATGACAAGGAAAACCCAGTCACATCAGGCTGGCGCGCCTCTGGTTCGGTGTTCGGGGCCAGCGGGATAGCGACGGTGTCGCCAGCATTTGGCGCTGTCTGCGGGTGCGCAGCACTCGAAAGAACAAGGCTGATTGCAGTAGCGCTTAGCAAAAGCGCCCGTGATTTGCGGGATACTAGTTTCATTTTTACTTACTCACTTACTGCAACTGGTTCACGGATTTTTCGACGAGCAACCGATAGGTTCCGATATCCGCCCATTTTTCTTGGATCATTTGCTCAAGCGCGGCCAAGCGCGCACGGGCTAGATCCGGCGCTTCTTGATCCCGGTAGTAGCTGATCCGGATAACTGTCGGCGTGTCGGATATCTGACGCAGAACACCCTCGATACCGGTAACCAATGCGGCCGACGGGGCGATCACATCAGCGCCGTAAGCACGTCCGCTCAGGTCCACGTCAAACACACGGCCAATCGCTGCTCCGAAATTCATCTCGGCCATCATGCCTGATGTTAGACGCATGACCCGCGGGTTCTCGGTCGTCATCCTGTAACCGGTCGGCAACGTGCGCGTGTCCACCTTTAGCATGAAGTTGCTTCCGATTTCGCTGGGCAGCTCTGCACAAGGCACCGAATAGCGGCCGTGAGCGTCTGTCGTGATCAGCGTACCGGTAGGCGTCACCAAACGCACGTTTGGAATGCCAACTTCGGCCTGAGGAGCAACTGCGGCTGGGGAAAGCTTGCCACCACTGCCCAACTTGTCGGCAAAGACGTCCTGATTGCTAACCTGCGCTCCTGACACACTTGGCGCGTCCTGATAGCCATTGCCGTTCACGTCATCAAAGACCTTGCCGATGATGTTGGAACACTCAAACACGCTTTCAATTTGACGCGTCACAGTGGCAGAGGCCGTTTCACCCAAATGCGCACCAGATAATTCATCAATGATATCAGCCCTGTTGGTCAGCTGTCCTGCAGGGGCCGTCGACAAAACACGTGCTTTCAGGGTGACCGTCAACGCCGCGTCTGCAGGCATGTTCAGTCCACCAAAGGTAACGGTTTGACCCGACACGACAGGCACAGCCGCTATGCCGTCAACAGTCGCGCTCCCCAAAACGAAAGCCATTCCGGCAGGCAACGTATCAACAATAGCAACCGGCGAAAGATCAGCACTCAGCGTCGACATTGCCACGATCTGATAGTCAACAATCTGACCCAGCAGCACCGTGGTTACAGGTGCGGTCTTGGCCAGAATAAAGTCGCCCAGACCAGGCGATTGCAGCGCTAGAATAGTCCTGTCGTCACCGCGCGCAGTGCCGGCATTGCCGTCGCTATCGTTCATCTCGGGGTCATCAATCATAGTTGTCTGACCCGAAGCACGATCGAATGCGATGGCCGAACCCGCGTCGCTGATATCCCGGACCGGATCAACACCCGAAAGCGGGCTGAGCGGCAATGGCACATTACCAACGCCAGTCGCGACGGCCGTTGCAACCATAGTTGGCTGCGTCGTGATTTCACCGGCAGTAACATCTTCATCAGCGATGATATATGTCGCAGTACCAACAACGACTGGTCCTTCACCGCGACTGAGGTCCCTATCAAAGTCTACGTCCGACGCCGGCGTATAAGACCAAGTTCCCAGCAACGCACCAAAGCCCGCATCATCAACGCGCACATCAGCAAGCGATGTGTCGCCTGTATTCTCGGCGGTATAAGAATATCGGACCGTATCGCCTGCGTCGCCAAAAATACCGTTGCCGTTTGTGTCCTCTACGCCAGTCACCATCTGAACCAATCTGATCTCGGATGAGGAAACAGGCAGATTAAGAAGGGTTGCCGCGTTGGGATTGGAATCCACATCAGGGTCAATCTGTACAATCATCACAGATGCGCCCGCATCAGCGTCTTGTGAAGGGCGTGCGGGGTCTGATCCGGCGTCACTGGTATCACCAACAGCATTGACCGCCGACAAGCGATCAAGCGGATCAGTGCTTGGCAAACCCATTGCCGTCGTCGCTGTGGCTGTCGATACAACCGTGGATGAAGCGCTGATAAATCCAGCCTCGACGTCTGGTCGCGTGATTACATAGGTGCCTTGCGCGATAAGAATGGGTGTCGCTTGACCCGCGCCGACAACCAATGTCCCGTCAAACGCGTCCAGCATTGCAAACGTGTTGCCGTTCACACCAGCAACAAAGCCGGGGTCGGTGATGTCGACATCAACCAGCGCAGTATTACCTTGGTTTATTGCCGAGTAGTCATAGCTGACAGTGTCGCCAGCGTCACCAAAGATACCGTTGCCGTTGGTGTCTGCCACACTGGTGACCGACTGGATCAATGCGATCCTTGGATCAGGGGTCGGGAGGTTCAAAACCGTCGGCGCGTCCAATTCCCCGTTCGCATCGGGATCAATGCCTGCGATTGTGACAGACGTTGCATCGGGTGTTGCTGGCGCAGAGATTTGCGGAGCGGATGCTGCATCTGAAAGATCGGCAACAGGGTCTAGCCCGACAAGTGGCGTTGCAGGCAATGGGGTGCCATTTGTATCTGTGGCAACGGCAGTCGAGGGAGTATCCGAAACTCTGTGTATGGGGCTCAGCCCATGCGGTTTTGACGGGTCATTTATTGAACCGATCTGGGTATAGGATAGCGAACTGGTTTCGTGCGGCAACCCACTCTCTGACGGCTCTGCCTGTCTTCTCGAAACTGCGGATTGCCAGATAGATCAGTTTCATTGCAGCTTCGTCGGTTGGAAAGCTCCCGCGTGTTTTGGTGGTTTTGCGTATGAC
>NZ_JAFMHR010000056.1 GCF_017854415.1 Yoonia sp. | reverse complement strand
CAGTCCGGCACAGATGGCGCCAATGACGAATCCGACGGCGATCCGACGGCAACAATGGAAAAAGTTACGGAAACCGAAGAAGCAACCAAGCCAGTTCTCAGCAGTGGTCTTGATCTACGATTATAGGGAAAAATTATGGAAATCACACAATCGCCGGCGACTGCACCATCCGCCCTACCTACGGCGGGCGCTGACGCATCGCTTAACTCTGATTTTGAAGTGTTCTTGCAGATGTTGACGGCGCAGATGAAGTATCAAGATCCTCTCAATCCGGTTGATTCAACCGATTATGCCACGCAGTTGGCGACGTTTTCTGGGGTTGAACAGGCTGTACTTACAAACGATCTGTTGAAATCGCTCACGACACAAATGACAGTTGGGGGCTTGTCAGATATGGCATCTTGGGTGGGTCGCGAGGCACGAACATCTGCACCAACCTATTTTGACGGGAAGCCGATTGAGCTATTCCCGCAGGCAATCGGGGCCGCGGACACCAAAGAAATCATTGTCCGCGATGAAAGTGGCGCAGAAGTGCAGCGTATCCCATACGCGTCTGGATCGGAAAGCATTCAATGGGCCGGGGTTCAGGCAAACGGTACACCAATGCAAGCGGGGCTCTATAGCTTTCAGATCGTCGGAAAGGCAAACGGTGACGTGACGGGGCAGGCGGGGGTTGATGTCTACAGCAAGGTGAATGAGGCCTCGGATCGAGGCAGAACAGACCATGCTGATCATGCAAGGTGGTGCCGCCGTCCCAAGCAACCAAGTGACCGCGCTACGTGATGCGTTGGGCTAGAGCAGTGTGCTGATCCAAACGGCGCCACCCACCAAAACACCGCCGAAGGCCATCCACGACAGGCGTGCAATTCGGCGCTGCGGCTTGGGCGGCGGCGGCGGGTTGTTCTGGCGGATCAAGGCGTCTTGGGCCAAGCGGGGCAATTGTGGACCAAAGCGGGACAAAATGCGCACAGTTTGCGCGAGGTCACGCAGTAGCGCCTTTGGGCCAATGCTTTCCTTGATGTAGTCTTCGACGACGGGTTTAGCGACCTGCCAGATGTTCATATGTGGATCAAGTGACCGCGCGACGCCTTCGACGACGACCATCGTGCGTTGTAGCAAAATCAGTTCCGTCCGCGTCTCCATACCAAAACGCTCGGTTACCTCAAACAGATAAGTCAGCAGCCGCGCCATTGAAATGCGGCTGGCATCCATTCCGAAAATAGGCTCGCCGACAGCGCGCAACGCGCGTGCAAATTCATCAACATCCTGGTTCGCGGGAACGTACCCTGCCTCGAAATGGACCTCGGCAACGCGCTGATAATCCTTTCGGATGAAGCCAAACAAGATCTCGGCGTAAACACGGCGCGTGTATTCGTCCATACGCCCCATGATCCCAAAATCATAGGCGATGATGTCACCATTTGCAGCGACCTTTAGGTTGCCTTGGTGCATGTCTCCGTGAAAATACCCGTCACGAAGCGCGTGGTTCAGGAATAGTTGCAAAACCCGTGTCGCGAGTGCCCGCCTGTCATGGCCCGCTGCATCAAGCGCATCGTTCGAGCCGATGTTTGTGCCTTCTGCCCAATCCAGCGTCATGACCCGACGACCGGACAAATGCCACCGCACCTTTGGCACCTGAAATCCCGCATCATTTTCGGTATTTGCCGCAAATTCAGACGCGGCAGAGCTTTCAAGCCGCAGGTCCAATTCGCCCATCACCACGCCTTCAAAGTGGGTGATAACATCCATCGGGCGCAAACGGCGCGACGACGGGGATAGTAATTCGATCGCACGGGCTGCAAAATAGAACGCATCGATGTCTTTGCGGAATGCTTTTTCGATACCAGGGCGCAGGATCTTAACCGCAACTGCTTCGCCGGTGTCTGCTAAATGCGCCTTGTGAACTTGCGCAAGCGAAGCAGCCGCGACGGGTTCTGAAAAAGATGCAAACAGCTGATCAAAAGAAGAACCCAGTTCGCTTTGGATCGCCTTCTTTGCTTCTTGCATCGAAAATGGCGGCAACTTGTCTTGTAGCACACGCAGTTGAACCGCCAATTCGTCGCCTACGACATCGGGCCGCGTCGAAAGTACTTGGCCGAATTTGATATACGCAGGTCCTAGTGCAGTAAGCGCACGCACCGCCGGCGGGGTTGCCACATCGCCTTTGTAGCCAAGCCATTGGAACGGCCAAACCAGCGTGCGGAACGTGATCCGCAACAATGGACCTGCATCAAATGCATCCAGAACGACCTTCATCGCGCCGGTTCGTTCCAATGTCGCGCCCGTGATGATCAGGCGAATAATGTTGTGAGGTCCGCGCAATTTAAAGCTTCCATCCAGAATGCAGGGCAGCAACGCCCAATGTTAGATTGCGGTACTTTGCATTTCCAAATCCAGCGTCGCGCACCATCCCCAGAAAGGTTTCTTGGTCGGGGAATTTACGAATAGATTCAACAAGATACTGATAGCTGTCCCGATCCCCCGCAATCATCTGCCCCATGCGCGGGATCACATTGAACGAATATGCATCGTAGGCCGCCTGCATTGCAGGGTTGGGCAATTGGCTGAATTCTAAGACCATGAGACGCCCGCCGGGTTTTAAGACGCGGTACGCCTCTGCCAGCGCATCTTGGGGGCGGGTGACGTTTCGAATGCCAAAGCTGATGGTGTAGACGTCAAATGTGTTCGCCTCGAACGGTAGCGCCATCGCGTCACCGACAACCCAGTCAAGGCTGCTGGACATTTGTTCCGCCTCGGCGCGTTTGCGCCCTTCGATCAACATCTGCTCTGTCAGATCAAGTACCGTGGCGTGCCCATAGCCCGCGCGCTTCAAGAAACGGAAAGAGATATCACCCGTGCCGCCCGCCACATCCAACAGCCGCTGACCTGGCCGTGGCGCAAGCCAATCCATCATCGCGTCTTTCCAAATCCGGTGAACACCGCCCGACATGACATCGTTCATAATATCGTATTTGCTAGCCACCGAGGAAAAGACCCCTTGGACGCGCCCCGCTTTTTCGTCTTCGCGAACGGTCTCGAACCCGAAATGGGTGGTGTTTTCTGGGGTATCAGTCATGTGGGGTTGCCTATCGGTTTGTTACTAGACTTTATAGGCCGCCAGACGCGAATGACAATTGGACCATTGCGCCATGAAAGAAACCAATCATGCCTGAACTGCCCGAAGTTGAAACCGTCAAAGCAGGCATTGCCCCCGTGATGCAGGGGCGCGTCATTGCGAACGCGCAAGTAAACCGCCCTGATCTGCGTTGGCCGTTTCCCGAAAACATGGCTGCGCGCCTCGCAGGGCAGCGCGTTCTTGGCCTGCGCCGCCGTTCCAAATACATCCTCGTGGATTTGGAAAGTGGCGAAACCCTTTTGATCCATTTGGGAATGTCGGGACGCATGCTGATTTCGGGACATATGGTAGGCGATTTTCATCATGCGCATCCAGCACCCGCAAAGCATGATCATGTTGTGTTTGAAATGGACAATGGCGTGCGCATTACCTTCAACGATGCACGCCGCTTTGGTGCGATGGACCTTATGGACACTGCCGCGCAAGACGACCACTGGCTGATCCGCGATCTAGGGCCAGAGCCGCTGGGAAATGCTTTCAATGAAAGCTACCTGATCGAAAGGCTAGGCGGTCGCAATATGCCGATCAAATCTGCTTTGCTGGATCAAAGAATCGTATCAGGACTTGGTAATATCTACGTTTGTGAAGTTCTGTTTCGTGCAGGCATCAATCCCAAACGTAAAGCCGGTCAAATCAGTGCCAAACGTGTGGCAACATTGGTCCCGCTTATCCGCACTGTTCTGACCGAAGCGATTGCTGCAGGTGGGTCTTCTTTGCGCGATTACCGCCAATCAGACGGCGAACTGGGGTATTTTCAACATGTTTTTCAAGTCTACGACCGCGAAGGTCAGAACTGCGTAACCCATGGATGTGACAGAATAATCGGCCGAATCGTACAATCCGGACGCTCATCTTTCTTTTGTCCGCAATGCCAAAGATAACTTGATCTGTCTGCCCGCTTTGCTAAGCCTTGGGGCCTGACCAGCGGCAAAAGGGACAGCAGCATGGCCTATGACAAGATCATCGTCGATATCAACGACTACGTTGCGACTATCACGCTAAATCGGCCTGACGCGATGAATGCGCTGAACGGCGAATTGCTGCGCGAATTATGCACCGCGCTGGAAGAGGCCGATGCAAGTGACAAGGTGCGCTGCATTATCATTACCGGCTCTGAAAAAGCATTTGCAGCTGGTGCCGACATTTCCGAAATGGCCGATAAATCATTTGTCGAGATGTACACCCAGCGGTTTTTTGAAAACGAAACCGATCGTTTCAATCGCACGCGCAAGCCAATCATTGCGGCGGTCGCAGGCTATGCGCTGGGCGGTGGTTGCGAGCTTGCGATGATGTGTGACTTCATTATTGCCGCTGAAAATGCGAAATTTGGCCAGCCAGAGATTAACCTTGGCGTCATGGCCGGATTGGGGGGCACCCAGCGTTTGACGCGCTATGTCGGTAAGTCAAAATCGATGGATATGCATTTGACGGGCCGCTTTATGGATGCCGCCGAGGCAGAGCGCAGTGGCCTCGTGAGCCGCGTTGTGCCTGCCAAGAAGCTGTTATCCGAAGCGAAAGCCGCCGCAGAGAAAATCTCCGAGAAATCGCAGATTGCAACGATGGCCGCAAAAGACGCAGTTGGCCGCGCCTACGAGACGACATTGGCCGAGGGTCTGAACTACGAGCGGCGGTTGTTCCAGTCATTGTTCGCGACCGAAGATCAAAGCGAAGGCATGGCTGCCTTCACCGAAAAACGCGAACCGCAGTTCCGTGATCGGTAGGGCTTTTCTTTTCCAGAAAACTACCCTAATAGCCCTTCCATACATGCGCGTGCGGCCCGCTCTGGCCAGAATCACCGGTTCGAAAACCCGGGGCTTGGGCTGATTGCGCTATTGAAATTCAATTTGACCCTATCAAGGGCCCAGTAAGGAACGAACACATGGCAAACTCCCCACAGGCGAAAAAACGCGCCCGTCAAAACGAAGCCCGCTTTGCAATCAACAAAATGCGTCGCTCGCGGATCCGCACATTCTTGCGCGCCGTCGAAGAGGCGATTGCGTCCGGCGATCAAGCTGCAGCAACTGCCGCATTGAAAGCAGCACAGCCAGAAATCATGCGTGGTGTCACAAAAGGTGTCATGCACAAGAACACTGCGTCGCGCAAAGTGTCCCGTCTGGCGTCCCGCGTCAAAGCCGTGAGCTAAACACCTGATTCTGCCGCGAGGCACACAAACTAAATAGATCAAGCGCGTCCTTTCAGGGCGCGTTTTTTTTATGTGGGTGTTGTGAAGCTGCGCAGAAATTGTGACATTTCAAAGGGCCAAGAGATTCTTTTCCGGCAATCATTGAGTCAAGCGCGATGTTATGTTGAACGAAGCCCAAACCCCTTGCTAACTTGTCCATGCGATTCACATCGTTCCGGGGGGACATGAGGGGATTTGCATAGGATCAAAGGCAGGCCTGCGTGTGTTATCGCAGCTGTCAGAGACAACATCTTATGCTGAACTTTATGCAATTGTGGTCGGGCATTTTGCAGTTTGTACTGCGTGCTTTGACCCAGTCGTGTCTGCGCTAACACTGGGGGCTGCTCCTTGGTAATAGCTGCTGCTTATGGCCCTAAACTGCTGCCGCTAGGCGCTGCTTTATCTCAATTAGAGATTGGGCCGTGCCGCAGCCACTGGTTATGGGTAAAAGGAAAACCGCTCAGGAGAGGCAACCTGCGCGACAGTACCTTTTTGTCTCGGGCAATGTGTCGTCGATGCGAAACGCGTCGAAAAAATGGGACGGCATGTTATGGGGACAACACGAGTATGACGAACGATATCTGGGCAAAGGTGTTGGGTGCGCTGAAGGACACCGTTGGAGCAAGCAATTACTCTAGCTGGATCGCGCCACTTGAATTTACGCAACTATCCGGTGGTGTCGCGATCTTTGATGTGCCGACGAATTTCATCGGCAATTACGTGTCCCAGAACTTTGGTGATCAAATCATTTATCAGATGAATAAAGTCGGCGAAGAAGTGCAGCGTTTGCAGTTCCGTGTTCCATCACAAGCGCGCCCAGCGTTGTCTCCAAAGACCGCAGCTCATGGGATTGCCCGCGACAAGACATCTGGCTCTCCGCTTGATGCGCGTTTCACTTTTGACACCTTCATCGTCGGTAAGCCAAACGAGTTGGCACACGCTGCCGCCCGCCGTGTCGCCGAAGGTGGTCCGGTGACTTTTAACCCGCTGTTTCTTTATGGTGGTGTTGGTCTTGGTAAGACGCATTTGATGCACGCGATCGCGCACGAGCTGAAGCAACGCTCGCCTGAATTGAATGTTCTGTATTTGTCGGCAGAGCAATTCATGTACCGCTTCATCACCGCCCTGCGCGAACGCAAAATGATGGACTTCAAGCAGCTATTCCGGTCGGTCGATGTCCTGATGGTTGATGATGTGCAGTTCATCGGTGGCAAAGACAGCACCCAAGAAGAATTCTTTCACACGTTCAATGCGCTTGTTGATTCAGGCAAACAGATCATCATTTCCGCCGACCGCGCGCCGGGTGAGATCAAAGATCTGGAAGAGCGGATAAAATCCCGTCTGCAGTGTGGCCTTGTCGTCGACCTGCATCCAACCGACTACGAATTGCGTTTGGGTATCCTGCAGTCAAAAGTAGACGTTTATTCTGCCCAGTACCCCGAGCTTGAAATCGCTGATGGCGTGCTGGAATTTTTGGCGCACCGCATTTCAACCAATGTCCGTGTATTGGAAGGGGCGCTGACCCGTCTTTTCGCATTCGCTTCGCTGGTTGGCCGCGAAATCACGCTTGATCTGACACAAGACTGCTTGTCAGACGTCCTCAAAGCATCTGATCGCAAGGTCACGGTCGAGGAAATCCAGCGTAAGGTATCGGAGCATTACAACATTCGCCTGTCCGACATGATCGGCCCAAAGCGGGTACGCAACTATGCCCGCCCCCGTCAAATCGCGATGTATCTGGCGAAAAAGATGACCAGCCGGTCATTACCGGAAATCGGCCGCCGGTTTGGTGGTCGCGATCACACGACGGTCATGCACGGTGTGCGCCGCATCGAAGAGTTGATGGCGCTGGATAGCCAGATCGCAGATGATCTGGAACTTCTGCGCCGCGCACTGCAGGAATAGCACGTCCTGTGCTTGACGACAGCAGGGCCTTGGTCAACAGTCCAACAAAATGCTTGAGGCGGTCGCGGAATAGAGTACATTCTGCGTCCGGACCTCGTTCGGAAGCAAGATTTGCGGAGATTGGGATATGAAATTCAGCATTGAACGTACGGTGCTTTTGAAAGCAGTGGCGCAGGCCCAGTCAGTGGTCGAGCGACGCAACACGATCCCCATCCTTGCAAACGTCTTGATCGAAGCCGAAGGCGATGAAGTGCACTTTCGCGCAACAGACCTTGATATCGAAGTTGTCGACCGCGCTCCCGCCAAGGTCGAACGTGCAGGTGCTACCACGGTTTCCGCGGTGACGCTGAACGAAATCGTGCGCAAACTGCCTGACGGTGCTTTGGTGACACTGACCGAAGACGGTGCCTCTGGTCGTTTGACAATCGAAGCGGGGCGGTCGAACTTTTCGTTGGCAACTTTGCCCAAAGAAGACTTTCCCGTGATGGCATCATCCGAATATGCCGCGAACTTTTCCGCGCCAGCACCAGTGCTGCGTCGCTTGTTTGATAAATCGAAATTTGCAATCTCAACCGAAGAAACCCGTTATTATTTGAACGGTGTTTACATGCACATCGCCGATAGCGATGGCGGCAAAGTTTTGCGTTGTGTGGCGACTGATGGTCACCGTTTGGCGCGCATTGACGCCGACTTGCCTGCAGGTGCTGCTGACATGGCGGGGGTTATCGTTCCGCGTAAAACAGTAAGCGAGTTGCGCAAACTGCTAGATGATGACGACATGAAGATCGCCGTATCGGTTTCCGAAACCAAGATCCGGTTTGCCACGCCAGAAATCACACTGACATCCAAGGTCATCGACGGAACGTTTCCCGACTACACCCGCGTGATCCCACAGGGCAACACGCGCAAAATGGAAGTCGACGCCAGCGAATTTGCAAAGGCCGTTGACCGTGTGGCGACTGTATCCTCCGAACGGTCACGCGCCGTAAAGCTATCGATTGACCAAGATCGTCTGATCCTGTCCGTCAATGCGCCTGATAGCGGCGCCGCTGAAGAAGAACTCGCGGTAGCCTATAGCGACGAGCCGCTCGAAATTGGTTTTAACGCGAAATATCTGCTGGAAATTGCCAGTCAGGTTGACCGCGAGAACGCTGTTTTCATGTTCAACTCTTCGGGTGATCCGACGTTGATGCGCGAAGGCAATGACACCTCTGCAGTCTATGTCGTGATGCCGATGCGCGTTTGACGCGGTCACATCCAAAGCCTTCCGGCTGCGCCGTCTTTCATGGTTGAACGCCGCCAATGACTAAGCTTGCGCTATCTGAACTCACGCTCTCTCATTTCCGCTCGCATAAGCGAGCGGTGGTGACAGCCGATGCGCGTCCAATGGCGATCTATGGCCCCAATGGTGCCGGCAAAACCAATCTGTTAGAGGCTGTTTCCCTGTTGTCCCCAGGGCGCGGCTTGCGGCGTGCAGGTGCGGATGATCTGACCCGCAGGCCAGAGGCACTGGGCTGGAAAGTCACAGGCATCCTGCAATCGCTTCATCAAACTCACGAGCTTGAAACCTGGGCCGAGGCAGGCAACCCGCGTCAATTGCGCATCGATGGCAAGTCAGCACCACAGATTGCATTGGGCCGGATCGGACGCATCTTGTGGCTGGTGCCGTCCATGGACCGGCTTTGGATCGAGGGGGCAGAAGGGCGCAGGCGTTTCCTAGACCGCGCCACCCTTAGTTTTGAGCCGACCCACGCAGAGGCTGTGCTGACCTATGAAAAAGCCATGCGTGAACGAAATCGACTGCTCAAGGACATGGTGCGCGATCCACATTGGTACACTGTTATTGAAGGGCAGATGGCGCAATCGGGCGCTGCGATGCAGCGCAATAGATTGAACGCAATCGCCCAACTGACAGCAGCCCAAGAAGAAGCGACCACCGCGTTTCCGACGGCCACGCTGGCGCTGACATCACCCGATCCCATTCCAGATGATCTACAAGCCGCGCTTTCAGACAACCGTTCTCGCGATATGGCCGCAGGGCGGACATTGATTGGCCCGCACCGCGCTGATCTTGATGCGACCTATGCCAGCAAAGATGTGCCTGCCAAGGACTGTTCCACTGGCGAACAAAAGGCGCTGCTGATTAGTCTGATCCTGGCGAACGGGCGTGCATTGGCGCGCGATTTTGGCGCACCACCGATCCTGTTGCTGGACGAAGTCGCAGCCCATCTTGATGCCCCACGGCGTGCGGCGCTTTACGACGAAATTTGCAGCCTTGGGGCGCAGGCGTTCATGACCGGCACGGGCCCTGAATTGTTTGCAGAACTGGGCGAGCGCGCTCAATATGCCGAAGTGACTGAAAGCGATGGTCAATCCATCGTCACTCAAAAGGACAGCCTATGACCCCGCAACGCGTTACTTTGATTACCCTCGGCGTCGCTGATTTAGGACGCGCCAAAGCATTCTATGCCGCATTGGGCTGGACTCCTGCGGCGGACGAAGGCGAAGTGGTATTCTATCAGATGAACGGGATGGTATTAGGCTTTTTCGGACTTGAACCGCTGGCCAAAGACCAAGGCCGGCCAGACGCAAAACTAGGAACAGGTGCAATGACGCTTGCTCAGAATTTCACAACGGATGCACAAGTAGATGCGGCCTATGCACTGGCCCTGAGAGCAGGAGCAACGCCCCTCAAAGCGCCTGAAAAGGTCTTTTGGGGCGGATATTCCGGTTATTATGCCGACCCGGATGGACATGTTTGGGAAGTGGCGCAAAACCCGTTTTGGGACGTCAGCCCTGACGGCAGCCTGACGTTGCCAACCACATGACGATCACACCGTACGAATTACTGCTCTATGCAGGTGCGCTGCTCATCTTGTTCATGACGCCGGGACCGGTTTGGGTGGCATTGCTTGCACGCTCGCTTTCGGGCGGATTTCAGGCCGCTTGGCCTTTGGCGATGGGTGTCGCCATTGGCGACATCGTCTGGCCGCTCGTTGCCGTGTTAGGCGTTTCATGGCTGGTCTCTGAATTTGCGGGCTTCATGGATGTGCTGAAGTGGGTTGCCGTGATTGTTTTTATCGCAATGGGCGTGGGGTTGATCCGCAGTGCCGATCACGCGCTTAGCTCCAACAGCAGATTGACCCGCCCGGGCATGTGGGCAGGTTTCTTGGCGGGTCTTGCGGTCATCATTGGCAATCCCAAAGCGGTTTTGTTTTATATGGGCGTCTTGCCGGGCTTCTTTGATCTGACGACGGTGACAACCCTCGATTTGGTCGCGATTTGCACGCTCAGTTTCGTGGTGCCGCTGGGGGGCAATCTGGTCCTGGCGGTCTCTGTCGATCGTGTGCGGGGCGTTCTAAAATCACCCTCTGCGATGCGCCGGATGAACCTGATTGCAGGATGGCTTTTGATTGGCGTCGGGGCGGTCATCGCGCTGACCTAGGCGCTTTGTGGGTAACAGTCGAAAACCACAAAATCTTGTGCCATTTGCGTGACAATGACCCCCCTTTGGGGTATATTTTGGGGAACAATACATAAGGTATCCCTAATGGCCGACATCGACCAAAAACCAGAAGAATATGGCGCCGATTCTATCAAAGTTCTCAGGGGCTTAGAGGCGGTTCGCAAGCGTCCGGGAATGTATATCGGCGATACCGATGACGGCTCTGGTTTGCACCATATGGTTTATGAGGTCGTGGATAACGGCATCGACGAAGCACTGGCAGGGCACGCTGACCATGTTTACGTAAAAATCAACGGTGACGGTTCGGTCACGGTGGGTGACAACGGGCGCGGTATTCCGGTCGGCATCCACGAAGAAGAAGGCGTTTCTGCCGCCGAAGTTATCATGACCCAATTGCACGCTGGTGGTAAATTCGACAGCAACTCCTACAAGGTTTCGGGTGGTTTGCACGGTGTGGGTGTGTCTGTTGTGAACGCGTTGTCCGATTTTCTTGAACTGCGTATCTGGCGCGATGGCAAAGAGCACTACGCGCGGTTCGAGGGCGGGTTTACCACCGAACATCTGCGCGTTGTGGGCGATGCGAACGGGCGCAAAGGCACCGAGGTCACGTTCCTTGCTGCATTAAGCACCTTCAGCAATCGTGATTTTGAATTTAGCATTCTGGAAAAGCGACTGCGCGAATTGGCGTTTTTGAACTCTGGCGTGCGGATCATTCTGGAAGACTTGCGTCCAGCAGAGCCGCTGAAAGCGGACCTGTTCTACGAGGGTGGCGTTAAGGAATTCGTCAAGTACCTCGACCGCTCCAAAACCCCGTTGATGGACACACCGATTTATGTGGCTGGCGAACGCGACGACATCGGCGTCGAAGTCGCGATGTGGTGGAACGATAGCTACAACGAAATGGTCCTGCCCTTTACCAACAACATCCCGCAACGCGATGGCGGCACGCACCTTGCCGGTTTCCGCGGCGCGCTGACACGCGCGATTGCGAAATACGCGACTGAAAAGGGAATTTCCAAAAAGGAAAAAGTATCCCTAACCGGTGATGACGCCCGCGAAGGCTTGACCTGCGTGCTGTCCGTCAAAGTTCCTGACCCAAAGTTCTCCAGCCAGACCAAGGACAAATTGGTCAGCTCTGAAGTGCGACCAGCCGTCGAAAACCTGATGGGTGAAAAACTGAACGAATGGTTTGAGGAAAACCCTGTTGAAGCCAAGATGATCATCTCAAAGATCGTTGAAGCCGCCGCTGCCCGTGAGGCCGCGCGCAAAGCCCGTGAAATCCGGCGTAAATCGGCGATGGATGTGAACTTTAACGCGTCCAAGCTGAAAGATTGCTCTGAAAAAGACCCGTCCAAAACCGAAGTCTTCATCGTCGAGGGCGATTCGGCGGGTGGGTCTGCCCAAACGGGCCGTGATCGCGGGACGCAGGCGATTTTGCCGCTAAAGGGTAAGATCCTGAACGTGGAGCGCGCGCGTTTTGATCGGATGCTAGGCAGTCAAGAAATCGGCAACCTTGTCATGGCACTGGGCACGGGCATTGGCCGCGACGAATTCAATATTAGTAAACTGCGTTATCATAAGGTCATTATCATGACCGACGCGGACGTCGACGGGGCGCATATCCGGACACTTTTGCTGACCTTCTTCTTCCGACAGATGCCGGAATTGATTGAAGGCGGGTATCTGTATATCGCGCAGCCCCCGCTTTACAAAGTCGCGCGTGGCAAATCCGAGGTTTACCTTAAGGATCAAGCCGCGATGGACGAATATCTGGTTGAACAAGGCATTGATGGCGCGATGCTGCGCCAAGGTAACGGCGAAGAAATCGCAGGCGCTGATCTGCGTCGCGTTGTCGACGAGGCCCGCCAACTGCGGCGCGTTCTAGAGGCATTTCCAACCCATTATCCACGGCATATTCTTGAACAAGCCGCGATCGCAGGGGCATTTGTGCCCGGCGTTGTCGAAAACGATTTGCAAGGTACAGCAGACAGGGTGGCGCAACGCCTCGACCTGATTGCGCTGGAATGGGAACGTGGCTGGCAAGGCCGGATTACCCAAGACAAAGGTATGCGGTTGGCCCGTATGTTGCGCGGCGTTGAGGAAGTTCGCACGCTGGACGGCCCGATGTTGCGCGGTGGCGAAGCACGACGGACGGGTACGTTCACGCAAAGCCTGCAGGACGTCTATAACCTGCCCGCGACATTGGTACGCAAGGACCGTAGCCAAGTTATTCATGGCCCACTTGATTTGCTAAAGGCGATCCTTGAAGAGGGCGAAAAAGGTCTTTCCTTGCAGCGTTACAAAGGCTTGGGCGAAATGAACCCTGATCAGCTATGGGAAACCACGCTTGATCCGGATGCGCGCACGCTGCTGCAGGTAAAAGTCGAAGACTTGGCCGAAGCCGATGACCTGTTCACCAAGCTAATGGGTGATGTGGTCGAACCACGTCGCGAATTCATCCAAACGAACGCGCTTAACGTCGAAAACCTCGACTTTTAAGAACTGCGTCGCGTCCATTTGAAAACAAAGGGCGCGACCGCGATCACCAGCGTTATGCGAATGACATGCATCACCGAGACGTAAGCGACGTCTTGGCCCATGGCGAGTGTGAGCAATGACATTTCGGTCAAGCCGCCGGGTGAAAACGCTAAAAATGCCTGTGCCAAGGGGATACCACTGACCCACGCAATACCTTCGGCAAACCCAACGGCGGCGATCAGCATCAACAATGATGCAATCCCCGATAGGCCAATGTCACGGCGAATTTCGGCCAGTGTCGCACCCACAAAGCGGGTGCCGATAATCGTGCCAATGGTAATTTGCGCAGCAATAACAAACAGGGTCGGGGGCGCGACAGTGACCCAACCCAGCGCATGCGCAACACCGCTTAAGATCATTGGGCCGAAAACAGGGGCGGCGGGTAAGCCAAGTCGCTTGCCCAATAGAACCCCCAGCACGGCACAAGTCCCCAAGATCGCGTAATCCAATGCCGTGATCTGATACAGCCCGATCCACTGTACCGCCCCACGTCCACCGCTGGACACGCCGACAAAAAGTCCAAAGAAAATTGCCACAAAAACAATAATAATCAGGACGCGGGCCGCATGTGCCAAGGCGATCCGACGTTCGTCCCCACCAGCTTCTGCGCCCAAAATCAGCATTTCGTTCAGGCCGCCGGGCATGGCGGAATAAAACGCGGTCACGGGATCATAGCCGCCGATGCGCCGGTAAACCGCATAAGAAATACCGGCAGCGCATGCCAGAAAAATGGGCAGCAACGCAAGCGTCAAAAGCCACGTCCCGAGCAGACCGAAAATCTCTGCCGTCATTGCTGATCCTAACATCACACCAATCACAGGGATCACATAAATGCGGAGCGGATCAGGCCCCAAGATCGGCGCACGCAACATGGCGGCAGCGGTGTTGGCGATCATCGGACCCAGCATCCAAGGAAGCGGCAGGCCTGCAAAATACGCAGCCAATCCACCCGCCACCCCGATTGCCAAAGCCAAAAGCTGCGGCAAAAAAGACCTATGAGCAGTCACTGTGCCAGACCTAGATGCCGCCGATGTGGTGCGTGCCGCGCTGCTTGGCGAGTATCATTTGCTTTTGACGTTCACGAAAGCGGCCTTTGTCCGCATCAGTAGTTTCATCGACGCATTGATGGCAGGCCACACCTTGTTCAAACGCGGGGTGGTCGCGATCTTCGGGAAGCAACGGACGTCTGCAAGCGTGACATAAAATATGCGGACCTTCTTCCAGTCCATGCCCGACGCTGACGCGTGCATCGAAAACAAAGCATTCGCCATCCCATTTGCTGTCTTCTTGCGGGACCTCTTCAAGGTACTTCAGGATGCCACCTTTCAGGTGATAGACGTCTTCTACGCCTTGACCCATCAGGTAATTCGTTGATTTTTCACACCGAATGCCACCTGTGCAAAACATAGCAATCCGCTTGTTATGAAAGCGATGCTTGTTCTCTTCCCACCATGCAGGGAACTCGCCAAAGCTTTTGGTGTTGGGATCAACCGCGCCTTCGAATGTACCAATTGCCACTTCATAGTCGTTGCGCGTATCGATCACGGCAACATCGGGCGCGCTGATCAGATTGTTCCAATCGGCGGCATCAACATAGTTTCCAACACGCGCAACAGGGTCCACATCCGGCTGGCCCATCGTCACAATCTCGCGCTTAAGACGCACTTTCATGCGGTGAAACGGCGGTGTCGCTGCAGTGCTTTCTTTCCATTCTAGGTCGTCGCATCCGGGCAGAGCGCGAACATGGGTCAGCACGGCATCAATCCCTGAACGGCTCCCCGCAATCGTCCCGTTGATACCTTCGCTCGCCAGCAAAAGCGTGCCAGTAATGCCACGCTCCTTGCACAGCGCCAAAAGGGGGCCTTGCACGGCGGCAATGTTATCAAAGCGGGTGAAGTGATAAAGTGCAGCAACTGTAAACATACTGACCAGATACGCCTGTCATTCGTGCAGGTAAAGCCGAAGATGCGATGAAAAACGAAGCCCCGTTGCAACCCAACTGGAGCTTTGGCACATTGTGCACAACGCAACACAACTGAAAGCCACGCCATGTCCCACGCATTATTGGTGATCGATGTCCAAAATGATTTCTGTCCGGGGGGCGCACTTCCCGTGGATGATGGCGATGTGATTGTGGCGGGAATCAATGCACAGATGGCTAATTCCTCGACCGTCATCCTGACGCAGGATTGGCACCCTGCGGGCCATTCCTCTTTTGCATCGACCCATAACGCGACCCCAATGAGCGTGATGGACATGCCCTACGGCCCACAAGTGCTTTGGCCGGATCACTGTATTCAGGGCAGCACAGGCGCCGCATTTCACTCAGATCTGCACACGGATCATGCTGATCTGATCATCCGAAAAGGGTACAATCGTACGATCGACAGCTATTCGGCATTCTTTGAGAACGACAAAACCACACCAACCGGCCTTGAAGGATATTTACGCACACGCGGGATTAACACCCTGACGCTTGTGGGGCTGGCGACCGATTTTTGCGTTAATTATTCAGCAGTAGACGCGGCAAAGCTTGGCTTTGATGTGACGGTGAAGATGGACTTGTGCCGCGCAATCGATTTTGATGGCTCTTTGGAGGTCGCAAAGGCGGCGATGACAAAAGCAGGCGTGGTTTTGGCTTAGCGACCTTTGCGTGCAAACCATACAGATGACACCCCGGCCGTCATGATGATGACCAATCCTACAAGGCTTGGCGCGTCGGGCCATTGTCCAAAGACCGCCCAACCGATCAACATCGCCGCAAGCAATTGGCTGTAGATCAAGGGCGCCACGACGCCTGCAGGCGTCGTACGGTTTACTAGAACCAGCAACAAATTCCCCCCCGCCGATCCTAGTGCAGAGACTGTGATAAGGCCGAACAAAGGCCACGTCACCTCGGGTCTTGTTGAAAACGCGAACGGTGACAGCAGGATTGAGCCGATCAGGAGTTGCGAAAACAGTAAGAACCGTGGCCGAAATCCCGAAGCGAGCCACCTTGTTGCAACCAAATATGACCCGTGAAAACAGCCTGCCAAAATTGCAAATCCCATGCCCGCGGACATGCCGAACCCCGGGCGTACCACCAACAAAACGCCTGCAAAACTGATCAATAGCAAAAATGTACGCAGTGGCGTGATGCGTTCACCAAGCAAAAGCGCAGACAGGAAATACGACACAACGGGTCCGACAAAGAAGCCTGCAAAAACGTTGGCCATGGGTTCCGTTTTGAGCGCTGTCAAAATGCACACGATCCCCCCGACAATCAGCCCAGCGCGCAAATATAGCCGCCAATCGCGAAACTGGGCCACATCGGCGCGGACAAGACCACAAATTGGGGCCAACAATGCAGCTGCCAGGGCAAAACGGGTCCAAGCCACAAATGTTTGTGGAAAACCCGCACTGGTCAGCATCGTGGCCGCGGCATCACCGCCAACAATCAAGTTCATGGCAAGCACAACTGCGACGACCAGCTTTGCCGAATAAGGGGATGTTGTCATTTGGTGGGGCCTTTGCGACGTCTTGACCGCGTTAGACCACACAGATCACAACATGGCGACATCAAAGCTTGCCACGCCCGCGCCCGCTTGATCTAACCCGACGTGCACAAACGGGAGAGCACGGTCATGGTCGACATTGCCACACGGGTCTGGAACCACAAATGGAGGATTGATCCGATTGTGCGGTCTTTGATCGACACTGATTTTTATAAGCTCTTAATGTGCCAATCCGTATTTCGGAACCATCCTGACACAGTGGTGCAGTTTTCGTTGATCAACAGAACAAAGACAATTCGTCTTGCTGAGTTGGTCGATGAAGGCAAATTGCGCGAGCAGCTCGATCATATCCGTTCATTGCGACTGACCCGCGGCGAAAGCACTTGGCTGCGTGGCAACACATTCTACGGCAAACGCCAGATGTTCACCCCTGCCTTCATGGAGTGGTTCGAAAACCTTCAATTGCCGCCTTACCACCTCGAAAAACGCGATGGTCAGTACGAGCTCACGTTTGAAGGCACATGGCCCGAAGTCATGCTTTGGGAAATCCCGGCGCTGGCAGTGATTATGGAATTGCGCAGCAGAGCAGTCCTAAAGGACATGGGTAAATTTGAATTGCAGGTGCTTTATGCGCGCGCGATGACGAAATTGTGGGAGAAAGTCGATAAGTTGAAGCCCATCGAAGATCTGCGAGTCGCGGATTTCGGTACGCGGCGCCGGCATTCATACCTTTGGCAGGATTGGTGTGTGCAAGCGATGATGGAGGGGTTGGGTAAAAACTTTACGGGCACTTCAAACTGTCGGATTGCAATGATGCGCGAAATCGAAGCCATTGGCACGAACGCGCATGAACTCCCTATGGTTTACGCGGCCTTGGCCGATACGGATGTAACGTTGCGGCAATCCCCATATGATGTTCTGGCCGATTGGCAGGAAGAACATGACGGTAACTTACGGATCATCTTGCCAGATACCTATGGAACGCAGGGCTTTCTGGATGGCGCGCCTGACTGGCTGGCTGGCTGGACGGGTATTCGTGTCGATAGCGGTGATCCTGCGACCGGCGCAGAAATAGCAATCAAGTGGTGGAGATCGCGCGGCGAAGATCCGCGCAACAAGCTGGTGATTTTCTCGGACGGGCTGGATGTCGATAAAATCAGCGCACTGCATAAACAGTTTGCGGGGCGGGTGCGGGTGTCATTTGGTTGGGGAACAATGCTGACCAACGACTTCAAGGGGTTGGTCGATGGCGACGCGCTCGCGCCATTTTCCTTAGTTTGTAAGGCTATTTCGGTCAATGGTCGCCCGACAGTTAAACTGAGTGACAATCCGCGTAAGGCAATGGGCCCGAAGGCAGAGATTGCAAGATACAAGCGGATCTTTGATGTCGGGCAGCAAGATGAGATTGAAGTCGTCGTTTAGCGTTCATGGACTTTCGTCTTGGCGGGGCGGTTGTTGGCACCTGAAGAGAGTGTCCGATCTTCTGTGTATGAGTAATTCGGTCCATGCTTCCAAACCAAAG
>NZ_JAFMHR010000055.1 GCF_017854415.1 Yoonia sp. | reverse complement strand
AGGCGAAACACAAAGACCAGCCAAACCGCAGTCAAAGGCTGTCGTTGAAATGATTGAGGGCAGCGCCAAGACGCTGCCCTTATTTCGTTCAAAGCCTGCAGCTCTGCTGTCTACTTTGGAATTCATCGGTGTGACTTACACCCGCTGGCCTAAACCTAGCCACACTTGGAATAACCGCAGGACCCACAGGTCATGCAGCCTTCGACCATCCGCAATTCGTACCCGCCACAAGAAGAACAAGCCTTGCCGCGTGGCGCGCCGTTGATCGCGACAATATCAGCTTGTGGATCAGCCTTTAAGCCCATGCCTTCGCCCGCCAGGAACCCTGTCGCGATCATGTGCTTTTCCATCACGCCGCCGATAGCAGCTAGAATCGACGGCACATATTTACCCTGCATCCACGCCCCTCCGCGCGGATCAAATACGGCTTTGAGTTCTTCGACCACGAACGACACATCCCCACCACGCCGGAACACCGCCGAGATCATCCGCGTCAGAGCAACTGTCCACGCAAAGTGCTCCATGTTTTTGGAGTTGATGAAGACCTCAAAGGGGCGACGGTGCCCTGCAATCACAAGATCATTCACAGTGATATAGATCGCATGTTCGCTGTCTGGCCACTTGAGCTTATAGGTCGCGCCTTCCAATTCCTGCGGACGGTCAAGCGGTTCGGACATATAGACAACTTCTGCGCCCTCGTCACTTTCACGCAGCAATGCTGGTTTTTCCGCAGGCGTTGTATCTGCGCTCACGGACAAAACCGACCCGGTCACGTCATTGGGGCGGTAGGTTGTGCACCCCTTACAACCTTGATCCCACGCGGCCATATAGACCTCTTTGAATGCATCAAAGCTTATGTCTTCGGGGCAGTTGATTGTTTTGGAAATCGAACTGTCGATCCATTTTTGCGCGGCCGCTTGCATGCGCACATGATCCAGCGGGGCCAGCGTTTGCGCGTTCACAAAGTAGTCCGGCAAAGGTGTATCGCCCTTGAGGTCACGCCACATCTTGACGGCATAATCGACGACTTCTTCTTCAGTGCGCGATCCATCTTTCTGCAATACCTTGCGCGTATAGGCATAGGCAAACACAGGTTCGATCCCTGACGAAACGTTGCCTGCATAAAGGCTGATCGTTCCGGTCGGCGCAATCGATGTCAGCAATGCATTGCGGATACCGTGTTCACGGATCGCGGCGCGCACATCCTCATCCATCGCCTGCATGGCACCACTAGCTAAGAACTGATCTGCATCGAACAGCGGGAATGCGCCCTTTTCTTTGGCCAATTCAACCGACGCCAAATAGGAGGCACGCGCGATCTGATGCATCCACTTGTCAGTTTGTGCTGCGGCCTCTTCGGAACCATAGCGTTGTCCCACCATCAAAAGCGCATCAGCGAGACCCGTCACGCCCAAACCGATCCGGCGCTTGGCTTTGGCTTCCGCTTGCTGTGCTTCAAGCGGGAAACGCGACGCATCGACGACGTTATCCATCATCCGAACAGCAGTCGCGACCAAGTCAGAAAGCGCGTTTTCGTCAAGGGCAGCACCTGCCTCAAACGGATCAGACACCAGCCGCGCCATGTTGATCGACCCTAGCAAACACGCGCCATAAGGCGGCAATGGCTGCTCCCCGCAGGGGTTCGTGGCCGCGATGGTTTCACAATAATTGAGGTTGTTCATCTGGTTGATGCGGTCAATGAAAATCACACCCGGTTCCGCATAATCGTATGTGGAGCGCATGATCCCGTCCCACAAATCGCGGGCCTGCACGGTGCGGTAGACCTCGCCATTGAATACCAGATCCCACTGTCCGTCTTTCTTGACGGCATCCATGAACGGATCAGTGATCAGCACGGACATATTGAACATGCGCAGGCGTGCAGCATCGGATTTGGCCGTGATGAAATCTTCGACATCAGGGTGGTCGCACCGCATCGTCGCCATCATCGCACCTCGGCGCGAACCGGCAGACATGATTGTCCGGCACATTGCGTCCCAGACATCCATGAAAGAAAGTGGACCAGACGCATCAGCCGCCACACCCATGACACCGGCACCCTTGGGGCGGATGGTCGAAAAATCATAACCGATCCCGCCACCTTGCTGCATGGTCAAAGCCGCCTCTTTGAGCATATCAAATATGCCACCCATGCTGTCAGGCACGGTGCCCATCACAAAGCAGTTGAACAGCGTCACGGAACGGGCCGTTCCCGCACCCGCAGTAATCCGGCCAGCAGGCAAGTATTTGAAATCCGCCAAAGCGTCGTAAAACTTGGCTTCCCACGTCTTCGGATCGTCTTCGACCACGGCCAAGGCCTTTGCGATCCGCCGCCATGTGTCTTCGACTGTGTCGTCGATTGGCGTTCCATCGGCCTCTTTAAACCGGTACTTCATGTCCCAGATTTGTTCGGCGATAGGGGCAGAAAAGGCGGTCATGGCAGAGAATCTCCTGTTGGGGTCACGGGCGAAGGTTTATCTTACGGGGTTCAGCAGTCGATGAAAACGACCTAATCAATCGCAGCATCAACTATTTCACGATCAATCACCTACCAGATATAGCGGTTGATCTCAATATCGACACAACATAAACCTTTCTTTGCCGCGCTATTGATAACACACCAATGCGGGTTACTTCATTTCTATCCCGGGGGGGATTGATGCCTAAAACAGTCAACATGCTGAAGCTTTCAGTCGGCACCGAAGACATTGCTGGCTTGCAAGAGTGGCAAAACACGCGGCGCGCGCAGACCGACGACGGGCTGCCGCGCCACGTCACGCGCATGTGGCCCAAACGCGGTGAAGAAATCCTGAATGGTGGCTCGATCTTTTGGGTCATCAAAGGCGTTATTTTGTGCCGTCAACCCATCCTGCACCTTGATGAATACTTGTCAGCGGATGGAATACGGCGCTGTTCAATCGTGTGCCAAACGGGCTTGATCCGCGTCGAGGCGACCCCAAAACGCGCCTTCCAAGGCTGGCGTTACCTCGCTGTCGAGGACGCACCACGCGATCTGCCCGACGGTCGCCAAGACGAAGAAGCGCTACCGCCAGAATTGTCGAAAGCACTTGCAGCCATTGGCGTGCGGTAGGATATCTATGCGATGAAACCAACATCCTCACGTGCCGCACGCCGGTTAAGCAAGAAAGCCGCTGCAGGCGGTCCCCCCACTTTGGCGGCCTTGGATGCGCGCATCACTCGCGCCAAAATCAAAGGATTGACCACCCCCCTTGAAGACCGCGCAAAACGTATCCTGCGATCCTATTTGCAAACCGCCCAAACCTACGGAATGCCCGTCACCGACGTCATCGCCGAAATGGGTAATGGCGAGGCATCGCGCCGCCTCGGGGCCGCAGTGCGCGACGAAATCCTCAAAACGCCACCTGACGCCGTGCGCAAAGCCGCCTGCAGTGACGGTTGCGCGTTTTGCTGCATCCTATCCGGCGGCGAAGGCGGGTTGATCACACAAGCAGAGGCCAAAACGCTTCATACCGCGCTATCCCCGCTGCAAGGCCAGCCAGACGGGCGCGCATGGCACAAAAATGCTTGTCCTGCCTTGGACCCGGAAACGCAAAGCTGCCGAGTCTATGACGCGCGCCCGATGATCTGTCGGTCATTTCTATCCACAGATGCAGAGGCTTGTCGCCAAAACGCCGAAGGCGGGACGGAACAAGGTGCGGGATTGCTGGGAAGTCACCTTGATTACCTCGCAGTGCACGCGCTGTGCCGTCAGGTTCTAAAGGGCATCACCCAGGTCCACAGCTATAGCCTAGCAGCAGTCGCAGCAGGCGCGGTTGCGGGGGATGACGCGGAGACGAGCCTTGCGAACGCACGTCACAAACCAAGCGCCTTGGACACCGCATGCCGCGACGGGGCAAACGCCGCGAGCGCGTGATCAGATATCCAAAACCCGCAGCAATGCGGTTAGTTCAACACGCTGCTCGTTGGTCCAATCGTTGCGACGTCCGCGAAAGAGAGTTGCCTGACTTGCGTGGATCAACCCATCATCGAGAATTTTTAGGCCATTCGCGCGCAGCGTTTCACCTGTCGATGTAATGTCGGCAATCGCCTCGGCGGTCTCGTTCTTGACGGTACCTTCGGTGGCCCCTTGGCTATCAATCAGTTGATAGTCAGCGACACCTTGATCACGCAAGAATTCGCGAACCAAACGGTGGTATTTCGTCGCAATCCGCATCCGAAACCCGTGCGTCCGCCGAAACGCAGCCGCCGCTGCATCAAGATCGTCTAACGTGCTGACATCAACCCAAGCCTGCGGCACAGCAATAATCAGATCAGCCCCGCCAAAGCCCATCGGCGCAAGGGTCGCAACACGGGCATCCCAATTGGCCAGCTTTTCGCGCACCAGATCAGAGCCCGTCACACCAAGATGGATATTCCCCGCCGCCAATTCACGCGGGATTTCGCCCGCAGACAGCAGGACCAGTTCGATCCCATCAATCCCGTCGACCGCACCCGCGTATTCACGCTCTGACCCTGATTTGCGCAAGGTCACACCACGTGCGCCGAACCAGTCGAACGTCTTTTCCATCAACCGACCTTTGGACGGCACGCCAAGCTTCAACATGTGCGTATCTCCAGTGCCAGATCGGGCCGGATCACCCCGCCCACAGCAGGCACGGCGCGCCCCTGCCCCAGTTGGGCTGTCAGCGCGTCATAGCGGCCACCGGTTGCCACTGGCGGCAATTCAGGGCGGTCTACCGCGTAAAAGCCAAATACAAATCCGTCGTAATATTCTAGCGACGTCCGGCCATAGCTGCCTTCAAACTCAAGCGCTGCAACATCAACACCGCGCGCATCAAGGGCCGCAAGACGCGCATCCATCCGCGTCACCGCATCCCCAATCGCGGGCATATCAACTGCGATATCGCGCAACGCACTCAGCACGTTTGTTGCCGTTTCGCGCAGGTTCAAAATCGCATCGATCAGACCTATTTCATCCTTTGCTATCGGCGGTGCGACGGCATCGGCACGCAGTGCCGCGATCCGCGCCTCAACCTCGGCACGGCTTCGCAAACCAATATCGGATGTGACCGAAGCAAAAGGATCATCCGCCGCCAAAAGTGCCACGCGGGACGGCGCAACAGCCCCGGACCCAAACCGCTTAAGCAGGGCACGAAACCGCGCAGGTCGCCAGATATGGCGCAACAATGCCGCCTTGCGCGCGTCAGTCGTGTTCAGCCCACGCACGGCTGCCATCAACACACCGATATCACCGGTTGCCGCACGCACAGGCAGACCTGATAGGCCGTCTGCAATGGCCGCAAAAACTTCGGCATCGGCGGCTGCAGGGTTTTGACCGTCAAAGACCTCATAGCCGACCTGCACATATTCATTGGCGCGGGTTTCGTCCTCTTCTTGCTTGCGAAAAACCTTGCCGGAATAGGTATAGCGCGCTGGATCAGCCCGGCTTTCCATATGCATCTGCACGACAGGAACGGTGAAATCAGGACGCAATACCATTTCACCGCGCAATGGATCAGCGGTCAAATAAGACCGCGCGCGGATATCTTCGCCGTAAAGGTCCAGCAACGTGCCCGCAGGCTGCAACACGTCGGCCTTGATGACCCGCCCACCTTTGGCGGCGAACAGATCACGCAAGCGGCGTGCTTCGGTCAATGTCTCTGGGCTCGTTGGCATTAGGATTGACTACCCAGAATTTCGCGAACCTTTGCAACCAATTGATCACGCGGAACCTCGTATTGGCTGGGGCGGTCTTTCCATTCTTCCAAAGTCGCGTTCTTGGCAATTTCAGCACCCAAGATCAGGTCCTTGATCTGCACGATCCCCGCGTCAAATTCATCGCCACCCGCGATAATCGCAACAGGTGAATTACGCTTGTCCGCATATTTCAACTGATTACCAAAGTTTTTGGGATTGCCCAAATAAACCTCGGCACGGATGCCCGCGTTGCGCAGTTCGGACACCATCGTTTGATAGTCGGCCATACGGTCGCGGTCCATGACGGTCACAACGACTGGCCCTGCGGAGGCTTGATCTGTCCGACCTTTGGCGCGCAACGCTGCAAGCAAGCGGTCGACACCAATGGAGACACCCGTCGCAGGCACGACCTGCCCTGTGAAACGCTTGACCAGATCGTCATAACGACCACCACCCGCAACCGAGCCAAAGTTGCGCGGACGCCCCTTTTCATCGGTCACTTCAAAGGTGAGCTCGGCCTCGTAGACGGGACCGGTGTAATAGCCGAGGCCACGCACGACAGACGGATCGATTTCAATCCGATCAGCGGCGTAGCCTTGTGCAGCCAGCAAATCAGCGATGGTTTCAAGCTCGGCGACGCCTTCTTCGCCAATCTCGGACCCCGCTACAAGTTCGCGCAAACGCGCGACTGTTGCGGCGCCTGTGTCACGCTTGGCATCCATAAAGCCCATAACGACCTCGGCCTTTTCGGCAGCAAGTCCTGCGCCCTTAGTGAAATCACCACTGGCGTCTTTGCGGCCTTCGCCCAACAGATCACGGACACCATCCGGCCCAAGCCGGTCCAACTTATCGATCGCACGCAACACGATCCCGCGCGCGGCCTCTTTATCATCTCCCGAAAGTCCTGCGACTTCCATGACACCGTTCAAAACTTTACGGTTATTGACCCGAATAACGTAGTCACCGCGGGCAATCCCAACGGCTTCAAGCGTATCGGACAGCATCGCGCAAATCTCGGCGTCAGCCGCCACACTTGGCGCGCCAACAGTATCTGCATCACACTGATAAAATTGACGAAACCGTCCCGGTCCGGGCTTTTCATTACGCCAGACAGGGCCCATCGCATAGCGACGATACGGCGTCGGCAGATCATTGCGAAACTGCGCATAAACACGCGCCAGCGGGGCCGTCAGATCATAGCGCAGCGCCAACCAGTCTTTGTCTTCTTCCCATGCAAAAACACCCTCGTTCGGGCGATCAACGTCAGGAAGGAACTTGCCCAGCGCCTCGACCGTTTCCACGGCAGAGGTTTCCAAAGCATCAAAACCATAGCGATGATAGACAGCCGCAATCTTGGACAACATCGCGGACCGTTCGGTCACTTCGACGCCAAAATAATCCTGAAACCCTTTGGGCGTCTGCGCCTTTGGGCGGGGTTGCTTTTTGTCATTGGCCATTGGGGTCAATCCTGCTGGTCACTACATTCTTGGGCGGTTTAACGCGGCATTGTGACAGGGGCAATGCAGTCTTGATCGATCAAACCGCATAACGCGGCATCTTCCCCTCTCAAACACCGCGGTGTAAGAAACACGCATGACTGACATCACACACCTTGAAGAACAAATCGCCCACCTCTCTCGCACAGTCGAGGATTTGTCAGATATCGTCGCCCGCCAAGAGACAGAGCTGTCTTTGGCGTCGCGCAGGATTGCCGTTTTGATGGAACGCGAAGCAGGGCGTGACCTTGACGGCGGCGGCACCGTGCCACTTTCAGATCAACGCCCGCCGCATTGGTAAACGCGCCTACGCGTCTTCCACTTCGATCACACCACCCAAGGATCGTAACGCGCCCTTGATCTGCGGATTAACAGGGAATTCATCGCCCAAGTCCAATTCCACCTCACCGGGCAAGTCATCGTTCATGAGACAGAAATAGATCGGCCCGCGTCCGCGCACCCCGTCTTTGGCGGCATTGGCAAGGATCGTTGCAACTGACCCGATCACCTCTGGCCCATCGATGAACACCCGCAATCCGGCACCCCCCGCATCTGCAACAACAGCGTCAATCGGCCCGACAGAGCGACCCAAAAGCTTGAGTTGATCCGCCTCCATCGTCGCCTCGCACGTCATGACAACCTGTGATCCGGTCTCAAGGAACTCGCGCGAGGCTTCGAGCGTATCCGAGAACATCGTGACTTCGTACTGCCCCGTTGGATCAGACAATTGCACGAATGCAAAACGGTTCCCGCGTGCAGATTTTCGTTCCTGCCGCCCCGACACGGTGCCAGCCATTTTCACAACAGCCGCACCTTTTTCAGCACGCGCAATCACCTCGTCCAAGGTCAAGACCTGCTTGCGTTTCAGCGCGCCCATATAGTCATCCAGAGGATGGCCCGACAGATAAAACCCGATCGCTTTGAATTCTTCGGCCAAGCGTTCAGCGGGCAACCAGTCTTCGCCACCCATCAAGCGCGGCTCTGGCAGGTCATCGCCCGCTTCACCGAATAGCGATACCTGATTGGATGACTTCTGGTCATGGATCGCGGCAGAATATCCCGTTAGCGCATCCAAGCTGCCCATCACCCGCCGACGATTGGGATCAAGAACATCAAATGCTCCTGCCCGCGCAAGCATCTCCAAGGGACGCTTACTGATGCGTTTGAGATCACAGCGTCGCGCGAAATCAAACAGGTTCACAAATTCCCGCTCGCCGCGCCCTTCGACGATCAATTTCATCGCCTCGACGCCGACGTTCTTAAGCGCGCCCAGCGCATAGACCAGCTTTTGATCCTTCACGTCAAAGGTCGCTTGGCTGCGGTTCACACAAGGCGGGGTATATTCAATGGCCAGACCCTTTTTGACCTCTTGGAAATAGACGCCCAGCTTGTCAGTCAGATGAATATCGCAGTTCATCACACCGGCCATAAACTCGACCGGGTGATTAGCCTTCAGCCATGCAGTTTGATAGCTGACGACCGCATAGGCCGCCGCGTGGGATTTGTTGAAGCCGTAGTTTGCGAACTTCTCAAGAAGGTCGAAAACCTCGCGCGCTTTCTTGGGCTCGACACCATTGGCCTTTGAACCTGCCTCAAACTTGGGGCGTTCCTTGGCCATTTCTTCGGCGATCTTTTTACCCATCGCACGGCGCAAAAGATCAGCACCGCCAAGGGTATAGCCGCCCATGACCTGCGCGATCTCCATCACCTGTTCTTGGTAAACGATGATGCCTTGGGTTTCTTTGAGGATGTGATCAATCGACGGATGAATCGATTCCAGTTCCTTTTGGCCGTTTTTCACCTCGCAATAGGTCGGGATATTTTCCATCGGACCCGGACGATACAGCGCCACCAATGCCACGATATCCTCGATACACGTCGGTTTCATCCGCTTGAGCGCGTCCATCATGCCGCTGGATTCCACCTGAAACACGGCGGTGGTTTTGGCACTGGAATAAAGCTGATAGGACTTTTCATCGTCCAACGGGATCGCCCCGATATCGTATTCAAAGCCTTCAAGCACATCATAAAGATGAGTGCCGTCAGCAGCCAAATTCAACGGACGCCCGGCTTTGCGGATCAGCTCAACCGCGTTCTGGATCACCGTTAGCGTTTTCAATCCCAAAAAGTCGAACTTGACCAATCCGGCCTGCTCCACCCATTTCATGTTAAACTGGGTTGCGGGCATATCGGATCTTGGGTCTTGGTATAGCGGCACCAACTCGTCCAATGGCCTGTCGCCAATCACAACGCCTGCCGCGTGGGTCGAAGCATTGCGCAACAACCCTTCGACCTGTTGGGCATAAGTCAGCAGACGGTCCACGACCTCTTCGTTTTTGGCTTCTTCACGCAAGCGCGGCTCGTCCGCCAATGCCTTTTCAATCGAGACAGGTTTGACACCTTCGACAGGGATCATCTTGGAAATGCGGTCCACTTGCCCATAAGGCATCTGCAACACACGGCCCACATCGCGCACGGCAGCCTTGGACAAGAGCGCGCCAAAAGTGATGATCTGCCCCACCTTATCGCGCCCGTATTTGTCCTGCACATAACGTATCACCTCTTCGCGGCGATCCATACAAAAGTCGATGTCGAAATCGGGCATCGACACACGTTCGGGGTTCAAGAACCGCTCGAACAATAACGAATAGCGTAGCGGATCAAGGTCGGTGATCAGCAGCGCGTATGCGACCAACGAGCCCGCACCCGAACCACGTCCCGGCCCTACGGGGATGCCTTCGCCCTTGGCCCATTTGATAAAATCGGCAACGATCAGAAAGTAGCCCGGAAAACCCATGCCTTCGATAATGCCCAATTCGAATTCGAGCCGCTTTTCATACTCTTCAACAGACACCGCATGCGGAATGACGGCCAATCGCGCTTTCAGGCCTTCTTGGGCCTGCCTGCGCAATTCTGCGACCTCGTCATCGGCGAATTTCGGCAAGATCGGATCGCGCTTATACACTTTGAAAGCACAACGTTTGGCAATCTCGACGGTGTTTTCAATCGCCTCTGGCAAGTCCGCAAATAGCGTAATCATTTCTTGCGGAGATTTCAGATAGTGCTGCGGCGTCAAGCGGCGGCGCGGCTCTTGCTGGTCGACATAGGCGCCTTCGGAAATGCAGATCAGAGCGTCATGCGCTTCGTAAAGTGACGGCTTCGGGAAATAGACATCGTTTGTTGCAACCAACGGCAGGCCCTTGGCATAGGCCATTTCGACAAAGCCACGCTCTGACAAACGCTCTGCCTCTGGCAGCCCGTCACCGGGGTGGCGTTGCAGTTCGACGTACAGGCGATCAGGATAAATAGCGGCCAACTGGTCCATCAAAATTTCGGCCTTAGGACGCTGGCCTTGGCGCAGTAAACGGCCAACAGGGCCGTCAGGGCCACCGGACAAGCAGATCAATCCCGCATGATATTTCGCGAGATCATCAACAGAAACCTGCGGCAATTGCCCGTCTGCATCCAGATACGCGCACGAATTCAACTTCATCAAATTCAGATAACCCGCCTCGTTCTGCGCAAGCAGGACAATTGGGGCGGGTGCCTCTGGCCGTTTTCCGGGTTCTGCGGCCAAATAGGTCAGATCAATCTGGCAACCAATGATCGGTTGAATACCCGCTTTCGCGGCCCCTTCGGAAAACTCCAACGCGCAAAACATGTTGTTGGTATCGGTCACGGCAACAGCAGGCATGTGCATATCGGCAATCAAACCGGGCAGCTTTTTCACAGGTATCGCACCCTCTAGAAGAGAGTATTCCGTGTGTACGCGCAGGTGAATGAATCGGGGATCAGTTTTCATGTCTGCAAGGTATCGTACGGCGGCGTGATCGCAAGTCATGAACTTAGTAAGCCAAATTACTAACCTTCTTGACAAACGCAGCTTTCACAGGAATACTAATCCACATGACTAACCAACTTGATACATTCTTCGGCGCAATGTCCGACCCAACCCGCCGCGCCGTGATAGAGCGTCTTGCCTCTGGTCCCGCCAGCGTCAGCGAACTGCATGCGCCGCATCAAATGGCGCTGCCAACCTTCATGCGCCATCTGCGCGTTTTGGAAGACACCGGCATCTTACGGTCTATCAAAAAAGGACGCGTGCGTACCTGCCATATCGAAGCTGGCCCGCTAATCGAAGCACAAGGCTGGCTGGCCTGGCAGCGCACGATCTGGGAACAGCGGATGGACAGGTTGGAAGCGCTTGCGCAAGAAATATCAGCCCATGAAAAGGACTAAGCAATGAGCCTTGATACAAAATCGTTCAACTTGACCCGCATAATGCCTGTGACAGTTGACCGATTATGGCACCTTTTGACCGACGCAAAAGCACGTGAAAACTGGAGCGGGCCTGATGCGACAACCCTGCTTGAGACCGAAACTGCGGATCTTCGCGTCGGCGGCCAAGACCGGCATCGGTTCGGTCCTGCCGACGCACCCGAATTTGTGGTCGACACCCGCTGGTACGACCTGACCGCGCCTGACCGTGCAGTCTTTACAGAAACTTTAATCTTCGGCGGCGCAGCGGTTTGCACCAGCCTTGTGACCTATGTTTTGCAAAGCAATGGCAAGCACACAGAGCTGCAAACAACGGTCGCGGTATCCTCGTTTTCGGGGTCTGATACCCTTGATGAAGTTCACACTGGATGGAATGGAGGAATGGACAATCTTGAACGCCACGCGGCGACAATTGCCTGATCCTCAAACCGACCGCGAAAAGAACTTCTTGCCAAACGCGCGCCAGACCGCTTTCATAGTGGTCACTAAGACAAGAGGCAGATGTCTACGTCGCATCGACATCTGAGCATCCTCGTTTGATTTGGTAAGGCGGCAGGTTTTACACTATGAACGTGACGTTTCTTCTGAACGGGGAAACCGTGCAGGTGGATGCTGATCCAACGCGCACTCTGCTTGATTGGCTGCGCGAGGACCGCGGTCTTTGCGGCACAAAGGAAGGCTGCAACGAAGGCGATTGCGGCGCTTGTACGGTGATGGTCAGCGACGACAACGGTGCTTTGGCGCTGAACGCCTGCATTCTTTTCATGCCCCAGCTTCACGGCAAAGTCGTACGCACAGTCGAAGGCATCAGCGCGCCTGACGGCACTTTACATCCGGTGCAAGACGCAATGATTACCCACCACGGATCGCAATGCGGCTTTTGCACACCCGGCTTTATTGCATCGATGGCCGTTGGTCACAGCACGGGCCGCACCGACCATGATGATGTATTGGCGGGCAATTTGTGCCGCTGCACAGGTTACGCCCCGATCATCCGCGCGGCCAAAGCTGCCGAGGCTGCACCCGCTGCTGATTGGCTTGAGGAAGCGGCACCTGCCGTAGACGCACAGCCCTACGCCCCTGAAAATTTAAACGAACTTGCCGATTGGTACGCGGCCAACCCTGACGCCACATTGGTCGCGGGTGCGACCGATGTCGGCCTATGGGTGACCAAACAATTGCGCGACCTTTCGTCGGTCGCCTTTCTGAACCGCTGCGCGGACCTGCGCCAAATCACCGTGAGCGACGATAGCATCACTTTCGGCGCGGCTGCCACAATGACCGAAGTGCTGGCCGTCTTGCGTGACCATCACCCGTCTTACGCTGAAATGGTGCGCCGCTATGGATCAGAGCAAGTGCGCAACGCGGCCACGATCGGCGGCAACATCGCCAACGGCTCACCCATCGGGGACAACCCGCCTGCGTTAATCGCACTTGGGGCGACACTGCATCTGCGCCACGGGGCAACGTCGCGCGATATTCCGATTGCGGATTTCTTTATCGCTTACGGCAAACAAGACCGCGCCCCCGGTGAACTGGTGACAGGCGTCACGATCCCCAAGGTCGCACCTAACCTGCGCTGTTACAAAATCTCAAAACGTTTTGACCAAGATATCTCGGCGGTCTGCGGGTGTTTTGACGTGGCGGTCGTGGATGGCAAGGTTACCGCCGCGCGCATCGCCTTTGGCGGCATGGCAGGGACACCGCACCGCGCGAACGCGGTCGAGGCCGCACTGATTGGCAACACGTGGACATTGGACACAGTCACCAACGCAGCCAAGCATTTCAGCGACGACTACACCCCAATGAGCGATATGCGCGCCAGTGCCGGATATCGGTTAGAAATCGCAGAAAACCTGTTGCTGCGCTATTTTGCTGAACGCTCGGGCACGCAAACAAACGTGTTAGAGGTAGCCCCATGAGCGTCGCAAAATCCTTGCCCCACGATGCCGCCGCCCTGCATGTCACAGGTGCTGCGCGCTATATCGACGACATCCCCACGCCAACCGGCACGCTCCATTTGGCCTTTGGCACGTCCGAGATCGCGCGCGGCAGCTACACGACGATTGACCTGACGAAAGTGCGCGCTGCGGATGGCGTCGTCGCAGTTCTGACGGCGGATGATCTGCCTTTCGCCAATGATGTCTCGCCCTCGGTCCATGATGAGCCTTTGCTGGCAATGGGAACCGTTCACTACCTTGGGCAACCACTGTTTCTAGTCGTTGCCACCTCGCACCTTGCAGCACGTAAAGCTGCGCGTTTGGGGCATGTTGATTACACCGAGGAAACACCGATCCTGACAATGGACCAAGCGCTTGCGGCAGAGAGCCGTTTTGAGGATGGCCCGCGGATTTGGACCAAAGGCGATGTCGAGAGTGCTCTTGGCACTGCCCCACATCGCTTGCATGGCCAGATCGAAATGGGCGGTCAGGAACATTTCTACCTAGAAGGCCAAGCAGCCCTGGCCCTCCCCCAAGAAGGCGGGGATATGGTTGTGCACAGCTCTACCCAGCACCCCACCGAAATCCAGCACAAGGTCGCTGATGCTTTGGGCGTGCCGATGAATGCGATCCGCTGTGAAGTGCGCCGCATGGGTGGTGGATTTGGCGGCAAGGAAAGCCAAGGCAACGCGCTGGCGGTTAGCTGTGCCATTGCGGCGCGCCAAACCGGTCAGCCCTGTAAAATGCGCTATGACCGTGACGACGATATGATGATCACCGGCAAGCGCCATGATTTCCGCATTTCATATGACGTCGGTTTTGACGGCGATGGCCAGTTGAGCGGGATCGATTTCACGCAGATCACGCGTTGCGGTTGGGCACTGGATTTGTCGATACCAGTCGCAGATCGCGCCATGCTGCATGCCGACAATGCTTATCATTTGCCCAATGTGCGGATCACTTCGCACCGGCTGAAAACCAACACGCAATCAGCCACCGCATTTCGGGGTTTTGGTGGCCCGCAAGGTGTTGTCGGGATTGAACGTGTGATGGATCACATCGCAAGCACGCTTGAGCTTGATCCGGTGCTTGTACGGCAGCGGAATTATTATGCTGCAATGGATGAAGGGGGGCTGTCTGCCCCCCACGCTACGCGTCCCCCCGAAGGTATTTCTGAACAGAAGAAGACTGGAAAGGGCGTGCCGTATCGTGGGCCGCATTCACCAAAGCCTATCGTGCAAACTACGCCCTATCATATGCCAGTCACCGATTTTGTTCTGCACGCGATGACAGATCGATTGTTAGAGACGTCGGACTATCAGGCCCGCCGCGATGCGATCGATGCGTGGAATGCAAAGCGGCCTATTTTGAAAAAGGGCATTGCGCTGAGCCCTGTCAAGTTTGGTATTTCCTTCACGCTGACCCACCTCAATCAGGCGGGTGCTTTGGTGCATGTGTATCAGGATGGCTCGGTTCATATGAACCACGGCGGGACCGAAATGGGTCAGGGCTTGTTCCAGAAAGTGGCGCAAGTTGCAGCCCAGCGCTTTGGTATTGATGTGTCACAGGTCAAGATTACTGCGACCGATACTGGCAAAGTTCCTAATACATCGGCGACGGCGGCCTCCTCTGGTACTGACCTGAATGGGATGGCCGTTGCCAATGCCTGCGACACAATTCGCGACCGGATTGCGGCCTGTTTGGCTGAATTGCACGACACGGCAGATGTGCGATTTGCAGACGGCAACGTCTTTGTCGGCGATGCGCAAATGACCTTCGCGCAAGCAGCCCAAACCGCTTATGCCAACCGTGTCAGCCTATCTGCCACCGGGTTTTACAAAACACCTGATCTGTCTTGGGACCGGATCAAGGGCGAAGGCACGCCGTTCTTCTATTTTGCACAAGGCGTTGCAATAACCGAGGTCGTGATCGACACATTGACTGGCGAGAACCGCATTTTGCGCACAGACGTCTTGCATGACGCGGGCACATCTTTAAACCCTGCATTAGATATCGGTCAGGTCGAAGGTGCCTATGTCCAAGGTGCGGGCTGGCTAACCACGGAAGAACTGATTTGGGACGACAAAGGCCGCCTGCGGACCCATGCACCGGCAACTTACAAAATTCCCGCCTGTTCGGATCGTCCTGACGTATTCAACGTGGACCTGTGGGATGCGCCTAACCCGGCACAGACGATTTATCGCTCCAAGGCCGTGGGCGAGCCACCGTTTATGTTGGGTATTTCCGCATTTTTGGCATTGTCGGATGCCGTTGCTAGCTGTGGGTCCAACTATCCCGACTTGCAGGCCCCTGCGACCGCCGAAGAGGTGCTGCGTGCCGTCAAGCGTGCACGCGGATGACCGACGTTATTCGCATTACTGTGACCAAGACAGCAGGGTCCGTGCCGCGCGATGCTGGTACGCAAATGCTAGTCTTTGCAGAGCGGACCGAAGGGACGATTGGCGGCGGCACACTGGAATGGGAAGCAATGGCAGAGGCGCGTCGCATGCTGCGCGATGGGCGCACATCGCATGAAGCCCGCATCCCGCTTGGCCCCGCGCTTGGCCAATGCTGTGGCGGCGCGGTTAGTCTTACTTGGGAGGTGGCCGAGGAATTAACCAAACCCGCCCCTCGACCGGTTTGGATTTACGGCGCGGGCCATGTGGGGCGCGCGATTGTGAACGTCATGCAGCCAATGCCAGACTTTTCGGTCACATGGGTTGATACGCATGCAGATCGGTTTCCCCAAACTGATGTCACGACTTTGGTCGCCGCTGATCCGGCTCGCGCTGTCAAACACGCGCCTGCAAATGCGGATCATCTGATTCTAACGTACAGCCATGAAATCGACCTCGCGCTGTGCCATGCGGTGCTGTCACACGACTTTAACAGCGCGGGCTTGATCGGTTCTGCGACCAAATGGGCGCGGTTTAAAGGCAGGCTCGCGGCATTGGGGCATACCCATGCACAGATTTCGCGCATCGCGTGTCCAATCGGCGATCCAAGCCTTGGAAAGCACCCAAGCGCGATTGCACTTGGCGTCGCAACTGCCATGATCAAACCGCAGGCCAGCCTGAAAAAGGATCGTACCGGATGACTGAACCGCTTTTGCGATTGGACGGCCTGACCAAGGCTTATCCCGGTGTTGTAGCAAACAAGGACGTGTCGTTCGACATCGGCGTCGGCGAAGTTCACGCGCTGTTGGGTGAAAACGGTGCGGGCAAGTCGACATTGGTCAAAACCATCTACGGATTGGTCAAACCTGATGCAGGCACAATGACCCTTGAGGGCCAGCTCTTTCAACCCGCCGAGCCACGCGCAGCCCGTGCCGCAGGTGTCGCGATGGTGTTCCAACACTTCTCGCTTTTCGATGCGATGAATGTGGCCGAAAACATTGCACTTGGTATGGAAAAACCGCCGCCTCAGGCTGAAATCGCCGCCCGTGTGCGCCATGTCTCTGATCAATATGGTCTGCCGTTGGACCCGACCCGCATTGTGGGCGAGCTATCCGCAGGTGAACGCCAGCGTGTCGAAATTATCCGCTGTTTACTGCAAGATCCTAAGCTTTTGATCATGGACGAGCCGACATCGGTGCTGACCCCGCAAGAGGTCGCGATCTTGTTCGAGACTTTGCGCAAGCTTAGCGCCGAAGGCACTGCGATCTTGTATATCTCGCACAAGCTTGAGGAAATTCGCGCGCTTTGTGACAATGCCACAGTGTTGCGATTGGGTCAGGTGGTTGGCACCTGCGATCCGCGTGCGACGTCCGCCCGTGATATGGCGGAACTTATGGTCGGCACAGTGCTGCATGTCCCTGAAAAAGCCGCGCGTCCGGTGGGCGAGACTGTATTGGAACTTAGCGGGCTCAGCGCGCCTGCACCGCACCGGTTTGGCACACCACTGCGCGAAATCAGCGTTGCAGTGCGCAAAGGCGAAGTGCTGGGCATTGGTGGCGTTGCAGGAAACGGGCAGGATGAATTGGTCTTAGCGCTGTCTGGCGAAATGAAATCTGCACCCTCGATGATCACATATAAGGGCGACGATATCGGGCATTTGCCCCCCAACGCACGGCGCAAAATCGGCCTGCTGGCCGCACCCGAAGAACGTATGGGCCATGCCGCGGCCCCTGATATGAGCCTAACAGAAAACGCGATCTTAACCGCAATGACGCGGCAAGACCTGACCACAAACGGGTTTCTGCACTGGGGAAAAGCCAAGGAATTTGCGAAAAGCGTTATTGCAGCTTTCGATGTGCGCACCCCTGGGCCCCAAAACGTTGCTCGGTCATTGTCTGGCGGCAATTTGCAGAAATTCGTGATTGGCCGCGAGATCATGCAAGCGCCCGAGGTTTTGGTGGTGAACCAACCAACATGGGGCGTTGATGCCTCTGCTGCGGCCGCGATCCGGCAGGCGCTGCTGGATTTGGCCGCCAAAGGCACCGCCGTAATTGTGATTAGTCAGGACCTTGATGAATTGATGGAAATCTCTGATCGCTTTGCTGCTTTGAATGAAGGGCGGTTGTCCCAGCCAAGGCCTGCTGTCGGTCTGACCGTTGATGAAATCGGCCTCATGCTGGGTGGTGCGCATGACATGGAGGTGGCGCATGTTGATGCTTAAGGACGCCTCCGGCGGAATTTTTTTCATGATTAAGAAGATGGGGCATGGCGCATGATCATGCTTGAGAAGCGCCCGCAGCCGTCGCAAGCTTGGACCTATGCAACCCCTTTATTGGCAGTTCTGCTGACGATGGTTTGTGGTGGATTGTTGTTCGCAGCATTGGGCCAAAATCCATTTATCACGATCAGAACGATCTTTCTGGACCCGCTGTTTTCGGAATTTGCGTGGTTTTACCGCCCCCAGCTTTTGATCAAGGGCGCGCCTTTGGTGTTGATCGCTATTGGTCTTTCGTTCGGGTTTCGTGCGGGGATTTGGAACATTGGCGCAGAAGGCCAGTATATTGTCGGCGCAATTTTCGGAG
>NZ_JAFMHR010000244.1 GCF_017854415.1 Yoonia sp. | reverse complement strand
TAATTTGGAAAGTTTGTATTTTGAATTTATCCAAAAATTCAAAATAAATATTAAAGAGTTGGAAATTGCTTATCAGGAGCTCATCGAAAGAAACGATGAATTTGAATTAGAGGAGAATAAGCCTAAATTGTATATTGATTTTGATGAGCAATATTTCGTGTCCTATTTTCAAGAGCAAGAGCTTGAACGGATTATGCCCGCTGGATGGAAAGGAGCGCATGGAGAAATTGACGCACTAATACCCCCGGCATATCAATACTGGAAGCAGCGCAGATTGGTTTAAACAGAGCGGACAAAAAAATGTCAGAGAAGGAGTATTTACAATGATAATTAAATTGACTTTAACAAAATCAGTGCAAGATGATAGGACAGTCGGATATGAATTTATTGAGCGATTTTGCATTAGGTAGCATTACCCTGCAGGAGTTTGAATCGACCTTCTCCTACGGGTTGTCACCAGAGTCGATGTTTAAGCTATTTCGCTGGGTTGTTTTGCATAAAGAGGAGCATTTACTTTTTTCAATCACCCAGTATTTTTTTAAGACCAAGTTTGTAGATGGAGTCTGCTGTATTTACAATGACTTATTATTGCAGGATTGGCATAAGTACCATGATACAATAGCTGGAATCTTGCAATTTGACCTAAGAGATTGCTGCTCAACGATGTATTTTAAAGAATCAATAGCGTTGAAATTCTCCTACTTGTTCGAATCTGACGATTATGAACCCTACGTGACTAAATGCATGTGGGGGATTGCGAAAACAGATAGCGACTACTCAAAGGAAGTGCTGGTGAATTTTACGCGTTCCGATGATGAGATTGTTAAAAATGCGGCAATATTCCAAGTGGAGCGGCTAGGACTCGCACGCTATTCGTAACGAATAGCGGAGCGGTTGATTTTACGGCAGCACATCCAAGGATCTGCTATAACTTATCCTTTTTAGAAATGAAGAACTTACACTTAGAGACGAATGATTTTGTCCGTAATATTTTTGTTCTTGTCAAGAGAAAGCAAGCATGGCAATACTTTTTCTCTGACAAATCCGATTGGCTTCTAGACAGCTGGCCTTATTGGGCTACAGGTGAAAATGAAGATTATGTTGAGCAAGGCCTACAGCGACTTTCTGAGGATAAAGTTGCGGTAGATAGCTTAAAAGCAGCGTTCAATAGATTGGAAAAAAAGGAACTGAGATTTGTTATGGAGGCCCATACACCGATGTTGTATGTGGATTTTGATAAAAAAATGCTGAAGTCTAGATTTTTCGAGCAATTACTTTACCAGAACGTACCTCCGGACTGGACAGGACAGCACAGCGATTTTTTGGATGAAATTCCAGCAGCGTATAGGTACTGGGAAGTAGAAACATCGTTTAAACAAAAACACCCCAGGTAAGAGAATTGAGCCTTGGGTTGGCAGCACAGCTGCCGCGGATATGGATTCGTAGACGCAGTCTGCGAATAGCGGAGAAAGTCAGCATTCACAAATCCTGCCTCGGAGGACTTAAATAGCTAAAAGATGAAATTAACAGGAGGTATTGTGGTTTATACCATCAGAGCTAACCAGGAGGCCTACTATTATGGGGAGAACTCGTGGTGGTTAATTGATGGTTGGAGCGAGCGGATAAGGCAAGGCGTTTATTTTGAGTACATAGAAAAGCTAAAGATAAATCCCTGGTCATTTTCCAGTGAGTGCAAGCAGCGTCATTTGCCACAATTGATCATTGATTTTGACAAACAACTGCTAATCAATAACTTTTATGACCAGGCGCTTGAAAGCCGGGTGCCCGCTGATTGGCAGGGTGTTTGGGTAGCAGATCAGCCTACTTTTTTAACACATATTCCCGTGTCTGCCAGATTTTGGGAAACGTTGACCTTGATCTGACCACTTTGTCTTGACTTTTTCCCGCTATTCGTGGATGCATTCTACGAATAGCGGGGGCTGCAATAGGGTGAAATGACGTTTATCAATAATTCGATCAATTTTAAATTACTCAATCAATGCTATGGAGATTACAAAAATGATACGGGCGGTAGCTGAAAAGCAGGCGCCATTGGCTGTTATTTCGGACTATTTTTCAAATAAAAATAAAGAAGACCATTTTTTTGAAATCAAAGACTTAATAGAAAAAGCGCTAAAACGTTCCCCGCTAGAACCTTTAGAGATAGAGGCTCTACTATACGCTTTGTCGTGTAACCGGTATTTAGATAACCGGTATACGCACCTGCTTTGTAAGCTACTGGAGAAGCCTGACATATTACCCTACAACCTTGAATTTGTAGTTGAATTGTTACAATATATCAAGGATGGTAAAAGCGCTAAATGCATTAGCAATGCGATAGCCCTTTATCCTCCCTCAGATACTCATAGTATACCTACAAAATGTATGTGGGCCTTAAGAGATATTGGAACGGCAGCAGCAGTACAGTATTTAAAAGAATTGGCATTAAGTGAAAATGAAAAAATTGCAATACTTGCGAATCAGCAATTGCAATATGTCAAATAGAACGTTTCTGTTGGTCTGAACTATTTTCAATAATAGTTTCATGGTGTTTTAAAAAATAGTGCAAAATTATTTCACCAAACAGACTTAATTGTTGAAATATTTTTCACTAAATTTACTGGATGTAGCTGAGCTAAGCGCTGCGTTTGAATTGAAATTAAAATAGTAAAAAAACACCTTCTCTGACATGCTTGTTTTTGCTTGGCTTTAATCACCAAAATGGCCAGAGAACCACAATTGATGAATGACTATTAAAAACTTCATAGAAAGCTTCAGGCCCAATTATGATTTGTTGTCATATGTTGTCGCAAGAGGAGTTGGTTCCTGGTATTGTATCCCAATCGATTATTGGCTGATGAACCAATGGAGTCAGATCGGGATATCAAATGATTTGAGCGATGAAGACAAGGCCGCGGTGTTCCTAACCAAGGTTGAGCCGTATAGATTGTCTAATTCTTTTGTGCGCAAAGCCTACGAAAGAATAAAGGAGCAATCAAATGATTATCAGAAGAGATTCTTTATTCCGATGGTGTATTGTGATTTTGACCATAAGCTATTGTATACCATTTATGGTGAGGTAGCGCTTGAGGATTCGTTGTTGCCAGGTTGGGAAGGAAAGCTTTTGGATTTCCGCCAACTAATCAGGGAAGCGGATAGCTATTGGTCGGATTAGCGGGGTGGAAGAGCAATGGATTTGAGCTTAGGTTGGCGGCAAGTTACGGCTAGCCCCGCAGTCGCAGACTGCTGTGGATATTTATTCGTAGACGCAGTCTACGAATAGCGGCGAGCAATGGATTTGAGCTTTTGGTTGGCGGCAGGTTACGGCTAGCCCCGCAGTCGCAGACTGCTGTAGATATTTATTCGTAGACGTAGTCTACGAATAGCGGCGAGCAATGGATTTGAGCTTAGGTTGGCGGCAAGTTACGGCTAGCCCCGCAGTCGCAGACTGCTGTGGATATTTATTCGTAGACGCAGTCTACGAATAGCGGCGAGCAATGGATTTGAGCTTAGGTTGGCGGCAGGTTGCGGCTAGCCCCGCAGTCGCAGACTGCTGTAGATATTTATTCGTAGACGCAGTCTACGAATAGCGGCG
>NZ_JAFMHR010000196.1 GCF_017854415.1 Yoonia sp. | reverse complement strand
CGATTGTGCCAATGTTTACGTGCGGCTTATTACGTTCAAACTTTGCCTTTGCCATTTTGCAGGGCCCTTAATTTTGTGGGGCCAAAACCGGCCCGGTCCAACATCGCGGGCGATGTATTGGGAAACGAGGGGGAAATCAAGCCTTCACACGTCCCAAGGCCGCCCCAAACTAACTTTTTCACAAAGACCGGCAGTTTTTCCCGTTTCGGGTCTCATGATACTGTGTGCGACGACAAACACCGGTTGAAAATCCGCAATTGGGGGATACCAGCACAGACGCAACCGACCTATATAAGTGGGCAACAGTTTTAGGAGACAGGCCATGACAAATCCAAGATTCACCATAATATTTGCCGCCGCCGCTTTGATTGCAGCACCCGTCTATGCAGAAACCGAACTGTCGTTTTATTTCGGCGGACAATCCTCGCCGCATAGTGTCGTCACAGGCACAGATCCCGGCAATAACGTGGATGACACGCCAGACTTTACTGCCAAATGGGAAGGTCGTTCTTTTGAGGCGCCGATATATTACGGCTGGCGCGCCACGCGGTGGCAAAGCGAAACGTTCGGTTGGGGTGCAGAATTCACGCATGCTAAGGTCTATTCTGATCAGGAAACCCGTGACGAAAGCGGTTTCGACGTCCTGGAATTGACTGACGGTATCAACATACTGACGGTGAATGCATATCGCCGGTGGCCAAACCAATTTGGAGCGTTGACGCCATATGTCGGCGGTGGATTGGGGATTTCAATTCCCCACGTCGAGGTGGAATCGGCCGGAGGTAAGACCAACGGTTATCAAGTTACGGGCGCGGCACTTCGGCTGACCGCTGGCGCAAAATATGCGATCAACGAGACATGGGGCGTGTTTGGTGAATACCAAAACACCGTGTCTTTCAACGATATGGAACTGGACAACGGCGGCGCGCTGGAATCACGCATCATCACAAACGCCCTCAACATCGGTATCAGTTACAGTTTTTGAGAAACGCTAAAGAAACGCTTGGGGCAGTCGTGATTAAACCGCGGCTGCCCCTATTGCGCTGTCGTCAGCTGAATTTGTTGTTCTTAGGAAACCCATAAGGCGGGCGTTTGCCAACACCTGCGCGGGCCGCTTTCCAATCAGACATATCAGGTTCAGTGCGGGTTTTGCCGCCACCCATTTGCCATGACAGCCCCGCGTCCCACTGGAAAGTGGTCAGATCAGACAGGCCACCATCTAGTTCAAGCGTGCCCTGACGCCCTGGCGCTTTCTTGTATTTCTGGATACGCACGCCTTTGCCGCGGCCCATTTCGGGCAGCTCGCTGACATCAAAGACCAGCAGTTTGGCGTTCTCTGATACCACGGCTACATGATCGCCCGCGATACGGTGACAAACCTTGGCGACAGTGTCTTTGACGTTCAGCACCTGCTTGCCCGACCGCGTTTGAGCCACGACGTCTTCTTCTGGGACCACAAATCCGTTGCCCTCGGCTGATGCCACCAACAGCTTTTGGCCCGGTTTGTGGATCAACATATCAACGATTTCGACTTCGTTGGGCAAATCAATCATCAAACGAAGGGGTTCACCCATGCCGCGCCCGCCGGGCAGATTGACAGCGCCAACAGTATAGAACCGGCCATTCGCACCAAAGACCAACAGCTTATCGGTGGTTTCAGCATGAAAAATAAAGCGCGGCGCATCGCCGTCTTTGAATTTCAACTCGCGGGTCAGATCGATATGACCCGTCATCGCGCGAACCCAGCCCATTTCAGAACAGACAACCGTAATCGGCTCTCGCTCAATCATTGCTTCCATCGGCACGTCGACGATCTCGGCGGCCTCGGCAAATTGGGTGCGCCGCGCGCCGCCTGCACTGTCACGTCCAAAAATCTTGCGGGTCTCGCGCAGTTGCTCGGCGATTTTGGCCCATTGCAGATCATCGCTTTCCAGCAAGTCCTCGATACCGGCGCGTTCTGCCATCAACGCATCGCGTTCTGCGACCAATTCCAGTTCTTCCAAGCGGCGCAAACTGCGCAGGCGCATATTCAGGATCGCCTCGGCTTGGACTTCGGACAAGGACACCTCTGGATCGGCACCAGCCACGATAGGCGAAATATAATCAGCCTCTGATGTGGCGCGGATGTGGTCCTTGGACCAGTCTTCGATCATCAAAGCACGCTTTGGATCATCATCGTAACGGATGATATCAATCACACGGTCCAGATGCAGAAAGGCGATGATAAACCCTTCAAGTACCTCAAGACGGTGATCAATCTTTTCCAACCGGTACTTGCTACGGCGGGTCAAAACCTCGCGGCGGTGATCAAGAAAGGCGCGCAGTACTTCTTTGAGGGAACAGACCTTTGGGGTCAGCCCGTCAATCAGCACGTTCATGTTCAGACTGAACCGCGTTTCCAGATCGGAATTGCGAAATAGCATCCCCATAAGCACTTCGGGATCGACAGTCTTGGCACGGGGTTCAAGCACGACACGGACGTCTTCTGCGCTTTCATCGCGCACATCCGCTAGCAGCGGCACTTTCTTTAGCTGGATGACTTCGGCCAGCTTTTCGATCAACTTGGATTTCTGGACCTGATAGGGGATTTCAGTGACGACAATCTGCCACTGGCCGCGCCCTAGATCTTCGATTTCCCATTTGGCACGCAAGCGGAATGAACCGCGACCTGTGCGGTAAGCCTCAGCGATATTTTCGGCCGGTTCAACGATCGTACCGCCCGTCGGAAAGTCCGGTCCGGGAATGTAATTCAACAAAGTATCATCGCGGGCGTCGGGCGATTTGATCATATGCAGACAGGCGTCGATCAATTCATGCAGGTTATGGGGCGGGATGTTCGTCGCCATCCCTACTGCGATACCGGTAGAGCCGTTGGCCAAAAGGTTTGGAAAAGTCGCAGGCAAAACCGTCGGTTCGGTCAGGCGTCCATCATAGTTGTCACGAAAATCAACCGAATCTTCAGCCAGACCTTCAAGCAAGGCTTCGGCAGCGGCGGTCATGCGCGCTTCGGTATAACGCGAGGCGGCAGGGTTATCGCCGTCGATGTTGCCAAAGTTACCTTGGCCATCAACCAACGGATAACGGACGTTAAAGTCCTGCGCCAATCGCGCCATCGCGTCATAGATCGCGGCATCGCCATGCGGGTGGAAATCGCCCATCGTGTCGCCGCTGATCTTGGCGGACTTTAGAAATCCACCGGTCGGCGACAAACGCAAACGCGACATCGCATAAAGAATACGGCGGTGAACCGGCTTCAAACCATCACGGGCGTCAGGCAGTGCGCGGTGCATAATCGTGGAAAGCGCATAAGTCAGATAGCGGTCGCCAATCGCGCGCCGCAGTGTTTCGGTTACGTCGTTCGGGCCAAGGCCGGTGTCACTATCATCACTCATGTTGTCCGGTTTAGCGGTCCGCATTTGTGGCGTAAAGCGGCGAATATTCCCCGTTCATTTCCTGCGGTCACATTGTCTAAGGCAGATGTTCGATTGTTAACGAGTTCTTTGTTTATCTTGCGGGGCCCCTTTATGCCAAAGCTAATCACATTCAGTTGCTTCATGCTTTTCTGGGTCTTTTACGAAATGTCCGGCGGGAGTGATTTTACGCCGCGTGAAAGGG
>NZ_JAFMHR010000054.1 GCF_017854415.1 Yoonia sp. | reverse complement strand
TCGTGAATCATGACGACAAACCAGCATCAAGGCAATTAATGGGTCCTGAGCCTAGCTTTGTTTTTTTTGGCCGCCTGTTCTTCGGGCGGCCTTAATCGTTCGAGCGATGGCGTCTTTGCCCCCGGCGTGGCCGGACCCGGCGACGTTGACGGACTGCTAGTAGGACACAGGCTTTTGGCAGCTGGCGAGTATGAATTGGCGCTCAAGGCGTATAACCGCGCCGCCGCGCAGCAAGGGCTCAATGTGGATACCATGTCGGCCATCGGTTCTGCCAACCTCACGCTTGGGCGCTTGGGGCAAGCGGAGCGATGGCTGCGCCGCGCCGTTGAAGAAGACCCCACCTTTCCCCCAGCTTGGAACAATCTGGGCGTTGTTTTGATGGAACGCGGTCAAACCGGTGAAGCAAGTATCGTTTTCCGTCGTGCATTTGCCGCAGATAACGGAAATTCGGATGAAATTCGCGACAATCTGCGCTTAGCGCTCGCAAGATTGGACAATTCAAACGATACTGAGATACAAGAAAATCAGAATTTCAATCTGATCCGGCGCGGCCAAGGTGATTTCCTACTGATGTCGGACCTATAGGCAAGAGCAGCAAAAGGACGCAGAAACATGCGCCACTCAATCTTACTGACGCTTTGCGTGGCGACCATCGGTCTGTCCGCATGCGAACCCTCAGGCGAAGCCCAAGTCGAAAACGTACTTGAAGATCTCAACGTGATTGATGAAACGAACCTCAATGACGTGATGCTTACGGTCGGTGATCCAAATCAAGCGGTCGCATATTTCGCCGATGCAAGTGCCAATGATCCAGATCGCATTGATCTGAAACGCGGGCTTGCCGTGTCGTTGGTGCGCGCGCAGCGCCCTTCCGATGCCGTCACCACATGGCAAGAAGTTATCGCCCACGAAGAAGCGACCGGGTCGACCTAGCGGATGCTTATGTGCGCAGCAACCAATGGGACGCAGCAGCCGCCACGTTGAACACAGTTCCCCCAACATACGAGACCTTCAAGCGCTACCGACTTGAAGCCATGGTCGCGGATAGCAAGCAGCAGTGGGCAAAAGCCGATAGTTTCTATGAAACAGCGGTCGGCCTGACAACGCGGCCCGCCACGGTCTATAACAACTGGGGTTTCTCAAAGCTCACGCGTGGAGACTACCCGGCAGCCGAGCGTATGTTTGCGGATGCTTTACGATTCAACAGCAATCTATTTACCGCCAAGAACAACCTCGTTCTGGCCCGCGGTGCACAGCGCAATTACACAATGCCTGTGGTGCCGATGACCCAGATTGAACGTGCGCAATTGATGCACACCATGGCTTTGGCAGCGATCAAGCAAAACGACGTGATCATCGGTAAATCGTTGTTGAATGATGCGATCAACACGCATCCCCAGTACTTTGAGGCCGCTGTGCGTGCGCTTGATGCGCTTGAAAACAATAATGGGACATAGAAATTGGGCATGACCGCCACCAGTGCGCTGTGGTTACTGCCCGCTGTGACACCAATCGCAATCTACATCGCATGGAATGACATGCGGTCGATGAAGATCACCAATGCCTCTGTCTTGGCGCTGGTCATTGTTTACGCCGTCATCGGACCTTTTGCATTCGGGCTAGAGGTCTATGCGTGGCAGTGGCTACATCTGCCGGCCACGCTGGTCGTCTGTATGGCCCTGTGGGCACTGCGCGTGATGGGCGGTGGTGATGCAAAGATGATTGCCGCGATGTCGCCGATTTTTATGGTCGGTGATTTGGTATTGATTATTCAGCTTTTCGCGGCGTGCCTGTTGGGTGCGCTGGCCGTTCATAGCCTGTTTCGGTTTACTGCACTCAAGAACTTCGCGCCCGATTGGAAAAGCTGGACAGCAGGAAGGTACTTTCCAAAGGGCCTGCCTCTTAGCATGACGCTGTTTTTCTATCTGCTGATTATTGCCGTTTATCGCTAAAAATGGCCATAATGTTACAGGCTCGCAAATCTTTGTTCACTTTTTTGCCATAATGGGCCTTATAATAAGTATGGTGGGCCGCGCTAGCGTGGCTGTTGTGTGATTCTTGATGGGCAGGACAAAATTATGAATATGCAGTCAACCGGCGTTCTTGCACCCCCGGCCCCGCGCGATCTCAGAGGCATGTTGTTGCCGATGTCGATGATGCGCGACATCCTGATTAAAACCATCTTTCGGATGAACCTTGAATTGGTCTCCGAGATTAGCCGCGCGATTTGCTTGCCCGTGCCCGTCACCCAAGAATTGGTCGATATGGCGCGTGGGCAGCTTTTGCTTGAGGCGACAGGTACGCTTAACGCTAACAACGCTCATGAAATGGGCTATCAGTTGACCGACGCTGGGCGTGCGCGTTCATTGGACGCACTGGGACAGTCAGAGTATTATGGAGCGATGCCTGTGCCGCTTGATATTTATCGCGAGCAGATCGAGCGTCAGTCAATTCGAAATATTCAAATCACCCGCGAACAGTTGGAAACAGCGATGGGTCATCTGGTCTTGCCTGATGATCTGTTATCGAACCTTGGACCCGCGGTTAGCGCCGGCAGATCAATTTTGATGTATGGACCGCCCGGCAACGGTAAATCGTCGATCTCTAACGGAATTCGCGACGCGCTTGGCGACAAAATCTATGTTCCGCGCGCTATCGAATATTCGGGTCAGGTTATCACAGTCTATGACCCGATTGTTCATAGTGCCGCCGAAGACGACATCGACGACCCAAATAGCCTGCGTCGTACATCTGGCCGCTTTGATACCCGTTATGTGCGTTGCGAGCGTCCTACCGTGATCACCGGTGGTGAATTGTCACTGTCCATGCTCGACCTTGTATATAACCCGACTGCGCGCACCTATCAGGCGCCGTTGCAGCTGAAATCTACTGGCGGCATCTTTATTGTGGACGACCTTGGCCGCCAAGCAGAGCCACCGCAAACACTCGTGAACCGGTGGATTGTTCCGCTGGAAGAAAGCAAAGATATTCTTGCGCTGCAATCAGGTGAAAAATTCGAAGTGCCTTTTGACACGCTTGTCATCTTTTCGACCAACTTCCACCCGAACGCGATCTTCGACAAAGCGGCGCTTCGCCGGATCTTCTTTAAGATCAAGATCGATGGCCCCAACCAAGAAGACTTCCTCAAGATTTTCGCGATGGTCGCACGCAAGCGCAAGATGCCATTGGACGAAGATACACTCGTGCACTTGCTGAACGTGCGGTATCCTGAAATTAACGATGTATATGCGAACTATCAGCCAATCTTTTTGATCGATCAGATGATCGCGATGTGCGAATTCGAGGGTATCCCTTACCAGATGTCCCCCGAGTTGGTGGATCGTGCATGGGCCAACATGTTCGTCAAAGAAGAAGATATCGTTCACTAAAGTCGCTTGTTCTGAAGTTTCCTTGAGGGGAACCACACATGTCTGACATCATCGGCGTGGCAGGCTGTGGCCGTATGGGGTTCGGCATGCTGGCTAATCTGCGCAAAGCGGGGCTGCATGCGAAAGGCTTTGATGTACGCCCACTTGATGGGATCGAGACAGATATTAACGCTTTCGCGCAAGATCTGACGACGGTCTTTACAGTGGTGCGAGATACAATCGAAACTGACGCGCTTTTGTTTGATATACAGAGGCTTGTGCGCAAGGCAGACAAACTGCAACGCATCGTCATCAGCTCAACTCTTTCGCCCAAGTACGTCAAAGGGTTGCGTGCCCGCGTGCCTGACGCGATCACATTGATCGACGCGCCCATGTCAGGGGCGCAAGTCAAAGCAGATGCCGGGACGCTTACGTTTATGACCGGTGGCGCGACGGCAGAAATAATGCCCGCCTTGCAAGCGATGGGCCGCGAGATTCACGATATGGGGGCCTTTGGCGCTGGCATGACGGCCAAGGTACTGAACAACTTGCTGGCCGCTTCCAGCACCGCGATGACACGGTTGGTCTTGGATTGGGCAGATGCGGAAGGCGTAGACGAAGAAAAGCTTTTGGCCTTGATTGGAACAGCGTCTGGTCAGAACTGGTTAGCCTCGAGCTTTGACGAAATCGAGTTCGCGCGCGATGGATATACCGCTGATAACAGTATCGGGATCCTGTTCAAAGATGTCGCATCAGCCCTCGATATTGCGCCAAACGGGAAAACTGAACTGCCTCTCGCGGTCCAAACTGCGATCCGTGGCCTGACCTCGCGTCGCAAACGATAAGCCGCGCCTTGACGCACCACACATCCAGCACAGTTTAGGCAGATGAACCCTCTACCCCCCATTTTCAAAGATTGGTTTGATCGTCGCGGTTGGGATGTTCATCCACACCAACAAGCGATGCTGGATCAGGCAACAGACCGTGCGCTGATGCTTATCGCGCCAACCGGCGGGGGGAAAACGCTTGGTGGTTTTCTGCCCTCTCTCATTGAATTGGCGGACGGGGCGCATGCTGGCTTGCACACGCTCTATGTCTCGCCGCTCAAGGCGCTGGCCGCTGATATTAAACGCAACCTGCGCACTCCTGTGGACGACATGGGTTTGCCGATCAGGATCGAAGATAGGACCGGCGACACGTCATATACGCAAAAGCGTCGCCAACGCGCCGATCCGCCGCAAATCCTGCTGACAACGCCTGAATCGCTGGCACTGCTGCTGAGCTACGAAGACGCGCCGCGCATCTTCAACGGTTTGCAACGAATTATCGTCGATGAAATCCACGCGCTTGCCGAAAGCAAACGTGGCGATCAATTGATGCTGGCCCTCAGCCGCCTTCAAACGCTTGCGCCAAACCTGCGCCGCGTTGGGCTGTCTGCAACGGTCGAGGACCCGCAAGCCATTGCAAACCAATTGGCCTGCCATCCTGACCCCTGCACGATCATCAATGCCGATCCCGGTCCCGACCCTGACATCGCGATGCTGCTGACGGCAGAAAAGCCACCGTGGTCAGGGGGCGGCGCAAAATACGCCATTCCCGCCGTTCTGGAACAGGTCAAACAACACAACACAACGCTGATCTTTCACAACACCCGCGCCCAAGCCGAGATTTTCTTTCACAACCTTTGGCTTGCGAACACGGATGATCTGCCAATCGGCATCCACCACGGCAGCCTGTCGCGCGAACAACGCGAAAAAGTCGAGGCCGCAATGGTCGCAGGCCAATTGCGCGCGATTGTGTGCACCGGATCGCTGGACCTTGGGATTGACTGGGGCAATGTCGATCTGGTCATTCAGGTAGGCGCACCAAAAAACGTCAAGCGATTAGTCCAACGGATCGGGCGCGCCAACCACCGTTACAATGCGCCGTCAAAGGCCCTGCTGGTACCGGCAAACCGGTTCGAAGTTGTCGAATGTGTCGCGGCACTCGAGGCTGCCAAGGCACACGAATTGGACGGTGACCCAAAGGGCCCCGGCCCTCGCGACGTGCTGTGCCAACATATCCTAATCACGGCTTGTGCGGGTCCGTTCGACGAAAGCGTCTTGTATGCAGAAATCAAAACCGTCGGCGCCTATCAAGGCCTATCGCGCGCCGCATTTGATGACTGCCTCGATTTTTGCGCGACCGGTGGCTATGCTCTGCGTGCCTATGACAAGTGGAAACGACTGCTTCAAACGCCTGACGGGATGTGGCAATTACGCGACCCGCGTGCATCCCAGCGCATTCGCATGAACATCGGAACCATTCAGGACACAGATACCCTCAAGGTGCGCCTGAAGGGCAATTTCAAGCCATTGGGCGAGGTAGAAGAAGCATTCGCCGCCACTCTCACCCAAGGCGACACGTTTTTGATCGGCGGGCAGGTTGTGCGCTATGAGAACCTAAAGGAAATGACCGTCGAGGTGTCCCGAAGGGCGGATAAAGCGCCAAAGATCGCCACGTTTATGGGCACTAAATTTGCTAATTCCACACAGCTATCGCAACGCATCTTGCGTATGTTCGCGCAACCCGATTGGCCCACCCTGCCAGCGCATACGTCTGAATGGCTCAATCTGCAGCGTAAGTTTTCGAAACTGCCCGAGGCCAACCGGATATTGGTCGAGAGCTTTCCACATGACGGCCGTCACCACATCTGCGTCTACGGCTTTGCAGGGCGCAACGCGATGCAAACGCTTGGTATGCTGCTGACCCAGCGGATGGAGGAAAAGGGGCTGCACCCACTGGGGTTCGTTGCGACCGACTATGCGACTTTGATCTGGGGGCTTGATCCCGTGAACGACCCTGCCCCGCTATTCGAAGCGACCAATATCCGTGCCGATTTTGAAACATGGTTGTCTGGCAATGCCGTGATGAAAAAAACATTTCGCGGGGCAGCCACCATTGCGGGCTTGATTGAGCGGAACTTGCCGCAAGCCCGTAAATCAGGTCGTCAGGCGACGTTTTCGTCAGACATTCTGTACGAAACCCTCACCAAATATGACCCTGACCATCTGATGTTGCGGATCACACGCGAAGAGGCGCTACGCGGTTTGGTCGATTTCGGCCGCATCGAAGAGATGCTTTCACGCACTGCGGGACGGATTGATCATGTCGTCTTGAATCGCGTAACGCCCCTTTCGCTACCCATGTTTCTGGAACGTGGTCGCATCGGAGTTGCGGGTGCGGGGCAAGACCGTATTCTCGAGGAAGAGGCCGCACGATTGATGCAAGCCGCAGGCGTACAGTCGCTTTGAACCTTGATCTATAATCAGAGTTACAGCACAAATCGCAACATGAATGGCTATTACTTCAGTTTTTGCGGGACCAACTGTGTAGCCATGCCAAGCGGTGCGCTCTACCTGCCAGACAATTCTTTGCTTTGTGTCTCTGACCTGCATCTGGGGAAATCGGAACGGATCGCGCGTCGTAGCGGCAGGATGCTACCCCCATATGAAGTGCAACAAACGCTGCAGAAGCTGGACGATGACCTCACGATGACAACACCTGAAAGCGTTGTTTGTCTGGGCGACAGCTTTGATGATTTGGATGCAGCAGCACAATTGGGCGATGATATGCGGCTTTGGTTGGCTGGCATGCAAGCGGGACGCAATTGGGTCTGGATCGAAGGCAATCACGATCCGGGGCCCATTGAATTGGGCGGCACCCATCGCCGCGAAATGCGGATCGGGTCCCTGACCTTGCGCCATATCGCAACTGATGCTTCAGCTGAAGTGTCAGGTCACTATCACCCTAAACACCGATTGGCAGGGCGCAGCAGGCCCGCCTTTTTGTACGACAAGGATCGTATGATAATGCCAGCCTACGGGGCCTACACAGGCGGCTTGGCAAGCAATGCACCTGTCCTGCGTGCCCTTTTTGGAACGTCCCCAATCGCCGTGATGACGGGCCATAAAGCCATACCCGTGCCAACTGGTAATGGTTAGGCGGTCAGGCCTTCAGGCTCTTCCAAACCATTCGCGCGGCAACATGCGGTAAGTGTATTGGCAAGCAAGCACGCGATCGTCATTGGACCCACGCCACCTGGAACGGGTGTGATCGCACCAGCAACGGCGGCACAGCTGTCATAGTCAGCATCACCAACAAGACGCGTTCCACCCTCGGGTTTCTCAATCCGGTTAATACCAACATCGATGACAGTCGCACCCGGCTTGATCCAATCGCCTATGACCATTTGAGGACGGCCAACAGCAGCCACGACAATATCAGCCTGACGCACAACAGATGGTAAATCCTTGGTCCGGCTGTGGGCAATCGTCACCGTGCAGCTATCGCCAAGCAGCAGTTGGGCCATCGGCTTACCAACGATATTCGAACGCCCAATCACAACCGCATTCATGCCCGAAAGCGAACCGTGATGATCACGTAGCATCATCAAACTGCCAAGGGGCGTACAGGGCACCATGCTTTTTTGCCCTGTGCCCAATAAGCCAACATTGGAAACATGAAACCCGTCCACATCCTTGGCTGGATCGATGCTGTTGATGACCAAATCGCTATCGATCTGGTCAGGCAATGGCAGTTGCACCAAAATACCATGAATGGCTGGGTCATTGTTCAACCGTTCAATCAACGCCAGCAAATCAGCTTCAGAGGTTTCAACATCCAGTTTATGTTCGACAGACGTCATGCCAACTTCAACGGTCATCTTGCCCTTTGAGCGGACATAGACCTGACTTGCTGGATCTTCACCCACAAGAACAACAGCCAACCCCGGCGTAATGCCATGCTCGGCCTTGAGTTTGGCTACACCTTGGCCCACAAGCCCACGCACCTTTGCGGCAAAGGCTTTTCCATCAATCACTGTCGCTGTCATATCAATCTTCTTCTGTTCAAAAATACCTCCGCCGGAGGCAGCGGGAGGGTGGGCGGGGCGACAGCGCAAGCTGAGCGTCGCACCGCCCGGTCAACTTAAAACAAGCCTTCGATTTCACCTGCATCATTCAGCATGATTTGCTCTGCTGACGGCACACGTGGCAGGCCTGGCATCGTCATAATCTCACCGCAGATCGCGACGATAAAACCAGCGCCAGCACTCAGACGTACTTCGCGAACCGGTACAGAATGACCGACAGGCGCGCCGCGCAATGCAGGATCGGTTGAAAAGCTATACTGCGTCTTGGCCATGCAAACCGGCAAATGACCATAGCCTTGCTCTTCCCACATCTTCAACTGATCACGAATTTTGCTATCAGCGATCACAGCATCTGCGCGGTAGATCTTTTTGGCAATTGTATCGATCTTGTCGAAAAGACTCATTTCGTCTGGATAGATAGGTGCAAAATCAGCTTCGCCCGCATCCGCAATCTGTGCGACACGCGTGGCAAGCTCTTTTGTACCCTCAGATCCTAGTGCCCAATGTTTGCACAAAATCGCCTCGGAACCTTGGGTTTCGACATAGGCTTTGACAGCAGCAACCTCGGCGTCCGTATCCGTCACAAAGTGGTTGATCGCGACGACAACAGGAACCCCAAAGCTCTTGATGTTCTCAATGTGGCGGCCAAGGTTCGCGCAACCGGCATTTACAGCATCAACATTTTCGACACCTAAATCAGCCTTCGCCACACCGCCGTTCATTTTCATCGCGCGTACTGTTGCGACAAGAACGACACAAGACGGCGCAAGGCCTGCTTTGCGGCACTTGATGTTCATGAACTTCTCAGCACCCAAGTCAGCGCCGAAGCCTGCTTCGGTCACAACATAATCGGCCAGTTTCAATGCAGTCGTTGTAGCGGTGACAGAGTTACAGCCATGCGCGATGTTTGCAAATGGGCCGCCATGTACGAATGCTGGGTTATTCTCGAGTGTTTGCACAAGATTTGGCTGCATCGCATCTTTCAGCAGCACAGTCATAGCGCCATCCGCCTTGATATCGCGGCAATAAACAGGGCTGCGATCACGGCGGTAGGCCACGATGATGTCGCCCAAGCGCTGCTCTAGGTCCTTAAGGTTCCGTGCAAGGCACAAGATCGCCATAACTTCGGACGCCACAGTGATGTCAAAACCAGCTTCGCGCGGAAATCCATTCGCGACACCGCCCAAAGACGCCGTGATCTGACGCAGCGCACGATCGTTCATGTCAAGAACACGACGCCAAACGACGCGGCGGATGTCGATATCAAGCGCATTGCCCCAATAGACGTGGTTGTCGATCATGGCAGACAGTAGGTTATGCGCCGATGTGATTGCGTGAAAGTCCCCTGTGAAGTGCAGGTTCATGTCTTCCATCGGCACGACTTGCGCGTAGCCACCACCAGCGGCCCCGCCCTTCATGCCAAAGCACGGGCCAAGCGATGCTTCACGAATACAAACCGCAGCCTTTTTGCCGATTGCGTTCAAACCGTCGCCCAGACCAACCGTTGTCGTGGTCTTGCCTTCGCCCGCAGGTGTCGGGTTAATCGCGGTGACAAGGATCAATTTGCCGTCGGGGCGATCCTGCACGCTGTCGATCAAGCGCTGGCTGACCTTGGCCTTGTCGTGGCCATATGGCAGCAGATCATCGCTATCGATACCCAGCTTTGCACCGATTTCTTGAATTGGACGCTTGCTAGCGGCGCGTGCGATTTCGATGTCTGACTTATATTCCATGAAAAATCCCTTGGGTCTTGGCTGTCGCCATTCTTGTTCTGTGTCGCTTCTATCGGGTGAATGCCGCCACATGCACAGTGATTGCGACATTTTCACCCTCGGAATCGTCGAAAGGCACAGTGTAGGTTTCGGATTGGAAACCTATGGCTGCCAAGCACGCTGATCGGGGACATGCAAACGCACCGTATCACCAATACGAATTTGCCCCTCGCGTTCAACCCAAGCCGTCACGCCACGCTTGCCTTTTGCAGCCGCCTTGAACTTGTCGCCTGCACTTGGGTGGTCCGCATTGATGACCTTGGCTGGCAAATGACAAGGTCGGTTTTCCATGTCCACCACAATGGCGGACCCGTCAGGGAACTGAAGCCGCGACGATGGCGGCAAATGCGTGAAGTCAGGGATGCCTGCGATAACAAGCGATGCGCCGATATGTGCAGGGTTAAAGCCGTCCAAGCCACAGTCAGCGGCGACTTCCGCTAATTCTTCGGCAGACATGACCGACAACTGTCGGACGTTACGGATTTCCGTATCTTTTGGATACTGGCTGCGCACGCGTACACAGGCAGGCCGCGTCAGGCCGCCATGCGCTTCATTGGGGATACCTGCATAAGTGAGTTGCGCGCTGTGCACCGGTTCCGACCGCAGCGAAGTTTCGCGGTCGGGGACATGCCCGATCCAAACGATTTCACCCGTGATTTCAGTTGGCGCTAGTGCAGGCATAGGCGTCTCTCCAAAGTGGTTGCACGCTATGCTTAAGGCAGGCTGGAACAGGCTTCAATTGATCAGATCAGACTTTGAACGCACGAACGAAAAACGCCGCCCCTTGGGGCGGCGTTTCGTTTTGCTAGGCCGAAGGTTCCGGTTCCATCCCGTCATCAGAAGCGCGCGGCTTCTTGGGTTTGGTCTTTGGTATCGCCGTCACCGACGGTGTCCCGCCAGATGGTGGCGTACTGTCCGCATCATCGCTGAGGTGCGGCGGATCGCCCGCCATCACGCGTTTGATCTCGTCACCCGTCAGCGTTTCATACTCAAGCAGGCCTTGGGCCAGACGCTCGAACTCTTCGTTCTTTTCGGTGATGATCTTGAACGCAAGGTCGTAGCCGTCTTGGATAAAGCCGCGGACCTCTTGTTCGATCGTTTCCTTTGTATTGGCAGACACGGACAAACCAGCGGTGTTCCCCGAATAGCCCTCATGCGCTTCGGCGTAGTCGATGTTACCGATTTTGTCGGACATACCCCAACGCAGCACCATCGCACGGGCCAATTGGCTGGCCTGCTGGATGTCACCGGCTGGACCATTGCTGACCTGATCAGGACCGTATTTGATGATCTCAGCCGCTTTGCCCGCCATAGTCATTGCCAAACGCTGGTGGCATTCGTCTTTGAACATGTTCAAGCGGTCCATTTCTGGAAGGCTCATCACCATACCAAGCGCTCCACCGCGCGGAATGATCGTGGCCTTATAGACCGGATCACATTTCGGCAGCGAGATGCCGACAATCGCATGCCCTGCTTCGTGATACGCAGTCATTTCTTTTTGCTCTGTAGTCATCACCATCGAGCGACGCTCTGCGCCCATCATCACCTTGTCTTTGGCGGATTCGAAATCAATCATCGTGACAAAACGGCGACCAACACGCGCGGCCATCAACGCGGCCTCGTTCACGAGGTTGGCGAGATCAGCACCCGAAAACCCTGGCGAACCGCGCGCGATAATGCGCAGGTCAACATCTGGACCGAGTGGGATTTTGCGTGCATGCACGCCCAAAATCTTTTCGCGGCCTTTGATATCAGGGTTTGGAACGGTGATCTGGCGGTCAAAGCGACCCGGACGCAAAAGTGCCGGGTCAAGAACATCGCGGCGGTTGGTGGCCGCAACGATGATGACACCTTCATTCGCTTCAAAGCCGTCCATTTCAACCAAGAGCTGGTTCAGTGTCTGCTCGCGTTCGTCATTGCCTCCGCCGATGCCGACACCGCGCGAACGACCGACGGCGTCAATCTCGTCGATAAAGACGATACATGGCGCGTTCTTTTTCGCCTGCTCAAACATGTCGCGGACGCGTGATGCACCCACACCGACAAACATCTCGACAAAGTCGGAACCGGAAATTGTAAAGAATGGTACACCAGCTTCGCCCGCAATCGCACGCGCAAGCAACGTTTTACCTGTACCCGGAGGACCCACAAGCAATGCGCCTTTGGGAATTTTACCGCCAAGCCGCGAGTATTTCTGTGGGTTACGCAGGAATTCTACGATTTCTTCCAGCTCTTCTTTGGCTTCATCAATACCAGCTACATCGTCAAACGTGACGCGACCTTGCTTTTCGGTCAGCAGTTTGGCGCGCGATTTGCCAAAGCCCATCGCACCGCCTTTGCCGCCGCCTTGCATCCGGTTCATGAAGTAAACCCAGACACCGATCAAAAGCACAAACGGCAACAAACCAACCAAGAACGACTGGAGCGCCGATGTTTCTTGGCTGCGCGCCTCGACGGGTACGCCTGCATCAATCAAAAGATTAGTGATTTCGGCGTCTCGCGGCATAATAGTTGTGTAAGCGCGTCCGCCTTCGGCAAAACTGATCGTTTCACCGTCGATCACGACATCGGTGACGCTGCCTGCTTCGACTGCAACAACAAAGTCAGAATAGCTGCGCACCTGACTGTTTGCAGTACCCGGAGGACTGCTAAAGAGATTGAAAAGGGCCAGTACCATCAAGAAAAGTACGACCCAAAAGACCATGTTACGCGCGTTGCCCAAGGGGGAAGCTCCTTTGAAATGGGGGAGTGAGCAACAGAGTCGCACCACAAGCGTTTCCTCTAAAATAGAGGCGAAAGATTAATCTTCAATGGCAAACGCCATCGAATGGAAATTCGCGACAATCTGCCCAGTCCATCCATTGGATAATCCGGCAATCGGCGCAGAGACAAGCGTGGTGCCGTGCCAAACAGCCGGCGACGCCAACAACGACATACGCGGAAAGTCGGTCTGCCGCCAGTCCGGGCAAAATTTGATGCCATCGCCCAATGATTTGAGCGTTAGTCCCGCAACTTTCGGTCCGGTCAGACGCCAGCGCTGGTCCCAAATCAGGTCATCATTCTGAAGTGGCACAGCCATTGGCGTTGTCGCTGCAGCTTCGCGCGATAACCGGACTGTGCCGTCCTTTTGTGGTGTCAGAATACACCCGCCCAACGTTACCGTTCCGCCTTGCAAGACACGCGCTGCCGTATCTTTGAGTTGCTCAAATCGGGGTCGAAACCCACGTGATCCCGTCCACCCGATTGCCGCCGCAAACGCGCGTCTGGGCGCATCTGCCTGCGTCATCTGCAACACCGTTTGGTCGACAATCAAATCGGCGCCGTCTTGGCGGATGTGCGCGTGCGCGAAATCATATGCACACCGCTGCAAGGTCTGCTGTGCGGCCTGCATATGATCAATCGTTTGCAAAATCCTCTTTGCAGTCAAGCCAAGTGTACCAAGCTGGTCCGCCATTTGCCGCGCACGGACGCGGTCAAAACGGGTGTCTTCATTGCTTGGGTCATCGCACCAAACGATTGCGTGATCGGTCAGCCATGCACGCAGATCAGCGCGTGTGATATTCAATAAAGGGCGAAAAATGGCGTATCCATCGCGCTTTGACGCCATCTGCATCGCGGTCAGACCATCAACGCCGGAGCCGCGCGCGAGCCGTAGCATGAATGTTTCAACCTGATCATCCTCGGTGTGGCCCATCCAGATCGTATTAACGTTGTGCGCGCGCGCCAAACTGACAAGTGCCTCCCAGCGCCCTGCACGTGCTGCGGCTTGCAGATTGCCACTGTGATCCCAGTCCCACTTTGCGACAACGTGTTGCAGCCCCAAAGCGTCTGCCTGCGCCTGAACCAGCGCGATTTCCGCCGCAGCCTCTGGGCGAAGCCCATGATCAATTGTGAAAACGAACAACCGCTCTGGCGCAATCGCCAATGCCGCAAGATGCATCAATGCAATTGAATCGCCTCCGCCAGAGACAGCCAATCCGACGGCCCCTTCAGAATGCACCGCATGTGCGGCAAGCGTCTTTTGAAAGCGGGTCGTAACGTCAGTGATTACTGACATCCCAACGCTTGCATTTCCGTCTGTGCCAGTGAAACGGCCGGATTGCCCGGAAAACGGACATTTACTTCGGCCAAGGTCAAACATGCATCTTGTGTCTGGCCGATCGATCCCAAAGAAGCGCCAAGTTTATAAAGCGCGTTCGGCGCTGAAGGCCCGGTTGCATCGCCCGAGAACGCCTCAAGATAAGCGCGCGCTGCTTTGGTGGTTTCCCCCAAAGCTTCGTGCGCTTCGCCGCGCAGGAAATTTGCCTCGGAGGTTAACGGACTACCTGGGTAGGTCGCGACAAAGGCCGTAAGCTGGTCAATGGCGCCGCGAAAGTCACCAGAGGCGAGCGACCCCTGCGCCGCCGCAATATCGCTTTGTTCACCAATGGCGAGCGCCGGCCCGCCACTGGTAGTTGTAGGTGTTGTAGACGGAAAAGGTGTCGTTGGCAGACCGCCCAAAGGTGTATCGTCAAGCTGGCTAATATCGCAGCCGGCTTCAAGTTCGCACAGCCTGAAGTTCAGATCACCGATCTTGTTGTCCGCCTCGGTGGTAATCCGGCTGATGCGGAACTCTAGCTGCTCTGCATTCGCGGTCAGGCGTTGCAACTCTGCTTCGATCGCGTTGAGGCGATCCAGAGGTGTGTCACCTATTGTCCCCGCGTTCAGCCCACCAGTTGTGGACAGTTCGCGGCGCAAACGCTGCACATCAACGAAAAGCACGGTCAGTTGCTGGCGGATGTCTGCCAACGTCTCTTGCTGCGCAATGGCGGGCAGAGGCGACAGCAAGATGGTGCAAACAAGAGCGATACGGTGCAACATAACCATTCCTTAGGTATAGATCAGCTCGTGAGAGCCGAGAAAGACAACACTGTAACCGCACGGCGGTTCTGCGCATAGCAAGTTTCTTCCGAACAAACTTCGATTGGACGCTCTTTACCAAAACTTGTGACTTCTAGGCGGCCTGTCGGCACGCCGCGCGACACAAGGTATTCGCGGACAGCATTTGCACGGCGGAACCCAAGGGCAAGGTTGTACTCACGTGTGCCCTGCTCGTCTGCGTGACCCTCGATGACGGACCGGTAGTCGGTGTTGGCCAAAAGCCACTGGGCTTGGCCGTCAAGGATTACCTTGCCAGCTGGTGTGAGGGTCGATGTATCAACCGCGAAAAGAACGCGGTCACCAATGGTTTGGTTAAAGAATGCAGGGCTCGTTGGATCACTGGCTGATCCTGCAAGGCCGCCGTCGGCACCAAAGCCGCTACCGGCACCACCGCCAGCGCCACTGCCTGCACCAAAACGATCGGGGTTCGTACAGGCCGCTGTTGCCAATACCAAAAGCACGATCGCCGCTTTCTTAAAAAGTGTCATAGGTTTTCATCCTGATTATCATTTGCTCGTTTTTTTCGATCATAGCATGACTTTTGCGATTGGGGAATCATGCTTCTTACGGCTGGAGTGGACCCCAAGAAGGATCGGACGCACCGCCCTGCAATGGAACCGCCTTCAAGTTGCGCCCCGAAATATCCACCGAATAAACCGAGGACGTGCCCCCTGCCCCTTGGGTTTCGCGGGTGAACATGATCACGCGTCCGTTCGGCGACCAGGTTGGACCCTCATCCAAAAACGAAGAAGTGAGCAGACGTTCCTCTGAACCATCAATTCGCATCACGCCAATATGGAAACGTCCTGCGTTTTGTTTTGTAAACGCCACCAGATCGCCACGCGGCGACCAAACAGGCGAGCCATAGCGCCCATCACCAGACGAGATCCGACGTGCTTCACCGCCATTTGCAGACATGATATAGATTTGCTGCGCACCAGACCGGTCGCTTTCAAAGACAATCTGACTACCGTCAGGTGACAGGCTAGGTGCCGTTTCAATCGACGGCGCGCTGGTCAAGCGAACATGCTGCCCCGTAGACAGATCAGTGCGGTAAATATCTGTGTTGCCACCATTGGACAGACTGTAAATCACCTGCCGCCCGTCGCGCGAAAAGCGTGGGCTAAAGGCCATTTCACCCGCGGCGGTCTGCAACTGTTGGCGACCCACGTTTGCCACATTCAGAACATTGATGCGCGGAAAACCACTTTCAAAGCTGGTATAAAGAACGCGGTCGCCGCTTGGCGAAAATCGCGGAGCAAGAACGATCGTGCTGCTATCCGTCAAGAATTGTACATTCGCGCCATCAAAATCCATGATCGCCAGCCGCTTTTGGCGGTTATCCTTGGGACCACTTTCCGCGACAAAGACAACGCGGCTGTCAAAATAGCCGCCTTCGCCTGTAATACGTCCGTAAACGGCATCAGCCACCTTGTGACCCATGCGACGCCAACCGGTTGCTGTGCCTGCAAATTGCAATCCAGTGCCAAGCTCTTGGCCGGAAAACACGTCATAGACCCGAAATTTCACGGTCATACTGTCACCTTGCACATTTACGGCACCAACAACCAACGCCTGCGCGTTGATTGCGCGCCAATCGGCAAAGGCCACAGGCTGTGCAAAAGATGATATCTGCGAGATGAACGCAGAGGCCGGAACTTCCCGGAATAATCCAGTGCCCGCCAAGTCCTGCACCACAAGCCGCGACATTTCCGACGCAACTTGTATTGCTTCAGGGGTTTCCGCCTGAAAACTAGGTGCCGCAAATGTAATCGGTTCGATCACACCATCGGTGATCGTCAACCGCAGTGGGCCGTTTTGTGCAAATACCGGTCCGGCCAACATCAACGCCACCAGACATATAAGTAGTCGTTTCATCATCTTTGCCTCTTTGTGCGCATCGTGTTTCGACGCGTTTTTCTTGTTTCGTTCATTTTTAGCAGTGGGTGAAATCATTTTCACTTTAACTGCGCGTAACTTTGCCTATCGCAGCCGCATTCCACTTGGATCAAAGGTAATCACGACTTCTTGCCATTGGTCATATTTATCTGCGGGTAGTTGATAGCCACCAGACTGACATCTTAAAATTGCACGCCGTGCGGCGTTAAATGCGGTATCAACGGCACTCGCATCACCCTGAGACGACAACAATCTAACGTTGTTGCCCTGAACTGCGCCGTCGCGGTCCAAATTGAACGCGACCTCGACAGTAACACGGGCTGCAACCGAACCGGGGTCCACATTCCAACAGCGATTGACCGCAATGCGAAAGCTGTCACGCTCTGCCCCCGTCATCGGCGGGCCCGCTGCAATCGCAGGGGCCGACGCACCCGCAAGCGCCGCCTCTAAAGCCGCAGCAACATCTTCTTGAGGGGCCGTTTCTTGCGGGGCCGGTGTTTCAACAGGTGCTGGCGGCGGTTCGACAGCTGCTGTTTCCGTCTGGGACGAAACAGGCGCAGGACGGCTAGGCCGCGTTGATGGACGGGCAGAAGTCGTCGGGGCCAGGTCCTGAATGACGATCTGGGTTGTCGTTTCTTCGGGCGCTGTCGCGTCTTGTTCTTGCGCGACGATTTCCGCATTGGCGGTATCATCAGGCACAACGGCTTCTCGCACCACATCATCAACCTGCGCGTCTTGCGGCGGAGGCTGGGAAATAGTCGATGCCACCGTTGGGGCCTGCTGCGGTGTCGGCGTGTCACTGACGGCAACATCTGGTGTGGGCGGTGGGGCAACGGGCGGCGCCGGTGGCACAGGAGGCGCATCCGTCACTTCAGTGAGCGGCGCTTCCGGCGGCGGAGGCGGCGGAAGTTCACTTGACGGCGGCTCTACCTGCTCGGGCGCTGGTGCCGGTTGGGCAGGCGCGTCGGCGACGGGCAGCGGCGGAGATGCCTCGTCAATTTGGGGTGGGACGGGTGCATCAGGGCTGGCGCCCCCGGGATCAGGGGTTGCACGGGCACGCATTTGGTCAAATTCCTCACCAGATATGACAGAGATATCCATCGTCTCGATGCGCAAGGGTTCCGCACTAAAGCCCCAACCAGCGATCAGCCAAACGATCAGCCCAACGTGGCCAAGTCCCGAAAAAATTGTTCCCGGCGTTGCCATGATCTACCCGTCAGCGCCATCCGTGACTGTGCTTGCAATATCCGTCACAAGGCCAATGTCGGAAAACCCGCCAGCATTCAGCAGGCCCATAATTTGGGCAACACGGTTCCATTCGTTGCGGCCATCCGCACGTAGGAAAATCTTTTCGCTGGTACGTTCTGCCGCAATCCCTTGCAGGCGACCAACTAGGTCGGATTGCGCAACTTCAGTTTCTTGGATCATCACCCGACCATCATCAGTAATTGTCACAGTCAGCGGTTCTTCCTCATCACCTGGCAAAGCGGTGGCCGAGGTTTCGGGCAATTCAACCGGAATACCCACAACAGATAAGGGGGCCGCGACCATAAAGATAATGAGCAAAACCAACATCACGTCCACAAATGGCGTCACATTGATCTCTGACATCGGCTGTGAACGTCGTGAACGGCGGCGGCCGCGCTTACCCCCACCGTCATCGTTTTTCATGACACCAGCGCTCATCTCTAGCTGTCCAATTGGCGGCT
>NZ_JAFMHR010000195.1 GCF_017854415.1 Yoonia sp. | reverse complement strand
TCCGCGTTCCCCAAGACGCCGGGCAACAGACGCACAGTGGCGTCGATCATCGCTTGAGCGGCAATTTCCCCACCAGTCATGACAAAATCACCCAAGCTGACTTCTTGGATGTTATAGTGTTGCAAGACCCGTTCATCCACGCCTTCAAAGCGGCCACATAGCAGCGTGACCCCATCAGCGCGGGCCCAGTTTTGCGCCATTTGCTGATCAAAGCGACGGCCACGCGGTGAAAGATAGACCAATGGAACAACGCCGCGCGTGCTGCGATGCACATCCGCTATTGCTTGTTCGAGCACATCTGCACGCAACACCATACCCGCACCGCCGCCTGCGGGGGTGTCATCAACGTTGCGATGCTTGCCGATCCCGTAGTTGCGTAAATCAAACGTCTGCAACTGCCACAGTCCGTCTTTCAACGCCTTACCCATCAGGCTTTCGCCCAACACGCCAGGGAAGGCTTGCGGGAACAGCGTGATAATCTTGGCTGTCCAAGTGCCGGCAATGTCAGGTGTGTCTGTCATCAACTCGCGCGGCTTTAGTGTCGCTTGGATCGCGATACGGCCAGCAGAGCGAGCGGGTTTGGTCACATCCGCCATTTTGGACTACGCGGTTGCATCGGGGAACAGCCCTTCGGGCGGGTCAGCGACGATGCGTTGGGCTGTCAGGTCGACAGTTGGCACGGCGGCTTTGGTGAAGGGCAACAAGGTCGTTTCGGATTGACCGGATACGATGATCTCTAGCAAATCGCCTGCGCCGTGGTCCATCACGTTCTTGACAGTCCCAAGTGTGGCACCGCCTGTGTCTACGACCGTAATACCAATCAAATCGGCATAGTAATATTCATCATCCGGCAGCGACGGCATTACCGTGCGGTCGGCATATAGATCGACGTTGCGCAGCAGATCAGCGTCTTCTTTGCTGACGATACCATCAATGCGCGCAGTAAATCCGTTCTTGAGTTGGCCGGTCAGCACAAGCTGTGCGAACGCATTGCCATCTTCTGTATAAAGGGGGGCATAGTCTGCAATGGCTTGCGGGTCGGCGCAAAACGACTTGAGGCGGACCTCGCCTTGGACGCCAAACGCACCGCCGATGCTGCCTACGATCACGCGATTAGTCATTGGGTAAACTCCGGTCCAACGCAGATGTTTTCGATCCACAATCCACCGCCATTTTGGCAAATGTCCTTACTGCCGTCGCGCTCATAGAGCATGCCCGCGATAAAAGCGATCATCACGAGAATAAGGGTGCGCAGCAAGCGGAACATGGTTGTGTCCGGTCAAAGTGGGGGTTGCGCGGCCCAAAGCTGTGTTGGGGCCGCGCGAAAGTGCTTACTCTTCAGCAGCGGCTTCTTCGACTGCTGGTGCTTCTTCTGCTGGTGCATTTGCAGCTTCTTCAGCGGCGGCAGCTTTTGCAGCTTTTTCGTCAGCACGTGCCTTAGCAGCTTTGCCAGGTGTACCTTTTTTCAGGTTGGCACGGTCTTTCTTTGGCAGTTCGCCAGCCGCTTCGAGCATGCGTGACACACGGTCAGTTGGCTGTGCGCCTTCACCAAGCCAATGCTTGACGCGCTCCATGTTCATTTTCACGCGCTCTTCGCTGTCTTTTGGCAGCATTGGGTTATATGTGCCCAGCTTTTCGATAAAGCGGCCGTCGCGTGGCATACGGCTGTCAGCTGCAACGATTGCATAAAATGGACGCTTCTTTGAGCCGCCACGGGCCAAACGGATTTTCATAGCCATCAGATATTCTCCTTAAAGATGGTGGGGGTTTGGTGGATCAAGATCCACCTTACGATTGGTGTTGTTTGTGGTGTTGGATGACTTCCTGAATAATGAAATTCAGAAATTTCTTGGCAAATTCAGGATCGAGATCGGCCTGGTCTGCAAGTTCGGTGAGCCGCGCAATCTGGGTTTCTTCGCGCGCGGGATCGGATGGGGGCAGGTCGTGTTCAGCCTTTAGCCGGCCCACGGCCTGCGTGTGCTTGAACCGCTCGCCCAAAGTATAGACGAGGATGGCATCAAGCCGGTCGATGCTTTTGCGGTGTTCCTTGAGGATATCCGCGGCAAGGGTGACAGCGTCAGTCATGAGACACTCCTTTGTGGGGAAATTGGCGTGTGGCGATAGACCAATGTGCCGGTGGCTTCGGGGGCCAGGGCGTCAGCGTCAAGCACAGCGCCCAAGCTTTCAGCGACACGGATCGACGCGGCGTTGCCTGCGCTTACGTAGCTGACAATCGTGTTCAGATCGGTCGTTTCGAAGCTATGATCAATGATGGCGCGCGCGGCCTCGGACGCGAGGCCCATTCCAGTGAAACCGTCATAGATAAACCCGCCACATTCAGGTTCTGGAAAATGCGGCGGATACACAAGGCCAACGCCGCCTGCCAATGCGCCATCCATCTCAATCGCCAGCGACCCGAAACCGTAGAGCGCCCAAGTCGCGACATCATTGGTAAACCAGTTCCAAGCCTTATCGCGATCTAGCGGTCCATCCATGTGAACAGCGCGGTCGCTAGCCATAAAGGTGGCATAAGTGTCAAAATCGTCCCGCAGATACGGGCGCAACGTCAGGCGCTCTGTGTGCAATGTCGGTGTCATGTGATCGCCTGCGCCGCTTGAGCCATTGCCCGTGGATCGTCATGGCGCAAATGCCGAAAGCTAATGACGTGTTCGTCGTCCACGATATCGCGGCCTTCTTCGACAGCGCCAAGGCGTGTAGCCAGCGCAAGAGATCGCGTATTCGCGGGTGCTATCAGAGAACTTAGTGGGGCAAGACCCAAGGTGCGCCCTGCCCAATCGCGCACAGCGCACGCTGCTTCGAACGCATAGGACCGACCTTCAAATCCGTCAAACATATGCCACGCAAGTTCCGGTGCCGGCCAATCGACATGGTTGATGATGCCGACGCGCCCGGTGACAAAGCCTGTTGCGCGTTCGGTCACCGTAAAGAACCCGTAGCCGTGCCAGTTCCAATGACCGATGCCAGCAATAAAACCGCGCCATGCTTGGCCTTCAGTGCCTTTGCCACCCACGGCCTCCATCCTGTCAGAACCAGTGACCCATGCGGTAAAAGCCGCAAGGTCCCGTTTTTGAGGGCCGCGCAATTCAAGACGCGCTGTGGTAAGGGTGGGGGCGGGTGTCATGTTATCGTTGACGTCCGGTTGTTGCGACGAAGGGCAGGTGCCTCCGGCGGGAGTTTAAAGGGCAAGATGATGAGGTTAAGGTCATTTCTTTTTCCCGAAACCTGACAGGCCGGGCGGGAGTTGCATGCCGCCACCTAAACCGGGCATGCCCGCGGGCATTTTGCCTTGCATTGCTTTAGCGGCTTCTGCCATCGCTTTTGGATCGTTCATATCGGGCATGCCGTCTGGCATTCCGCCGCCTTTGCCGAACATGCCTTTAATGGCTTGCTTCAGCATGCCGCCTTTGCCCATTTTCTTCATCATATCGGCCATCTGACGGTGCTGTTTGACCAGCTTGTTCAATTCGGACACTTCAAGGCCCGCGCCTTTGGCGATGCGTTTCTTGCGCGATGCGGCCAGCAGATCGGGGTTGGCGCGTTCTTTCTTGGTCATTGAATTGATCAACGCGATCTGGCGTTTCAGAATGCTGTCATCCATGCCGGATGCTGCCATCTGTTTGCTCATCTTTGC
>NZ_JAFMHR010000194.1 GCF_017854415.1 Yoonia sp. | reverse complement strand
AATGCTTCCTTCCATTCCAAAGAATAGATCGCACCATCAAACCATGGGATCAAACACCTAGGCTCGGGTTGATGGTTCGCGTCGAACCGCCCGCCCTTCGAGGAAAGAAACCGGTACTGGCCTGTGATTACTCTTGCTGAATTGATTGCAGGTAATAGACAAGTGACAGGATACGCCCGCGGGCGACCATGTCTGCGGTTTCCCCACGCTGGCTGGTTGCCGAAACTCGAAAGCGTTCACCCCAAACCGGCATCATACTGCCATGCGCCCTGACGCCATCACGCCCGTCAATCGTGGTCAGCACTGCTTCAAATGGAAAGTCACCTTCGTTTGCCCGTGTGAGGTCTAACAAGCTTGGGGTCGAAATATTCAAGAGGCCCGCAAGAGGTCCATCACCCATCGCACTTTCGCCGTGGCAGCCTGCGCAAGCGACAGTATACTCGTGTTCGCCAGCAACTTCGGCAACGGCTGTGCCGCTGGCAAAGATCAATGCTGCGATGACGTGCGCTTTGGCGTTCCGGAATTCCATAGTGTGACCCCCAAGTTATCGAAACCATTCATGGTGCGGACAGGAATCAGAATCCTTCCTGTCAGGTCACCAATTTATGCTCCAATCCATTTTCGCATTTGATAAATATCAAACGCGATAAGGGGTCCATTTTGCGGACATCTGCGTTGAATTTCTCTCCACAGCCAGCAGCTTGATTTATGTCAATCAGCACGAGCGCCCGCAAAATATCGTCTGAACGACCCGCATTGGGTTTGACAGTGAAACACGCTCACCCATTCGACCACCGCAATGGAGATGGCAGAATGCAAGCAAAAGACTCCGTCAGGCAGTTTGTCCGTGATGCTTTGTTGGCGGATCGGTCGCGCGAAGAAATCCGTAAAGGTCTGCGGCAAGCCGGGTGGTCAACCAACGAGATTGACAACGCCCTTGCCCAGTATGCGCGTATCGACTTTTCACCGCCCATTCCGGCGCCACGCCCCCAGTTCACAGCGCGCGACGTCTTTATTTACGCTGTTCAGTTCACGGCGCTGGCCTACACGGCGATCTACCTGATCAATCTGGTGCATGCGTTGCTTGACCTTTGGATGCCGGATGCTGCCGATTTTCCTGACTTGGAACTGCGGGCGACTATGCGTTTGCGATGGGCGATTGCGACGCTGGTTGTCGCTGCACCTGTCTACTTATGGATGTCGCGCTTCGCGCATAGCCGCGTCGAGAAAAACGCCATGAGCCGCCGATCACCGGTGCGCAAATATCTGACTTATTTAACATTATTTGTCACTGCGATGATCTTTTTGGGTGATGCCATCTTTCTCATCTATGGCTTCCTTGAGGGATCCGCGACGTTGCGCTTCGTTCTAAAGGCCACAACCGTTGGTGCCGTAACCTTGGCCATATTTGTATTCTATCTGCGCGATGTGGAGTATCTTCGTGGTGACCAGTAGAGCTTTCAATTTAGGGGTATCGGCTGCGGTTTCCGTGGCGATCCTGCTTGGGATTTTCACCATTGGTGGACCGAACGCCGCCCGACGAGACATGTTTGATCTGCGCCGCTACGAAAACCTGACACAAATTGCGGCCGCACTTCATTGCGCGAACTGGCGGATTCTGCAGCCGCAACTGCCCGAGAAACTGGATCTGGAAAGCATTCGTGCATATTGCGGCGGCATCGAAATTCAGGCGGACGTCCTTGTCGATAATGAAACCAATGTTCCCTACGACTACACCCGTCTGAACGAGACCGCATTTTCCGTCTGCGCGGTATTTTATGATGCAGAGAAAGCGATGCGTCTAAACTATCAGGGGTATCCACGATGGAATGCCACTTTCAACCCTGACACGGGGTGTATCACTGGGCGCATCCGTTAACCCCTGAACCAGAGATCGCAAGCCGACTTATTCCTGGATTGCCTCAAGAAATACAACCAGCTCTCGCACCCGGTTCCGCGCCCGCTGTTCGTTGAACTCCTCCGGTCCGAATTGCGACATCGCTGTTTCCCAATAGCGTTCGCCCCAAACTGGCATCTTTCGATCACCATGTGCGGCGACATCGGCGCGCCCATCAATCACCTCGAAAACCCGTTCGGAAGGAAACTGGCCGTCGTTGTTTTTAGCAAGTTGGGTCAGATCGCCGGGGTCAACGCCTCTGAACAACCGAGTCAGAAAACCGGCCCCTTTTGCATCACCGCCATGACACGACGCGCAGGAATTATTGAATTCCGCTTGGCCCTCTTTGGCATTTTCAGGAATATCCTGAGCGAAGGCACTCACGGTTGAACTCAGTAAAAGTGCAGCAGCTACACCAAGGACTTGGGTACTCGAAATGGTCATGATCAATCCTCCAATTAGAGGATAAACGCTACTACAAAGCACGTGACATCTTTTGACAAAGATCAATCGCCACGAGAACACGCATTTGCTTCACGCACCCGAGGTGACGCACGTTTCGCTGCATCGCTATAGCTGCGGCAGTGGCGTCAAATTCAGATGTCCTATCGGCTTGCGCAAAACATTGCCGTGTTTCTGGATAGTCGAAGGCGTCATAACCACACCCGGAACTGCGAATGGCAGGTTGCTGCCTCCTTCTTCGCAATCCATGCAGGGTTTGGACAGATCTCTGCGTTGTGATATTCTTCTATTTTGTTGGACGGATACATATGACGGATGAAGAAGAAAACAAACGACGCGATTCTGTCTCAATGGTCGGTCCGTACGCCCGTATCCGGATCATAGTCGCGGTCGTATTCTTCTTCATTGCGATTGCCGTGATCGGTTTCCGCGCGTTCTCTGGCTGATCCGCCAAAACAGGCGTTAATCAGTTGATTGCATGGAGTGCACGAAAGGCCGAGTTCATGAAACGACCTGCCAATCCGATGCCAGAATTTGTCGCGCAAGCTCTTGAAGCTGAAAGGCGCGTTTGATCTGCGGCCATGGTACCAACGCAACGACTATCTTGGTTGGATCATGAGAGCAAAACGCGACGCCACCAAGGTGAGGCGACTTCAGCAAATGCTCGATGAACTGCGGGCTGGCGACGCATATATGAACATGGCATGGCGCCCGAGGCGATAGCCCTTGAGAAGGACGCTCAGCAAGCCAATGCGTGGCGCCAAAGACGGAAGAAGTTCCCTCTACAAAAGTAGAAGCCCAACCCGCGACTTTGTTATGGATTTGCTGGTCTCTGCCTAGATTGACCTAAATCAATGCACTTGTTGGGTATCCGGTGCTGATCTTGCGCTCGTGGCACGCGATGCCAAAGGCCGCGCACGGAGGGCACGCAGCCCTGTCAAAGCGCAGCATCTGCAGGATGCCACTACCGCAGCTGTACCGCTTTCCCTTGATACGGATCTGGAACGGATCGCAGCACACGAAGCGGGTCACATTGTGATGGCCGCCATGCTCGGGATGCCGTTGCCGTTCAGTGCGCGCATCGCGCCAAACGGCGGGGCCGTGACGCGACTTGGGGACGAAAAGTGAAGCATTTGCACTTAGAGCGCCATTTCTATGTCTTTAACGATCTTCCCGTAAGGGTTTTTGCGTGTTCCAGTTGTCTGTCTCATGTCCCACTCCTCAGTGGTTACGATGAGCCAACAACACTCTCTTATCAAATAACGCTATTTGGACCCATAGGCGCTGACGTCAGACAG
>NZ_JAFMHR010000193.1 GCF_017854415.1 Yoonia sp. | reverse complement strand
CAACGATTTGGAGATTAGAATTGCGCAAAGCGCAGCCATTCCCCGTTGGGTTGCTCCCGTCTTTCAAAGCGGTAAGGAACGGCATCCCAGCACATGACTTCGTCATAGAGGTTGTCGAGGACCCAAGTGCCGGTGTTCATCTCGACCAAGAGGACGGCGTGGGGAAAAAACTGAACTTCATGGTGGACAATGGCCATGGTCAGGGAGGCGCTAGATAGCCCGGCCTCGACCAAGCGACGCCGCTTTTCCAACGCAAAGTCTTCACAGTCGCCTCGGCAGTTCTGTGGGAATTCCCATTGTTCTTCGATGCCCAATCGCTCCATGTCAGGGACGAATTCAACATCGGCGTTGACCGCTTCGTTGACCGTGAACAACAAACTATGCAGGCTCGGGTTTGACGAAAGCACCGCGTCCCCTGAAAGCGCGCAGTCGTTCGGATGGCTCTCGCAGAACAAGACATATTGGCTCGGAGGGGGCTCTGCGCGTCTGATTGGTACCTCAAGAGCGCTGCAGCGAGGCTGTGCGAGAGCTCCGCTGGCAAGACAAGCCAAGACAAAGCCTGTGAAGGAGGCGTTTGTGAGTTTTTCCACGCAGACCAATTTGCCCCCACTGAAAACAACGAGTTCTTTGTTTAGGCCCAATCCGCCAAAGTGACAACGTCCTGAGTGGGCTCACAGCCGCCGTTCGCTGCGGTCACCATCAAGGTCTGCTGAGAGGGACAAAGCTGCCGTAGAAAGTTCCTACATTCGTGTCTGCTTTTGGCTGGAACCGGACACTGGCCCGCCAGTCAATTGCTGCGCTTCAGCCTTTCCGATGTGGCCATTCGTCCATCAAGCAGCATTTATAGGCCGCAGTGAACCTTCGCTAAAGCCCATATTGATGGACGGTTTGATGGACGGTCTTCCGACGTCGCAAAATACATTCAGGAATTGACATGTATCAATCAGTGCGTGGTACTGAATGCTACAATTTGTCAAAGGCACCGTGCTGGGGCCTTCGTCTGATTGGAGGATACTATGACACTATCTAGAAAGTTTATTTACCCATCACTGAAATCAGCCATGCTGGCAGGCGTGGCAGCTGGTGCGCTGAGCTTTGTCTCTGTCGACTTTGCTAACGCTCAGGGCAATGGTCAGGGTGGCAGTTCGGAATCAGCGGGCAGCGGCGGTGGTAACCAGGGTGGCGGCAGTGGTGGCAGTAACCAAGGCAGCGGCAGCGGCGATGGTAACCAGGGTGGTGGCGGCAGCGGCCAAGGTAGCCAAGGCAGCGGCAGCGGCCAAGGTAGTGGCGGCAGCGATGGGAGCAGTAGCGATGTCGGTGGCGGTGGCCAAGGCAGCGGAAGCAGCGGCGGTACTGGTGACAACGACGATGATGGTGACAGTTCCGCTGGCGCCGGCGGACGCCCCGCAGACACGGGTGGCCGGCCGGAAGGCGCAGGGAGCGGTGATGCAGATTCTGACCGCCCAGAATGGGCGGGCACACCTGGCGGTTCCGCTGGTCGCGGTTCTCCTCCTGATGCGGGCGGCGGCGGTGACCTCTATGGTGATCTCTACGTCATCCTGCGTGATGACCAGGGCGTTCCCATCTTGAACGACGGTGGTTACGTTCAGCCGGTCGCGGCCGATGGTAGCCTTATCCCACTTGATGAAGAGGGTCATGTTCTTGATGAGACGCTTGTTCAAGAGGTCGAAATCGGTCGCCTGAACGTGGCCCGCGCTCCAGACGACGTTCTTGAGGGCCGCAGCGAGGAAGTGCTTGCTCTGCTCAACAGTGCGGATGCGATCTCTTTCGATCCGGCTGGTCGTCTCATCATCACCATCGACGGTGAATCGAGCACGATTGACGCTCCACTCGAAAACCTGTCGATCTATGTCGCTCTCATGACCACGGGTACGATTGAAGGTGTAGTTAATCCAGTTGTGACTGACCTATTTCTTGCCGACGGTGTGAAAACCGTTGAGGATCTAGAAGCGGCGGCGGTGTTTCTTGCAGCCGCGACTGACAAGACGGGCGTATTTACCACCGACGAGATTGCCTACATCAACTTGATCCTCAACATCGAACCCAGTGTGATTGAGGGGACAGAGGTGCAGTACTCGGCCGTAGATTTCTCGGATTTCGCGTATGATCGGGAGGATACCTACGCCGGTATCACAACTACGATACTCGTTCCGCAGGATGACGGAAGTTGGTTCCCAGAGGAAATCAACGTCTACGAGACCATCTTCAGCAGTACAAATGACGACGTGGTTGATTTCTCATTGGACGCGTTCACTCAGGCCGCAGACGACTCGCGGGTGGTTATTAACTACATCCACGAGTATGCGATTCCGGTTCTGCCAGAAGATTTGTAACATCAATTGTGAGGCGTTGAATTTTTCGACGCCTCACATTACCGCATGAGCCGGGTCATCTTTGACAGCTTGAAAATGCAGGTCAGCCTCAGACATTTTCGACAAATCTTGCATAAGTCTGCCCAACTTGGATGACTTAGACCTCACCATACCAGAACCAACGCATCTTAGCGCGTTGCGCAGACTCCGTTCCCCTGACTTACTCATCAAGTTGAAAGTCCCTCTTAGAGCGGCCCGCCAGGCCATCTCTCGCCCGTAGCGAAAGTCCAGTTTCTGCCTGAAGCTGCCATTTATGCAGTTTGCAGCATTCGACACTGTGGGCTCTTCGCTGCCGTTCTCTGCGGAGTGCACCAAGGTCCGCTTTGCAGCTAGTCAGAATATTTTGACCTGAGAACTCTTGGGCCAAGGCTAGCGTCGTATTGTGAAAACCACTCAAGAAAGAACGAGAGGCCCCTTTGCCTTCGAAGCCAAGGGAACCAATCGCTCAGACTGAACTGTCTTAAGTCGCCCAAGTTCATTGGGTTGAATCCGAATATATGGTACTTCAGCATCCAGGTATAAATCCTGTTTCTTGAGCCCCACGATCTCAGCCAATCTAGCCATGGAGTCAGATAACATGGCTATCACCCAGCGGCGCTCATCGTCCATCTGCCGACATGCAGCTTGAATTGTCATCAATTCGTCATTGGAGAATGGCAACCTTGGCTTTCGTTTACCTTCACTAGCGTTTGGTATCACCAAGGCTTCGAACGGATTGGTTCTGTTCAGCTCAAACTCAAGTATTCCAGTCTGAATGACGGGTCGTACTTGAGACAAATAGCGTTTAATGGTCTCTGCACCGACACCTCTGGCTACAAGTCTCTGAACAAAGGCGTTGCCGTGGTCACGTTTAAGGTGGTCCAAAGCAATGTCCCCAGTGATTTCAAGCAGCAACTCCCAAGCGCGATCAAACTGCTGTCTGGCAACCTTTCCTTTCGGTCCCTTGCCAAGTTCGAAATGCTTGTCCTTGGCATCGCTCAGCAGCTTGGGAACGGGAGCTCCATAGAGAATATCGAGGGTAAGCCTATCCTGAGGTGATATTCTGGGAGGAGGTTGATGCGGTTCGAGCGTCCCCCTGAGCATATCAGTGAAGTCATAAAGGAAAGGATTGTCTGGATATCTTATGCCGTCTCCGGGCGTCAAATCGGCAGCCTCTAGTACCGCAAGAGCAACCTGTGGATCGACAGCTTCCGGACGGCCTTCCCTGTGGTCCTGCCAAAGGGCATCCAATCGCAGCGTTTGAGCATGAGCTTTGCGGGCAGCCTCTGCCT
>NZ_JAFMHR010000053.1 GCF_017854415.1 Yoonia sp. | reverse complement strand
CCGCCTAGCAGACCTTTGCCCTGCACAAAAAATCTAATCCAACACCCGCGCTTCATCCATCAACATCACGGGAATGCCATTGCGAATAGGAAACGCGACATTCGCACTCTTGCTGACCAGCTCTTGCTTTTCCGCATCATACTTCAGGGTGTCTTGGGTCATCGGACAAACCAACGCCTCTAGCATCTTAGGATCGAACTGCGTTTCGCTCATTGCATGACCTCTTCACTTGATCCGCCGCGCAGCGAATACTCGATCAAAGTCATCAACGTTTCACGGCGGGTGGTCAAGGAAGGGGCCTCTAGCAAAGCTTGCTTGTCCTCAGGCTCGAACGGGCACAGCATCGATAGTGAATTGATCAGCAACTCATCTTCTGCTTCGCCTAAACTTTCCCAATCGGTGGAAAGGCCAGCTTCGGTCAGATAGCGGCCCAGCGCGTCCATAAACACGGGGCGATCAAAACCGGGGTCTTTTTCGACAGGTCCCAAATCATGCTCGAACCCTTGCCAAGCGACTTTGCAACGGCGGTAGGGCGCAAAACCCTCAACCTCTTCGATAACCCGAAATCGCGACGCTCCCGCCAGCGTGATCATATAGCGGCCGTCATCAGTTTCGGAAAACGCGGTAACCTTGCCTGCACACCCAATCGCATGCAGCCTGTTGCCACCATCAGCGGCCTCATAGGGCTGGACCATTCCGATCAACCGCGAGGACGTTTTCAGCACATCATCCAGCATCGCCAGAAAGCGCGGCTCGAACAGATGCAACGGCAAGCGCGAACGCGGCAAAAGCAGCGCGCCGGGCAGTGGGAACACGGGGATTGTGTCAGGCAGGTCAGTCTTTGAAATCATGACCTATAAGTAGTCCGAAGATTGCATCAGGCAAATATCAAAGATGATAGTTTACGTCGCCCGTTCAGCACAATCGGGTCTTTTGCTTCGCGCGCGTCGAAAATCTTGAACAACTGCGCCTTTGCGGCACCCTCATTCCATTCCCGATCACGGCGGAACAGCTCTAGCAATTGGCCCACCGCCTCTTCGACTTCGCCATTTGCATGCAGGGCCACCGCGAGATCAAAGCGCGCCTGATGATCGTCGGGGGCAGCATCAACCGCCGCCTGCAATTCAGCCACAGGACCTGCATTCGCTGCCTCACGCGCCAGTGTGATTTGCGCATGAACCGCTTCCAACAAAGGATCGGTGGAAATCTCGGCTGGTGCGCCGTTCAGAACTGCTTCGGCCTGATCGACATCGTCCAGCGCCAGATAGGACCGGACCAAACCTGCATAGGCAGGCGCATTGGCTGGATCTTCTTGCAAAATCGCGGCGAATGTTTCGGCGGCGTCGGTTGCTTCGCCATCTTGCAACATCTGCTCTGCGGCCTCGATTGCGGCTGTTAGACCATCATCTTCCGGCTCGCCAGCAAGGGCTGCGATCTTTTCGACGAATGCGTCAATCTCTGACCCGGGCAGCGCGCCTTGGAAACCATCAACAGGTTTGCCTTGGAAAAACGCATAGACAGTCGGGATCGATTGAACCTGCAACTGGCCAGCATAGGCTTGGTTTGCGTCCACGTCGATCTTAACCAGCTTCACGCGGCCACCAGCCTTTGTCACTGCCGCCTCAATTGCAGGTCCAAGCGTTTTGCATGGACCGCACCAAGGCGCCCAGAAATCGACGATCACGGGAACGGTCTGAGAAGCCTCAATGACATCCACCACAAAGCTCGCGTCGGTCGCGTCTTTGATCAGGTCAGCGGCGGGGGCCTTTGGTGTTCCGTCCAATTCGAGCATGGGTCGTCTCCTTCAACTGATGTTGCCCCTTATATGTGCGCTCTGGTCGCGAAGGCCAAGGGGTCAAACGTGCTTTACCATTGCGGGACCTGCACATAGCCTGAGCGCATGGTAAAAACAGTTCTCACATTCGGCGATAGCAACACCTACGGGACGCCGCCTGCACATGCGCGCGGGGAAAATCGGCGCTTTGACCCTGACTTGCGTTGGCCGGGCGTATTAGCGAACGCACTTGGTTCGGGTTGGACGGTGCTTGAACAAAGCCTGCCCGGGCGCACAACTTGTTTGGCGGACCCAATTATGGGCGTGCATATGGATGGGCAATTGGGGCTGCGCATCGCATTGGAGAGCAACGGACCTATTGATGTATTGACGATCATGCTTGGCACGAACGACGCGCAGACCCACCACGCGCGCAGTGCCGAACAGATTGTTGGCGGACTTGCCTCCCTTCTCGCTATTGCGCGATCGGAACCTTACCAGACGCGGCATGGCGGCTTTGACATTCTGCTGATCGCGCCGCCACCGATTTTGGAACAAGGCACTTACCGCGATACTGCGATGGGCGCGGCTGAAAAATCGCAAGCCTTCGCCCCGATGATCGCAGCACTCGCCGCACATTGGGGGATCGCTTTTCTGGATGCAGGCGCGATAATCGGGTCCAGCCCCATCGACGGGATACATTTCTCTGCGGACGATCACGCGATCCTTGGCGCCGCCGTCGCACAAAAAGTCATTCAACTATGAGCCGCCCAAAACTAGGCGCTATTGCCGTCATGCATCATGAAGGGCGCATCTTGTTAGTCAAACGCCGCAATGAACCCAACGCGAATACGTGGGGTTTTCCGGGCGGGCATGTGGAACTGGGCGAGACCGCAATGGACGCCGCCGCACGCGAACTTGCGGAAGAAACCAGTATCGTCGGCACGCCACTATCATACCTGACGAATATCGACGCAATCACACGCGATGCTGCGGGTACGGTACAATTCCACTATTTACTGGCAGCAGTCGCTTGCCGCTATGAAAGCGGGGAGCCGCAAGCCGCCGATGATGTCAGTGATGCTGGTTGGTTCCACCCCAACGAAGTGCAAAACTTGCGCCAAAGCCCGAACCTGCAAACGATCATTGACCTGTTGGACATCTAGTTGGTCACAGCCACCATCGGACCCAATTGAAATCCAAAGTCGCTACGGCCCAATTCGCGCGAATACAGCCGCGAAACCTTACCATCGAAATAAAGCGCATTCGGCAACCTAAGATAGTCGCGAAACAAGCTACCAAACTCGTGAAACGTCACGCTGTTGTTTGAAATCGCAAAGACTACGGTGCCACCATCAGCAGACGTACCCACGCCATTGCGAATAAAGCGCGAGGTGCTGTCGATTAAGAACCGTGGATGCAGCGCACCATCAATCACCAGCATTGGACCCGATTGAGAGGCATCGCGGCAAACAGGCGCTTTATCCAGATATTGCAATGTCTCATAGACCTGCGCGTTCCCATCATTGATGCAAAACACACCGTTAGGTAGCAAGCCGAAGTTGCCGGGACCTGCGTTCGGGATAACGCGCATCACTTCGACGCCATTCTCGACATAATGCCCCACAGGACGGCGATCATCGTGATACATGCCCGCGTTCATCGCAAAATCAAGCTGGGTCACATCAGGCAGCGCTGCGATTGCACTAAAACTGCCAATCACCGCATCATCGGCGTCTTTGTAAAACAGGCGCAAATTCTCGGACGCGGAATCAACGGTGCAAAGCGTATAGCTGTTGCCCCCGTATTCAATATCTTCGCAGGTCACCGCAGCGGCAGGCGCCGCCCATACTAACAATAGGGCAATCAGCCCGCGCATCAGTCGTCGATATCCTGACGCACGTGCCCTTCTGCAAGCAACGCACGCGTGGCGTCCATCTGATCAAAGGTGCCGTCAATTTCGAACCGCAATTCGGGCGCAAACTTCATCGTGCCACCTTTGACGACCAAATGCCGGATTTCATAACGGTTGCGGCGCAAAGCAGACAACGCCTCTTCTTTGCCATCGCCACCAAGCGGTAGAATAAACGCCGTAGCGATGCTGAGATCTGGTGACATCCGCACCTCGCCCACTGTGATCGACATACGCTCTAGTTCTTCGTCATGGACATCGCCACGCTGAAGCACTTCTGAAAGGGTGCGACGGATCATTTCGCCCACGCGCAGCATACGCTGTGTGGGGGCTTTGCCGTCTCTGTTTGAATTCTTAGCCATGACCGTCATGTAATCGCAGATTACCCTATTGCCAAGCAAGGCTTTGCGTCACGCGCGATCCACCGCTAAGACGGGGGTCAGGATAAAGGAACGGACCAATGACAGACACACCAGGCATCGTGATTACCGGCGCATCAGGCCGAATGGGGCAAATGCTCGTTCAATCGGTGATGGCATCGGATAAATGCCGCCTTGTGGGGGTGCTTGAGCGGACCGGACATGACTGGGTCGGCCAAGACATCGGCACTGCAATGGGTGGGCAACCCGTTGGCGTCACAGTCACCGACGATGCAGTCGCGGTTTTCGCAAAAGCCCAAGCCGTCATTGATTTCACGGCACCTGCGGCCACGGTTGCCTTTGCGGGGTTGGCCGCACAAGCCCGCGCCGTACATGTGATCGGCACAACCGGCCTATCCGAGGATGATCTGAAAGCGATTAATGCCGCCGCCCGTCATGCGCCGATCGTGCGTGCAGGCAACATGTCCTTGGGCGTGAACCTTTTGGTGCAACTGACCAAAAAAGTCGCCGCCGCCTTGGACGAAGATTTCGACATCGAAGTGATCGAGGCGCATCATAACAAAAAAGTTGATGCACCGTCCGGCACAGCCTTGATGTTGGGCGAAGCAGCAGCTGAAGGCCGTGGCGTGTCTCTGGCTGACGTCAGCGACAGTGGGCGTGATGGGATCACAGGTGCGCGCAAACGCGGTGACATCGGGTTTAGCGCCATTCGCGGCGGCGATATCGTCGGCGAACATGACGTCATGTTTGCAGCCGCAGGCGAACGGATCGTGCTGCGCCACCTTGCGACAGACCGCGCGGTTTTTGCGCGCGGCGCGCTAAAGGCCGCCCTTTGGGGTCAAGACAAAGCACCGGGTGAATATGATATGCTAGACGTTTTAGGTCTGTAACGCTCCAAACTGATCCACAGCGCATGAGGGCACGTACAAAGGACGTTGAACGTTAACCGAGGTGCCCCAATGAAGTACGTTGCCCTAGCCCTGATCGTCGCAATGACTGCCGCGCCTGCGCTGGCGGACGGCTACGCGCCAGTTAAGGATGAAAGTACTTTTGTGTCTCTCACCCAAGGCAAGGAACTGCGTAACTTCTTTTACGGTATTCGCCTGAACGTATCTGAAGAGGGCACCATTGCGGGCTCTGCCATTGGTTGGGACATCGTCGGCACATGGTCTTGGCGGGACGGTTATTTCTGCCGCGAAATGTCATGGGGCGGCGACCCCATCGCCTATAACTGCCAACTGGTCGAAGCACGCGGCGATGACCGCATCCGCTTTACCGTTGATCAAGGTACAGGCGATTCTGCGTCATTCCGCCTGCAGTAAGTTAACCAAGTCCGGACGATCCGAACCGCAATATGACTGGCACGACCAGTTCTTCCTCATCCACTAAATGACGATCCAGCAGGCGTTCCAGCTTGCGTAATTCCTTTTGGAACTTGCCTGCGCCTTCATGCAGCTTGGCAGCATTGTCGCTGCTGTGAATAACGCCGTTTGCGCCGCCAACAAAATCCGACAAGAAGCTATCCAGAGCGTGATGATCCTTGTCCAAGATATCAAAGCCGCGCTGAATGCGGCGGTCTTTGGTGGCGAGTTTCGGAAAATAGTAGGTGTCTTCGATCGTGTGATGTTCGTGCAAACCATTCACAAACATGCCGCCATACTTGGACAACAGGCCTGCGTACCGCTCTGGCGCGATTTTCTTGTCCAATAACGCCTCGGTCGCGCTGCCCATCTCGCCCATCAAACGACGAAACATCAAATGACGGTCCAGCCAGAATTTCACTAAACCGTCAAAACCGGGGTCAAGTTCCCATCCATCGCGCGGGTATTCCTCTAGCAACACGCGCAAAGCGTCCGGCAGTTTTTTGCGTTGCTCTAGTGCGAGGTTGCTCATGGTTTTTCCTTCCGACGACTGTGCCAAACGGCAAGTGGCCCTGTTTCTTGCCAACCCGTGGCTAATGCTTCGGCCAGATCGTCACCGCGCTCGTAGCCGACAACAGGTTTTCCCTGCCCGAATGCAGCGCAAAGTGCTGTCGCCGCAGGGCGCGCGTTTGCGCCAAAGCTGTTCGATAGCCCCACGCAATCCCGCGAAAGGTTTCCGATCACCCCCGCATCATAATCATCATCCGCTTTACGACCCCAAATGGCGACATCGCTGCGTTCCAGAATCGTATCAAGAAACTGCCGTTGACCACTGGGCGAGGTATCACGCCAAGCGTTTTCCCAAGCCTCGAGCGCCATTGGCGTCGCGATCTTTTCCCAGCCAGTCGTATCTGCCTGAACTTCTGGAGAATGCCAAAGCCAACTGGCCTCGAACAATTTGGCCAGCCCAAAACCGGATAGATCATGCATGGCAAATGCGTCTTTGACACCAAATCCTTCAAGCCCTGCAAAGGGAGCCACGATGTTCGGGATCGGCGCATCCGGCGACGCCAAAGTTACCCAGCCATGAAAGGGCGGCGGCGGGTCAATCGCACGAAAACCAAACGCATCGCGTGCATAGCGTAATCCCCGTATATCCCACATCATCGCATACCAATCGACGCTATTGCGGACAGCCTTCAAAACGCGTGGATCAAGCATCAATAGTCCCGTTCGTAAAACAAACCCACGCCAGTTTCACCGTCTTGGTTCACGCTACCTTTCGCAGTGACAGTGTCAGTCACATCAAGGTTCAGGTTGATCTCGGTATCGCCTTGGCTGGTAATCGTGACATCCGTATAGACGTTATCGGACAGGTATTTGCCTGCACGTACCGCCGCGTTGCCTTCATCATCCGTTGTAACGTCGAAATCATCTAACCCGATACTTTCGCGCAAACGGTCCAATGCACCACCTCCGCGCCCTGCAAGCGTGCTGATCGCCGACGCAAGTTGTACGGCCTGCAACGGGCTAATGCTTTGCAGATCGCGTCCAAAGATCAACTGCGACAAAACTTCGTCCTGCGGCAATTCCGGAACCGAGATAAAGCTGACCTCTGGCGCGCCAGCTGGTCCTTCGACGACGATACTGATGACGGTGCCATTGTCGGTCTCTGTTGTCGCAACAAGGCGAATGAACGGAGCAAAATCACCCTGCAGGCTGGCCACACCTTCGGTCAATTCAAAGCGTTGCTGCAAGATATCAATGCGGCCCCGTACCAGCGAAAAGCGCCCAACAGGGATCACATCGGCAGAGGTTCCGCCGATCGTCAGGCTACCGCCCAATTCCGCGTCTAAACCGCGACCACGAATAAAGATCCGCGATGGGGCATTGATGACGATATCTAACGGGAAAGCGCGCCCGCTTCCGCCACCGCTGGACGGTTCACTTCCGTCAGACAACAGCCCAGCCCGCCCAAGCGTTTGCCGCACGGCTGCTGGTGTGTTGACGTGGATCACATCTGGCAGTGCGCCAAGACTACTGATCGACGAAGACGGCACTTGCACATCTGTCTGTCCAAGCTCCAGCCTACCTGCAATGCGTGCGCCGCCCTGCAAAGGTCCGTTCAAGGTGATCGCGCCGGATACTTCGGTGCGGTAAAGTTCGGGATCCTGCAAGACCACGTCATTCAACGAAATGGTAATGTCTGCCTGGTTTGTACCGGTTAGCGCCAAGGGGCCGCTAATCGTTATCCCACCGCCGCCTTCGACGCGGGTCGTTAAGTTGATTTGTGCTGTGCCATCGCGCAAAGCGACCTGCCCCCCAATATCGGTCAGTGCCTGCCCCAAATTTGGTGCCGCAAGCCGTCCGTTTGAGAACGTCACCTGACCGCCTAAAGACGATAGCGCAGGTGGGCCATTCACGTTCAGATCAAAATTCGCAAGCCCGCTCAGGCGACGCGGATCAAGGGCCGCATTGGCAAGCGCTAGGGGCGCGCTGCCATCCACATCAATTGCCAGAATTCCGTCCTGACCAATTTGTCCAACAATCGTGGCCCCAAGACCGCCCGGCCCCGTTCCCGTCGCATCGATGCCCCAATTTCCGGCTTCATCCAATGATGCTGAGCCCGTCGCGCGAATTGGGCCACTGATCTGATCGGTCAGCACACCAACATTTCGCAAACTAGCGTTAAACCGGCCTTGCCCAAAACCAGCAGCACCGTTCAACGCGCCAACGATCGACACCTCTCGCGTGGAAACCTCGAGCGTGCGCACGCCCAGCACGCCGTCTTGCAGCCCAATCGTGGCGTTGATTCGACCGGTTCCCGCCAAAAGCGGATCTACAGTCGCATTGCCGATGCCTAAGTCCTCACTGCGCAAGTTCAATTGCGTTTCAAAGCGGGTCAGGTCGGGCAGAATGCTGCCCGAAGCAGTCAGATCAATCTGTCCGGAAATCTGCTGTCCAACTAGATCGGCGAACGCGGCAAGGCTGTCCACTTTGGCTGAAACTTCGCCGGTCACTTCACGGCTTTGCGCCGCAGACGCGACAATAGCGTCCAGAGCAATGTCGGCCCCAGCACCCAAAATCTGCAACTGGGTGGCAGTGGCATAATCAGGTGCAGGCTGTGCCTGAAGATTAAGGGTAATCGGACCGGATAAGCTGGGATCCAGCAAAGCCGCATCGTTCAAACGGAACATAATGTCAGCCTCATTTGACCCGTCAAGGGTCAGCGATGCGTCCCCTGCCAAGGACAATGCAGGCGTGCGGATATTCAAATCACTGAACTGCACATCTTCTGCAGCCGTCCGCGCAACGCGTCCTGCAACTATGCCCGCCCCAGCCAGCAAAGGATCAACGCGGTCGATGCCTGTCATAAGGTCTTGGGTTTGGCCGTCCAAAGTGACCTCAAAGCGCGATCCGTCGCTTAGCAACACGCCACTTGCCGCGAGCGTCACCGACCCAGACAAAGGCCGCCCAGCTATTTCTGCGTAGCGGGTTAGATCGCTGATCTGCGTTGATAGTTCAGCGTTCACCGTCTGGCCAGCTTCGGTCGGGCTCACTGTGCCATTTGTTGCGAACTCAGTGGCAGGACCGGTCCCTTGCAACGTAAAATCAATCGCACCGTTTTCGCGCTGGGATACATCGCCCGTGATGGTTGCAGGGCCTGAAATTCCGTCCAGCACCAACCCTACATCAACCAATCGGGCGCTAAGGCGGGCATCCGCACCCGCGCTGGTTAAATCAGCAGAGGCCGTGATTTGCGCGGCGTCTGTCCGCACAGTCAGGCTTTCCAGTCGTGTCCCTTGCGTATCGCGCACCACGTTCGCCGTGATGGTTCCAACCCCTGTCAAGACGCGATCCGCTTCAGGAATACCGACAGACAAGTCATCGGTTTCACCGGACAGGTTGATATCAAACAAACCATCAAGTGGCGTCGCTTGGGCGATAACGTTGACCTTTGCACCGCCATCAATGTCCTGCCCGATCAAGGTCGAAAACCGCCCCAAACCAACGATCTGCGCATCAAGAACTGCGGCAACTTCAAAGCCAGCATCGGGTCCAGCAATCGTGCCTTCGATGCGCGCATCAAGGCCCGCACCCGTCAGGGTCAATTGTGAAATATTGGTCACGCCATTCTCAATCCGCGACGCGACTAGCTCTCCGCCGACCGTATCACCAAAGGCGCGCGCAGCGCCGGCATCGTCCAGTTGCAAACCAGAGGCCGCATATTGCAGACGGGCTGTCAACGCCCCGGTTTGCGTACCAGCACCAGCTTGCAGCAGTCCGCCACCTTCCAAGGTCAACGCATCAATCTTGAGCCCCGGACGGGTGAAGCCCTGAATGGCAATGTCAGCGTTCCAATCGTCACCAACTGCCGCATCAAAACCCACGACAAGGTCCATGCCGTCAACAAAAGTCTTCGGGCCTGACAAAGGCAACAGCACTGGCTCTTGACCCAATGGCGTGATGCCACCGCGCAGGTCGATCAGCTCTGGCCAACCTTGGTTATCAAGGGTCAAACGGCCATCCAAAGCCACACGACCCGCATCCAGCGCCAAGTTAGGCACTTCAATCCGGCCATCATCCGATCGAATGACTTCGGCACTTAGGCTTGCATCATTGCCAAAAAAGCTTTGGTAGTCTGGTGCAAACAAGGGCGAAATGTCGCCAGCAATATCAAGCGTTATTCTTTGTGTGTCCTCAACCGCCGCTAATGCAAACGTCCCGCTAAGGCGGTCTTGCCCATCAGTCGCAATCGCCAAAGTCGCCGCATAATCATCCAAGGGTGCCGCCCCTGCGATTTCCAACGCAACAGCAGGACGGCCGGGCAGATCAAGCAACCTTGCTGCGATCCCATCAGGGCCTTCTTCTAGCTTAAGCAGCAGATCAAGCACGCGAGTTGCATTGACGTAGCTACCATTAATCTCAAACAATCCGGTCTTGTCGCCAAGGCGGGTCGCCACAATATTTGCGGCCCCTTCGCCATCACCAAGCTGCGCATCACCCGTCAGGGACACGACAATCGGCTCGCCCAAAAACGATGCACCCAGTTCAATCCGCGCGATATCAAGCTGATCCAACGAAATGCTGACCGGCAGCTCTGGCAGGGAAAACGGCTGTGCCTCTGGCGCGGGACCGGTGTCTTCGGACAACGGAGCACGATCGACGATGATCCGCGCGGCACTCAATTCTTGCACATCAATTGCACCGCGCAAAAGCGCTCGGCGATTCCAGCTTAACACGATATCTTCAAGCGTCAGCCATACGCCGTCCGCATCAGCGATTGTCAGTTGCTCGATCGTCGCTTGCGAACTTAGCGCGCCAGCAAAACCTACGATATTCACGTCACGACTGGCGCCTGACAGGTTCTCTTCGATTAAATTGGTCAGATAACCTTTGTCTTCGTCTTCTTGGGTTTGCGCCGCCACCACGTGTGGTGCAAATACCAAGATGCATATGATTAAAAACCGCATCAAAACGCTTGCCCAATTCCAATATAAACCTGCAACGCAGAACCCGCGTCATCGCCGCTGGCTTGCGTACCTAGATCAAGCCTGATCGGCCCGATCCCGGTTTCATAGCGCACACCGATACCTGCGCCTGCATGCCAATCGCCCTCTTCACCGGGTTTGGCAGTGCCACCGATATGGCCGATGTCATAAAACCCAACCAACGAAAGGCTTTCGCGGATCAGATATCGCGCCTCTAGCTGCGCACCGACAAACGACGTTCCACCCGTCGTCACAGTTTCCATGCCTTGCACGGTATCAAGACCTAATGACTGATACGGTTGGCCCCGCACTGTGCCGCCGCCACCGGAATAGAACAGGAAGTCTGCGGGCGCTTGGGTCACCGAAGCGCCCATCACGCTGCCCACTTGGCCACGCGCGGCAAAGGTCAGTTTTTCAGCCTCGCCCACGGTCAAGAACCCACGTGCATCACCGAAAAGGCGTGCACCCGCGATATCACCGTCAATGCTGATAAACGGCGTTGTATTTATATCGAGGAAATAACCGTTGCGGGCATTCGTCGGCACATCACGGCGATCCAAAGTGGCATCCAACGGCAAAGTCAAAAGCGTATAGGCGCGCTCTTCCAAATCGGTAACTTCGCGGGCGCGCAGCAGGCCAACACCAGCACGAACAGTGAGGTCGTCACCCAGGGTGCGGGAAAAACCAGTCTCAAGCGCGATTTTGTCCAGCAGGAATTCCGGCTCATCTTCGCGCGAAATTTGACCAGAGATGAAATACTCCGTGTCTGGCCCAAATGTCGCCGGACGGGTCAGGTTCGCCCCGATGCTATAATCCACGCCGCCCGTTTCGCCTGAAATGCCAGAAACTTCGATGTCCGTGCGAAATCGTTCAGCTCCGCGTAGGAAATTCCGGTGCAGCCAGAATGTCGACAGGGTCAGCCCTTCGATGCTCGACAGCTCCACCCCGAATCCAAGACGACGCAGTTTTGCATCAGACAATTGCGCAGTGATGTCCAATGTATCGTTGGGACCGATCGCTTCGCTTTCGGTCAACGAGACGCTTTCAAAAGTGCCGGTACGGCGCAATCTGCGTTCAGCGGTTGCGATGGCAGCAGGCGAATAAACTTCGCCTACAGGCAAACCCGCAATCTCGCGCACGCGTTCTTGCGTCACGATACGTGGGCCAGAAACCTGCAGTTCGCCAAACGTCAGTCGCGGGCCGATATCCAAGGCGACATCAACATCCAATTTCGCATCCGCATGGCGCGCAATAATCGACTGATCGGCGACTTCTGCCTTGGCATAGCCAAGTTCCCGCCAACTTAGGACCGCGGCACTAACGGCCCCGCGAATGTTGCCGGATTCTGCATTTCGACGTGGCCCAAGGTCTTCTGCAATCGTGGTTTGTGGAGGCAATGGCGCGATTCTAACTTCACCGAACTTAAAACGCGGGCCGGGCGTCACTGTAATCACGACCTCGTTAATCGCGCTGGGAGCAGCCAGAGGTGCAATATTCGCGGCCTCAATCCCGTCCACTGTAATCGATATCTGTCCGCCATAGTATCCTTCGGCGTAAAGCGCAGTCAGCAAACGGCGATAGTCTGCACGCGCGGCAGCTATATAATCTTGTGGGGCGGCAGTTTCATCAAGAGCGCGCAACAAAGACGCCTCAGACAACACACCACGCGCCGCGTCAGAGACAAGCCGCACGTCCTGTGCCGCCGCACCTGACCCTGCAAACGCAAGGATCGCGGCAAGCTGCATGCATTTACCGGGCAATTTCGCTATTTTACAAAGGCAATTGATGACTTTTTCACTCATTTAATCTTTTTACCCACCCAACCATAGAATGACCATTCACATTGCCGCAATCAGCATTTTCTAGCTATTTTCGCTACCTGATTATGTCTAGGATAGTGTGATGAAAGACATTGTCACGCCTGAACAAATGCCACTCCGCCCCCCTGCAACCGTGATGCGGTTGCGGCGGATGGGTGCATCATTCCCTACCCGTTTGTCATTCTTGCGGACGTTAATGCGGGCTTTGGCCGCCGAGGACGTCAAAGTCACGCGCCCCGTTTGGGAAATGAACGCCGATGGATTTGGCCATGCGACCTACACCCTGAATTTTGGCGGACACGATTATACTTTGGTGGCGGTTTCCACCGATTTACCGCCCGAACTGCGCACAGACCGCGTGATCGCGACGGCATGGGACACAGCCTATGTGCTTTACGACGGCATCCCTACCGCCGATGAAATTGCCCGCATTGTCGCCAGTGCGCCTTTGCAAGAGGCGGCGCGTTTTACGGCCCGCGATCTGGTCTTAAGCCGCGCCAACAAATCCGTGCGCCTGTTTGATCACGTCACTGAAGCACTCTGTGCGGGCCGCCAACCTGATCCCGTCAAGATCCGTGAAACCGGTTATCTTATGCGTACAACAGCCGTCTACGGAAACGGTAAATTCGGCATCGCCGATCGCGGACATATCGCCGATAGACCCGGTATGGGCGGCCCCTTTATGGCTGAAATGCTGACTGTCTGGCTGATCCGAGGGTTCACGCACGATCTGGCTGAACACGTCGGCGGCGCAAAACTATCACGCGAAGCCAAACGGCATTTGGGCATCGGCAATTCAACCGGTTTGGGCATGGCCCCGTTCTTGGTGAACCACCCGATGTTGCTGGATGCATGGATGCAAGTGCGCGAAACGGCGCTTGCGCGTGTGCGCGCCGTTCCCAGCTTGGACGGCGAACAGATCAGCCGGATTTACGAATTGGTCACACGCGCGGCGCAGCATTTGGCGGAATGGAACGTACCTGACCCAATTGCCGCTGACCGGATTGAAACAATGCGACGCGAGTGGCCGCAGTTCGCAGCAACCTTGACCCCGGATGCGCTGATGGGTCCGCAGCCCATCCACACCATCCTGAATCAAAGCGCACAGTTCTCAATCGACAGCCAAGAACTCATCGCCGCTTTGATGCTGGAACCCTTCGGCGACCTGATCGATGGCCTGACAACCTGTATGGCGACGCCGTTTAGCCCCACGTTAGACCCGTCAATTCCCTGCAGCGAGCTCAAATCGCTGATTGATCAAGACTGGAATTGGGCCTGTTCGATTGACTATAATGATGCCCGCGCATGCGCGCAATTTTGGTATGTTTCCGAAGAAAAGCTTGAGCCAAGGCTGGGCAGTCGGCACATCGAAGATGGGGCAGATCGCGAATCCCCACTGGATATTGCGCGGCAGGTCAAAGCTTTGGCGCAAGATATTCCTGACACCGACATTCCGGTCGGGCGTTTCCTTGTTGATCACCCCGCACACCGCGCAGCTGCACGACGCGTCCAGACACTAGGGCGGCATGCCTATGCGGAAATCAGAGACAATCTGATCAGCCATGATTGCCTTCCAATAGACCTTTTGCGCTGCAAATTGGCATACTTTGGGGCGGCCAAATTCGATCCCAAATCCGACCGATGGACAAGGATCACTTTGGCCCAAGGTGCGCCTTTGTTTGATGAACTCGACAACGCGGATGACTGGTGGCTGCCAGTCGCGCCAATCTGATGCTGGCGCTTAACGAGATTGGCAGCATGGTGCAGAAAGCAGCACGCGGTGCGGGCATCCCGTTGGGTCAAGCCGAAGATTTGGGCCGCATCGCAATCTATTTGGCAGGCACTGGCGGGAATGTCAGCGCCGTCACCCGCGCCCTGCAAGAACCCGCAACAACTGTCGACATGATCTGGAGCAGCGATGCCGTTTCAGTAAAGTCCGGACCCGCAGCCTTAATCGGGGCAATCATCCGCGACGCATTTGCGATGGGATATGACGCCGCTGTGCTGGCAGATTTGGACCATGCCCCATTGGTCGGTGCGTTTCTGGCCGAAAGCGGTGTGGCGCTCAGATGGGACGGGCGGGTTTTGAAGCGCAGCGATACCACCGTTCTGCAGCCCGCCTGTAGACCTGTCACAATTCCTGCCGCTGACTGGGATGTTTGGGGGGTGTATGCCGCCGAAACCTATGTGCCCGAAACAGAGGCCTCGCGTTTAGTCGGCGCAGGTGCAGGCCTGAACGACAACGACTAACCTTGCGCAAACGGGTCCGTTGGATAGCGTACATGCGCCAAGTACAAGCCGTGAGGCGGGCTAACCGGTCCGCACGCCGCGCGATCCTTGGCCGCCAACGCCTTGCTTACATCATCAGGCGTCCATGATCCCGCACCAACACGTTCCAACGTGCCCACAAAGCTACGGACCTGATTGTGCAAGAACGACCGTGCGCGGACATGAAAGTGATATTCGGTGCCGAACGCGCGTGGGAACGCCTCGATCCGCAACTCATCCAGAGTTTTCATCGGGCTTTTGGCCTGACAGATCGTTGACCGGAACGTCGTGAAATCATGGTGACCCACCAACCGGTTCGCGGCCTCTTGCATCGCATCAAGATCAAGCTGGCGCTTTACGCACCAATACTGCCCCGCCTCAAACGTTAGCGGCGGACGGCGCGCGATCACGCGAAACAGATATTGCCGTTCAAGTGCACCAAAACGGGCATGAAAATCATCCGCGACCCGGGCACAGCCCACAATCGCGACAGGGTTCGGTTTGAGGTGATAGTTCAACGCCTCTGACAAACGAAACGGGTCCCATTCGCGGTCCATATCACAATGGGCGACCTGACCGGTCGCATGTACACCTGCGTCCGTGCGACCTGCCGCCGCAATCGCATGTTCGTGGGGTTCGACCTTGGCCAAGGCGTCCTCGATCGCACCTTGTACCGACGGGCGATCAGGCTGTTTCTGCCACCCTGAAAAAGGGGCACCGTGATATTCGATAAGAAGGGCATAACGTGGCATCCCACCCGACTAGGGGGAGGAACACGCAAAATCAATCCCTACACATCGCAGCGATGCATCCCTATCTTGCTTTCAAGCTTAGAAAGGGCATCCAATTGGTAATCGCCGCAATCGCTGATCAAATCGCACGCACCGCAGGTGGCGTCAGCGATACGTTAAAAGCCCCGTTCAGCGAACCGGTGATCCGGCTGGGCGTGACCGGATTGTCGCGCGCTGGCAAAACCGTCTTTATCACGTCGCTTGTGGCGAACCTGATGGATCGCGGACGCATGCCCCAGCTAGAGGCGGCAGCAAACGGCGCCATTCAAACCGCATATTTGCAGCCGCAACCAAACGACACATTGCCGCGGTTCAATTACGAGGCCTATCTGGCCCAACTGACCGCGCCCGCCCCCAGCTGGCCGGATGGCACCCGCCAGATCAGCGAACTGCGCGTTTCAATGCGGGTCCAACCACGCGGCCTGCTTTCAACATTTTCCGGCCCTCGCACGGTTCATATCGATATTGTCGACTACCCCGGTGAATGGCTGCTGGACCTTGGATTGCTTGAACAGAACTTTGCGGAATGGTCGCGCGCGGCACTTGAACGCGCAGCAGGCAGACCCGGTGGCGACGCCTATGTAACACGGGTCGCAGATATCGACCCGGACGTTCACCTCGACGAACCGGCAGCACAACACCTTGCCACGCTCTTTACCGCCCACCTGCAAGATGCGCGTGCGGCAGGGTTTTCTGACTGCTCACCCGGACGGTTCTTGTTGCCCGGTGATTTGGCGGGATCACCCGTTCTGACTTTTGCACCTTTGCCGGACGGTAAATACCCGCGCGGTTCATTGGGCCGCGAATTTGAACGGCGCTTTGAAAGCTACAAACGCAACATCGTACGGCCGTTCTTTCGGGATCACTTTGCAAAGATCGACCGCCAGATCGTGTTGGTTGATGTGCTGGGTGCGATCCATGCAGGCCCCGCCGCACTGGATGATTTGCGCAGCGCTATGGCGCGAATCCTTGGCGCGTTCCGGCCCGGCCGAAATGATTTTCTGGCGCGTATCTTCAACGGTCGCAGGGTAGAAAAGATCCTGTTCGCCGCCACGAAAGCCGACCACCTACACCATAGCCAACATCCGCAACTGACCAACATCACCAAGGCATTGCTGCGCGAGGCTGTAGATCGCGCTGATTTTGCAGGCGCAAAAACAAGTGCCATGTCGATCGCGGCACTGCGCACCACTGTCGAAGACACGATGATGCATGACGGCATTGAACTGGACGTGGTGCGCGGGCAACTGTTGGACACTGGCAAGCAAGCGGCCTTTTATCCCGGCGCATTGCCCGATGATCCAACGCAGCTTTTATCGACTGCGCGCGCTGGTGCAGAAAAATGGTTGGATGCCGACTACGGGATCATGCGATTTGCCCCAGCCGTTTTGTCCCGCAGACCGGGCGACGGCCCCCCGCATATTCGGCTAGATAAAGCGGCACAATTTCTGTTGGGGGACCGCCTATGACACGTGGACCAATCCTGTTCGATCTGGATGACGAAAAGGCAGCAAGGCCCGACATTGCGCCAGCTGTGCCAGACCTGTCCGATCATCCTCAAGGGGCGGCTATGCAACACGTCGCAGCCATCGCTACACACCGCCCCTCGCGGCTAGCGCGGTGGTTCTGGTCGCTGGCATTGGCGCTGACCAGTTTCGTGGTTTCGCTGGCCGCTTGGGACTATGTGAACGCACTTTTGGCCCGCTCGCCCATCTTGGGCGGGATTGCGACTGGTCTGATCGCGCTGCTTATTGGCGTTTTGCTGATCATCAGCTTGCGCGAACTGGCCGCTTTTGGACGCTTGCGCAAAATCGACCGCATTCAGCACAGCGCAAAAGACGCACATGCATCAGGCAAACTCGACGCTGCGCGCGCAGTGATCAGCCAGCTTGAACAGCTTTACGGATCACGTGACGACACGGCGTGGGGACGCGCCGAACTGAAATCACGGCAAAGTGAGATCCTGGACGCGGAGGGGCTTCTTGGCTTGGCCGAAACCACCCTTCTTGCACCACTTGATGCACGCGCCCAACGCGAGGTCGAAGCCGCCGCACGCCAAGTAGCTACCGTCACAGCAATCGTGCCGCTGGCACTTGCAGACTTGTTCACAGCATTGACGGCAAACTTGCGGATGATCCGTCGCATCGCACAGATTTACGGGGGGCGTAGCGGCACATTGGGCAGCTGGCGTTTAACGCGCACCGTACTGACGCATCTGGTTGCTACAGGTGCCGTGGCCGTTGGTGATGATCTGATCAGTTCCGTCGCAGGTGGCGGTATACTATCAAAAGTGTCGCGCCGCTTTGGCGAAGGCGTGGTGAACGGGGCTCTGACCGCAAGGGTCGGCGTCGCAGCGATCGAAGTCTGCCGCCCACTGCCATTCCAGAGCGTCAAAAAACCAAGCGTCAGCGGATTGGTCAGCCGCGCGCTTAGCGGGCTTTTTGGACGTTCTGCCTAGCGGATTTCAGCGGGCTTTGTTGCGCCATAAACGCGTTGTTCGCGTATCAGCAGAAAGCCGGTCTAAAATATCGTCAACCTTTGGAAATCGATTTTCCAAACCTTCACGATGCTGCGCAATATAAACGATATTGTTGTCTGCCTCGGGCCGTTTTTTAGCTGCCTTGAAGCGGGAGTTTTTGAGTGTGAGTGGTAGCAAAGCATATCCTTTCGCGGTTTCGTGACCATTGACCGTTGTCGCCAAGGCGACCGAACTGAATACATCTTTAAGGTTAAGTCCCGTGACCGAATATGCCAAGACCTTATCGCGAATTCTGATGAAATATTTAGGATAATTTTAATAATAGGCAGCAAGAACCTTTGATTGCCTAAGTTTTTTTATTTATTTCCATATACTTAGGCAATTACTCCTTAGCGACTATGTGCGCAGCCTCACTTCCAGACTGAAGTGGTCCCATTAATTCGGACAGCTTTGCGGTTCAGCTAAGATGTAATCGGG
>NZ_JAFMHR010000052.1 GCF_017854415.1 Yoonia sp. | reverse complement strand
TTTCGATTGCCCAAGTCTTCTTGATCACATCGATCGCCTTCGCTGGTCTTAGCCTCTATGGTTACACGACGAAGAAAGATATCTCTGGTTGGGGTGCTTTCCTGATCATGGGTGTGATTGGTCTGGTCGTTGCGATGATCGTCAACATCTTCCTGCAGTCCCCTGCAATCATGTTCGCGATCTCGATTTTGGGTGTGCTGATCTTTGCAGGCCTCACCGCTTATGACACGCAGAAAATCAAAACGACTTACCTTGAGCATGCCGTACATGGCGACCAAGAATGGCTAGCAAAAGCCGCAATCATGGGTGCGCTGAACCTGTACCTCGACTTTATCAACATGTTTATGTTCTTGCTGCAGTTGTTCGGCAACCGCGAATAGATATTGAAAAACTTCAACGATTAGGGGCTGATGGCAACATCAGCCCCTTTTTTGTTTTTGAAAGCGAATTTCCGACAATGACCCTCACGATTACTTCGTTCACGGCCGTCCTTGCTGGTCTGCTCATTTTGTTGCTAACCGCAAAGGTCATCCGGCTGCGCAGGCGCGACGGTGTCGTTCTAGGCGACAACAACGACCGTCCGCTCACCAAGGCTATCAGGGGCCACGCTAACGCGGTGGAGCAGCTACCAATCGCGCTGATTCTGATGGGCTTGTCCGAGGCGCAAGGTGCCGCGGCGTCTGCCCTTACTGGCGCGGCAATCTTGCTTATCGTCGGGCGCATCATGCACGCCATCTACTTTGCAATCGACGGCACACATTGGCGGCTGCGCATGTACGGGATGTTGCTGACGTTGATTGCACAAATCGCGCTGATTGTGATTCTGGCGGCAACGCTGCTTTTCTGATCCCCAAAACGCAAAAGGCCGCGCTAGTGCGCGGCCAAATCAATTGCAGTCAGGCGATCAATTACTTGATCTTGCCTTCCTTATATTCCACGTGCTTGCGCACAACTGGATCGTACTTATTAACGACCATTTTTTCGGTCATTGTACGTGCGTTCTTTTTGGTGACGTAGAAATGCCCGGTACCCGCAGTGGAGTTCAGGCGGATTTTGATGGTGGTAGGCTTCGCCATGGCTCATCTCTCCTCGTTGCGGGCCGCTTGCGGCACATCGCGTGAATAACATTGAAGCTGCCTTTTACCCGCAGGGAGGGCCGAGTCAACCGTAAACCCACCTCTTGAGTGGGGGAATATGCGCGGACGGCCTATAAGCCGGATTTTGTCCTCTGCGGTTGCCCGCAAATGGATGACCATTCATCTAAGACGCCTGTTACCAAGCGCCCTCTAGCTGCCAACCCGGACCGTCTGGGGTTCAAGCATCCCCGTCTTGCGACGCGAGGTCCCTATTTGGCATTGCTCCCGGTGGGGCTTGCCGTGCCGCTTACGTTGCCGCTCGCGCGGTGGGCTCTTACTCCACCGTTTCACCTTTTCCTGCGCTTTGACGAATGCGCACCATAGATGCGACGCAGGTAGTCTGTTCTCTGTGGCGCTATCCCTAGGGTTACCCCCGCCGGGCGTTACCCGGCACCGTGCTTTTTGGAGTCCGGACTTTCCTCGACATTGCTGCCGCAGTCATCCAGCCATCCGCGCAAAAATGCAGTTAGGCGACAGCCGCGTTCACGTCAACGGGAAAGCGTGCCGCGAGGTCTGAGATCATTGCAAGATCGGTGGCATCTAAAGGGCCTGTATGGCGTGACCGAAAGCGCAGACGGAAGGTTGCCAGCAAAAGTTCTGGGTCATTTGTCGCGGTATACCCAAAGGCGGCCATTGCTGCCGCAAAGCGCGCGGTCCCAACGTCTTGAGGCAGTTTTTGCGAAACAGGCCAAACAGATATCCCTTCATGCGCAATCCTGCGCCAATCAAACCGTGGACCAGGGTCAATCTTGCGCCCCGGTGCCATATCGGAATGGCCAATCACTCGCTCTGGCCGGATCGCCCAACGCGCGGTGATACCTTTCAACAAATCCGTCAGGGCATCCATCTGAGCTGCGGCAAACGGGGCAAGACCTGTATTGGACAACTCGATTCCGATCGAGCGACTGTTCACGTCCGAAACGGCACCCCATTGCCCCGCGCCTGCATGCCACGCGCGCATCGCTTCCGGGACGAGCGACAGGACCTCACCGTCTTCAGAAATCAGATAATGCGCGGAAACTTCGTTGTCTGGATTGCATAACGTGTCTGCAGCCGCCTTCGCAGAGGACATCGCAGTATAGTGAATCACGACCAGATCGGGTTTGGCGCCTTCCCGACGCGGCCCACAATTGGGCGAGGCTCGCGTTGTCAGTCTCAGTTGCGGAACGCTTGTTTAAATGGTGCAGGATCCCAACCACAGGCAAAGCCGTCTCCGTCTGGGTCAATGCCGCGACGGTCGCGATCAGGTCCACCGCGTGCAAGGAAATCGCGCTGTGCGTCGTCTGGTGTGGCATAACCAGCGCAATTGCGGCGGAACCGCCCTTCGCCGGACAATAATGAACGGCTGTACCATTCTTGGCCAAGGATGTTCGGCGCATTCAATGCATACTCAACGATATCTGGTCCGACATCGCGCGGGCGCTGGGGTACGGCTGTTGGGGCCACCTGCTGACGGACAGCGGCTTGTGCCGCGCGGCGCTCTGCATCGCTTTCGATTGTTTCGCGCCCGGCGACCGCATCAAAATTCTGCTCGTCCGACAGGCCGGATGAATTCGCCAACTGCGGCGCGGGATTGCTCGGGGATGCGTCAAGACCTTGCGTGCGTAGCGGGTCAGCACCCAAATTTGCGGGCAACGCTGGTCGTGCGGCATTTTGCCCAATGCCTGCGGCAGCAAGATCAGCCGACGCAATAGCGGGGTTTTGTGTCGTGCGCACGAATGGTGCTTGCGACGGGATTGTGTTCACCTGAGCTGGTGGAACAATACCGCCAACAGGCGCGGACAACTGCGCGTCGCGTAGCGCGCGATTAGCCGCGTCATCGAAACCTACGCCGCGCTCTGTCGGAACCACGACCGGCGAACACGCGGCAATAACCAACGCTGCCACCGAAATAAAGACGCAAGACTTTATCATTACCATACCTGCTTCACTGCATTTTCTTGAAAAAAGCTTACCACCACTTGGTGGGTTTGGCCACAAATCCTGCCGACTGCTCGAGGCTATAGGCCACATTCAGCAAATCGCCTTCTTCCCACGGGCGTCCAATCAACTGAAGACCCAGCGGCAGACCCTGCGCATCCTGCCCAATTGGTACGGCAATCCCTGGCAGACCAGCAAGGTTTACTGTCACCGTGAACACGTCGTTAAGATACATCTGGATCGGGTTGGCATTCGTCATTTCGCCCAAACCAAAGGCTGCCGACGGCGTTGCAGGCGTCAAAATCGCATCGACACCATCCGCGAACACTTTGTCGAAGTCCTGCTTGATCAAAGCGCGCACACGGCGGGCACGGTTGTAATACGCGTCATAGAAGCCCGCAGACAGCACATAAGTACCGACCATCACACGGCGCTGCACTTCTGGACCGAAACCCTCGGCGCGGGTTTTTTCGTACATCTCTGTGATGCCATCGCCTGCTGCAAGTTTTGCGCGGTGACCAAAGCGGACACCGTCATAACGGGCGAGGTTCGAAGATGCCTCTGCTGGTGCAATCACATAGTACGCCGGCAGCGCATATTTTGTGTGCGGCAGTGTAATTTCGGCAATGTTGGCACCTGCGTCTTTCAACATCGTTGTGCCATCTTCCCACAGCTTTTCAATTTCAGCCGGCATGCCGTCCATGCGGTATTCTTTGGGGATACCAATGGTTTTGCCGCGAATGTCACCTGTCAGGGCCGCTTCAAAATCAGGCACGGCCAGATCGGCGCTAGTGCTATCCAGCGGATCATGGCCAGACATCGCGCCCAGCATGATTGCTGCGTCACGCACGTCTTTAGTCATCGGGCCAGCTTGGTCCAGAGACGACGCAAAGGCCACGATTCCCCAACGCGACACACGGCCATACGTCGGCTTGAGACCTGTGATCCCGACAAATGCAGCAGGCTGACGGATTGATCCGCCTGTATCCGTTCCCGTCGCGGCCAAGCATAAATCAGCGGCAACAGCACTGGCTGATCCACCGGACGAACCACCTGGCGTCAGTGGCGCATCATCGCCTGCGCGCTTCCATGGGTTCACAGCATTGCCATAAACGGATGTCTCGTTCGACGACCCCATCGCAAATTCATCCATGTTGAGCTTGCCCAACATAACAGCGCCAGAGCCAAACAGTTTGCTTGTGATGGTGCTTTCGTATTCCGGCTTAAAGCCTTCGAGAATGCGCGATGCGGCCTGCGACGGCACGCCTTTGGTGCAAAACAAGTCTTTGATACCCAGCGGGATACCGCACATATCAGGCGCATCGCCTGCTTTGATACGGACATCAGCGGCCGCAGCCTGATCTTTTGCGATGTCAGGTGTATGGTGCACGAAAGCGCCCAGCGCGTCTGCACCTGCGATGGCGCTTAGACAGTCGGCTGTGATTTCAGCACTCGATGTTTCACCCTTACGCATCGCGTCGCGCGCACCGGCAATGGTCAGTTTGGACAGCTCAGTCATTATTCAACTACCTTTGGCACGGCGAAAAAGCCTTCGCGGGAATCAGGTGCGTTTTTCAACACAGCCTCTTGCTGGTTCCCGTCCGTCACAACATCGGCACGGCGCATCAAACGCTGCGGCGTCACAGATGTCATCGGCTCAACACCTTCAACATCCACTTCGTTAAGCTGTTCAATAAAGCCCAAAATCGCGCTGAACTCCGAGGCCAGCGCAGGCAATGCGTCGTCTTCCACCTTGATGCGGGCCAATTTGGCCACGCGGCGGGCTGTTTCGATGTCGATCGACATGGACAAACTCTCCGGTAAAACTTTTCTCGCGTTTACCGCCCTTGCGGGGCGGTCGCAAGCATATGGCGTGTGTAAACGTGGATCATCCAGCCTAACATGATGCCATTCAGGACATGCCACATGAAATGTGTGCCAATCGGGATCACATCACACAGCATTTCATCAAGCGAGCGGATGGTAATAGACAGGCAAAGCAATGACGCGCCAATCAAGAAACCTTGGGCGATTCCCGGCCTGCGGCGCAAAAATATCGCGTAAAGTGCCAGTAAGATCGGCACGGTCCAGTAAAAGTTCGAAATCGCGATAAAGGGGACTTGGTTCAGCACAGGCACCAATGCGGCAGCGTATGGAATGAATAGCGCTGTTGCAAAGGCTGCCATCCAGCCGCCCATCGGCACCATATCGCGGTTCACCACAAACAAATACGTCAGGATGAAAATGCCAATCGGGACCACATCAGCAACCGATGCCCAGATGGTCGCATGCGCGTGAAACAGGAAACTACCCACGCCAATCCCGACCAAGATGCCTGAAAGAACCCGCGCCATCGGCACACCCGCGCTGCGCCGCCACAAAATCAAGGCAGCGATGATAAACGCGATATTGGTCAGCGCGTTCAACGGTTCGGACCAATATGTGAAATCCGTGCGTTCGCAGTATCCGTCGACCTGTTCAAACCAATCCATTTTTGGGCCTTACCTGCGTTCCGAGAAGAACGTCGTCAAAAGTGCTTCAGACGTGGATGTGTCAAGCCCGTCATAGACCTCTGGCACATGATGGCATTGCGGATGACTAAACACACGCGGCCCTTGCGCGACGCCGCCTGATTTCGGATCAGCTGCGCCGAAATACAGCCGTGCAATCCGCGCATTACTGATCGCTGCGGCGCACATCGGGCATGGTTCCAACGTCACGTAGAGGTCACAGCCTGTCAGACGTTCTTGCCCCATTGCGGTGCACGCGGCACGGATCGCAAGAACCTCTGCATGGGCAGTTGGGTCTTTCAATTCACGGGTCCGGTTACCTGCTTGCGCGATAACGCCATCAGATCCGACGACGACTGCACCCACAGGCACTTCGCCGCGCGTGGCGGCGGCGCGGGCCTCGTCCAAGGCGATATGCATGAAACTGCGAAAATCCATGGCGCTTTGATGCCTGTTCATGCCTATTTCAGCAAGGCTTTGCGGCAATTCAATTGCGCGCAGCACAGATCGCCCTTAAGGAATGAGACATGACAGATACCCCACCCTCCGGCGACCGGATCGCCAAAGTTCTTTCCCGTGCAGGCATCGCCAGCCGTCGCGAAGCAGAGCGTATGATCGAAGCTGGCCGCGTCAGCGTGAACGGCAAGCTGATTGACAGCCCCGCGTTGAACGTGACCCCCGACGACCGCATTGTTGTGGACGGCAAAACTGTGGGCGAACCTGACGCGCCGCGCCTTTGGCTTTACCACAAGCCCGCCGGTCTGGTGACCACAGAACGTGACGAAAAAGACCGCCCGACGGTTTTTGCATCTTTGCCTGAAAACCTGCCGCGTGTGATGTCAGTTGGACGGCTTGATTTGAATTCCGAAGGTTTGCTGCTGCTCACCAATGACGGCGAAATGAAGCGTAAGCTGGAATTGCCCAGCACTGGTTGGCTGCGCCGCTACCGTGTCCGCATCAATGGATCGGTTAGCGAAGCCACCCTCGACCGTTTGCGCGCGGGCATCACGGTCGAAGGCATCCAGTATCAGCCGATGGTCGTCACATTCGATCGCCAGCAAGGTGCCAACGCATGGCTGACCGTCAGCATTCGGGAAGGTAAAAACCGCGAAATCCGCCGCGCGATGCAAGAAGTCGGCGTCGCGGTGAACCGCTTGATCCGCGTCAGCTATGGTCCGTTCCAGTTGGCCAACCTTAAGCAAGGCGAAGTTGAAGAGATCAAACAACGCGTTGTGCGTGACCAGTTGGGCATGTCGGATAAACCAAAGCCGACACGTGTCAGAAAGCCTGTCAATCGTCCCACTAGGGGGAAAAAGCCCCAGAGTTGAACCTTGTCCTGCACCCAACCGTGTGCATGGTAGGGCTAACAACTTCTCCCGGGGGACAAACCAGCTGCTGTTTGTGATGATCCGCCTGATCGATGCCTTGGCAGAACCGTTCTTTGTGATGAACTGGGTCGGCGTGATCGAGGGTGGCGTGAACTTTGCGACCATCGTTTTTGTCTTTGGTGGCGCATTCATTATGTACACTGCTGTCAAGGAAATCGGGCACATGTTGTCCATGGATAACCTTGATCACGACGTCGAAGGCAAAGGCGGTAAATCTGCCGTTAAAGTCGTGATGCTAATTGTTCTTATGAACCTGATCTTTTCGTTTGATTCTGTGCTGTCAGCACTGGCGATCACAGATGTGTTCCCGATCCTTGCGACGGCGATCCTTCTCTCGGGGTTGGCGATGTTGTTGCTGGCCGACAGCGTCGCGCAGTTCTTGGAAAAGAACCGCATGTACGAAGTGCTAGGCCTGTTTATCCTGCTGATTGTTGGTGTGGTCTTATTGGGCGAGGCAGGCCCCGCTGCCGCCCACGCGATGCATGATGACAGCTTGAAAATCATGGTCTTCGGGCAGGATATTATCCCGATGTCAAAATCCACATTCTACTTCTCTGTCGTGGTGCTGGTTGCAGTGGAAATCATCCAGTCGGGTTATAGACGAAAATTGGATGCAGAGCGTGCAGCCTTGCAGAAACACTCGTAAACTAGCGCGCCCGTTCCTATCTTGATGAAGGTGAAAACTGACGGAGTGACGAAGACATGATGCGATTGATCCTCTTGGTGGCGTTTGTGGCAGTGGCCGCAATAGCAATCACCGGTCTCCTGAGGACAATTCAAGACGTCACACAAGTTGGCGTTGGAAAGGACGACGATTTTATGCCCGCGAAGTTTCGACGGATTACATATGTTTTGCTGGTTGTTTTGCTGTTTGGCGTCACGACCGGTTGGTTGGGGGCTGCATAATGGCCAAGAAGTTTGGCGGCAAATTTAGCCCTGACGGGCAAGCAAATGCCCCCCGTGATGCGGTCGTGGACGAACGGCAGATCAAAAAAGCTGGTTCGCAAGCCCGCTTGCTTTATGTGCCCGCCGCGATCTTGGTGTTCACATCATTGAACGATGGTCCAGTCGCACTGGTCACGGCTTTGGTCGGTGGTGCGGTTCTGACGCTAGCCGCTTGGTTACTACAAGAAGGTTTGCAAGCAGAGGCTGCGTATAACGCACGCAAGGTTGCGCGCCGCCCTGCTGTTCCACGCAAGATGCTGGCCACTGCTTTGACAGGAATCGGTGTCACTATTGCCGCATATCTTGGCGATACTGGCATCATCGGATCGGTTCTTTATGGCTTAGCTGCCGCGGGTCTGCATACGGTCACGTTCGGTATCGATCCAATGACTGACAAGCGCATGGAGGGCATTGATACTTTCCAGCAAGACCGCGTCGCGCGTGTGGTGGACGAAGCCGAAGCATATTTGGCCGTGATGAAAGCACAGATCCAGGCCTTGTCTGATCGGCGCCTTACCGAACGTGTTGAGGATTTCCAAACAATCGCTCGCCGGATGATCCGCACGGTCGAAGAAGATCCGCGCGACCTGACGGGTGCACGTAAATTTCTGAGCGTTTATTTGATGGGCGCACGTGATGCGACGGTCAAGTTCGTTGATCTTTACGGGCGCAACAAAGACGCTGATGCGCGCACCAGCTATGAAGCGCTTCTGACCGACCTTGAGCAGAATTTCGCTGCTCGGACCGACAAAATGCTGCTCGATGACCGCAGCGATATGGATATTGAAATCAATGTGCTACGCGATCGCTTACAGCGTGAAGGCGTCAGCTTAAAATCAAAAGGGAATGACTAATGTCTGATACAATCCGCCAGCAAGCCGAAGCGACCCTCCCTGATGTTGAAAAAATCACCGCAGTTGTGCTGCCAGAACCCAAAGGGGAATTGGTGACACTCGAAGCCGCTGATGCGCCAACAACAGCCGAGATCGAACGCCGCGTCGCCGAGATCGACATCACCGAGACCAATTCGATCGTGTCTTTCGGTTCATCCGCGCAAGCAGAATTACAAGTGATCAGCCAATCCATGCTGGCAGGCGTGCGTAACAAAGACGTCGGCCCAGCAGGTGACAGCCTGCGCAATATCGTGACCACGATCCGTGGTTTTTCGATCTCGGAGTTAGATGTCCGCCGCGAGCGTAGCTGGTGGGAAAAACTGTTGGGCCGTGCGGCACCAATGGCGAAATTCGCGGCCCGCTTTGAAGAAGTCCAAGGCCAGATTGATCACATTACGGGTGATCTGCTCAAGCATGAACATGTGCTGCTGAAAGACATCGAAAGCCTTGACGTGCTTTATGACAAAACCCTGCAATTCTACGATGAACTGGGCCTTTATATCGCTGCAGGCGAAGCCAAGATTGCCGATTTGGATGCCACGACCATCCCTGCGAAAGAAGCCGAAGTTCAAGCCGCCCCTGAGGATCAGGCCGTCATGGTCGCACAAGAATTGCGCGATCTGCGCTCTGCCCGTGATGACCTGGAACGCCGCGTGCATGACCTGAAACTGACCCGTCAGGTGACAATGCAGTCGTTGCCATCCATCCGCTTGGTGCAGGAAAATGACAAATCATTGGTAACCAAGATCAACTCGACCTTGGTAAACACCGTCCCACTTTGGGAAACCCAATTGGCCCAAGCCGTCACGATCCAACGCTCTGCCGAAGCCGCCGAAGCGGTGCGCGGCGCCAATGATCTGACCAACGAATTGCTGAAAGCCAACGCCGAAAACCTGCGCATGGCGAACAAAACGATCCGTACCGAAATGGAACGCGGCGTCTTTGATATCAACGCGGTAAAAGAGGCGAACGCAAACCTGATTGCCACCATCAACGAAAGCCTCGAAATCGCGGACGAAGGCAAGCGCAAGCGCGCCGAAGCCGAAACCGAGCTGCAAAAGATGGAGCAAGAGTTGAAGGCGACCCTTGCCTCTGCAAAGGCGCGTAAAACAGGTACCGGTGACACCATCGGCACGGCAGCTGGCGCCGAATAAATAATGACGATTGGGGGCACCAAACAGAGCTTCATCATGCTTACCCTTGCGGTGGGCCTGATGGGGTGCGACTTGCGCACGCCCCCGCCCGTCCCTGTTACACCACCGCCAATTACCACGCCTGAGCCGCTTGTTGATCCTGTGGAGGAACCCAGCCAGGCCAGCAAAGACCTCACAACATATTACGCCCGTTTGCAGAATGATCTTTTGACCCAAGGGTTGCTTCGCGGCGATGGCGGTGGCGCGGACACACCGTTCAGCGATACACAATTGGCGCGTAATTTCGTGCGCATCGCGCTTTTTAACGAATACCGCGACGACAGTGATTTCCAACGCCCACAGGCCACAATTTCAAACCTGCGCCGCTGGACGCAGCCGATCCGGATGTCGGTCGAATTTGGCAATACCGTCGCTTTGGCACAGCGCAATGTTGATGAGGCCAGCGTCAGCACCTACGCAGCACGGCTTTCGCGTGTTTCTGGTGTTCCTATCCGCATGACAGACCGCAATCCCAATTTTCATGTGCTGTTCTTAGGCGAAGACGATCGCCGCGGCTATGGCGACCGCCTGCGCGAACTGATCCCGAATATCTCGGACGCGACTGTCCGGAGCTTTGTGAACCTGCCGCGCGACCAGTTGTGCGTGGTCATCGGGACGTTTTCGCCCGGCCAGTCCAGCTATACAAAAGCCGTCGCGATGATTCGCGCAGAGCATCCAAATCTCATGCGCAGTGCGTGTATTCACGAAGAGCTGGCCCAAGGCATGGGCCTTGCCAATGACAGCCCCGGTGCGCGCCCTTCGATCTTTAATGATGACGAAGAATTCGCATTGCTAACGATCCACGACGAGCTTTTGCTTAGGATGCTCTACGATCCGCGCCTGCAAACGGGCATGACACCCGCCACGGCAGCCCCGATTGCGCGTGTAATCGCGCGTGATTATCTGGCTGTGGGGGCAAGTTGATGCGCCTTTGCTTGCTCCTTCCGATGCTCTGCCTGCCGACATTCAGCCATGCAGAAGACCGATTTGGCGACTGGGTCGCAAGCCAACTCGGCTTTGAACCATTTTATGCCCAAAGCATCGGTTGGGACATGCCAGAGACCTCTGTCGCCATCTCCGACCCGTTGTCGGAGACAGACACCGAAGTAGGCTTTCTTGAAACGCCCCCGACCACGGCATGGGTCGTTGGCATATTCAACGAGGCCTCAGACGCGCGCCTGTCCGGCTTTGCGCTTGTTTGGTCTGACGGCCCATTCGATCGCGTAGCCCCATCGGGCATCGTACAGACACAATCCGGATATGTCGCGTTTCAAACACCCAAGCAGACATGGGTCAGCATCGCACTTCCAGAGAAGATCGCAGCACAGATGATTGATCTGTCGCCCGGTCCAATCCTCACAGAGCAACCCGATGGCACGGTATTCCCCGTCGGAGACAGCGGTGTCTCTGACAGCTGTTTCGAGGCCTCTGCGCTCTACAAAGATAATGACGAGTTGATCGCGCTTGTCGTACTATTCAAATCAAACGCGCGTGTTGATGCGGACGCTTCGGCGTGTATCGCGCTCACATCTTGACTTAAGGAGGCTCTCCAATGGGCATTTTCGATTTTCTAACCGGTGAATTCATCGACGTCATTCACTGGACCGACAACACCCGCGACACGATGGTTTGGCGATTCCAACGCGAAGGCCACGAGATCAAATATGGTGCCAAGCTGACGGTCCGCGAGGGCCAAGCCGCTGTATTCGTGCACGAAGGCCAGTTGGCCGACGTTTTCACCCCCGGACTTTACATGTTGGAAACCAACAACATGCCGATCATGACGACACTGCAGCATTGGGATCACGGCTTTAAAAGCCCGTTCAAGTCAGAGATTTACTACGTCAACACAACCCGCTTTTCGAACCTCAAATGGGGCACGAAAAACCCCATTATGGTCCGCGACCCTGAATTCGGCCCAACTCGTTTGCGCGCCTTTGGTACCTACACGGTGAAGGTATCTGATCCTGCCGTGTTCCTGCGCGAAATCGTCGGCACCGATGGCGAATTCACCATGGACGAAATCAGTTATCAGATCCGCAATATCATCGTACAAGAATTCAGCCGCGTGATCGCACAATCCGGCATCCCTGTGCTGGATATGGCCGCGAATACCGCTGATCTGGGTAAACTGATCGCCAGCGCGATTTCTGCGACGATGACGCAGTACGGTTTAACTATTCCAGAGCTTTACATTGAAAACATCAGCTTGCCGCCTGCAGTGGAAGAGGCGCTTGATAAGCGTACTTCCATGGGTCTTGCTGGTGATCTGGGCAAATTCACCCAGTACTCCGCAGCCGAGGCGATGACATCTGCCGCGTCCAACCCTGCAGGTGGCGGGATGGCTGCCGGTTTAGGCGCTGGCATGGGCATGGCAATGGCCGGACAAATGGCACAGGGCGGCCCTTGGGGTGCAGCCCCCGCCGCCGCCCCACCGCCACCGCCCCCACCGGTCGAACATGTTTGGCATATCGCCGTCGCGGGCGACGTGACGGGACCGTTTTCCAAAGCTGCAATGGGCCGCATGGTCACAGACGGCACACTCGGTCGCGAAAGCATGGTCTGGACACAAGGCCAAGACGGCTGGATCGCGGCAGGTGATGTGATGGAACTTGCGCAACTGTTCACCATCATGCCGCCACCGCCGCCGGGCGCATGACCCTAGCTTTCATACAAAAGATGCTTTGATGGCTGACGGTTCTATTTCTACGGCGGACCACCGCTTTCCTTGTGACAACTGCGGGTCTGACCTGCGGTTCGACCCTGCGCAAAACCAGCTGACCTGCGACCATTGCGGGAATGCGGCACCCATCGAAAGCAGTGGACCTTGGACCAGCAGTATCCAGGAGCTGGATTTTACACAGGCCGTAAATGACCGGCTTGCTGACGCCGATATTGAGGAAACCCGCGTTACAACTTGTCCCAACTGTGGCGCGCAAACCGAATTTGACGCCGATATTCACGCGGCCGAATGCCCGTTTTGCGCCACCCCGGTCGTCACAGATACCGGCGCGCATAGGCATATCAAACCGCGCGGACTGTTGCCCTTTGCACTCGAAGAACGCGCTGCCCGCAAAGAAGTCGTCACCTGGCTTGGCAGTCTTTGGTTTGCGCCAAATGGGCTCACGGAATACGCCCGCAAGGGGCGGAAAATGAACGGTATCTATGTGCCGTACTGGACCTTTGATGCGGATACAAAAAGCCAATATACCGGCCAACGCGGTACGCATTACTACGAAACACGAACAGTCATGCGTGACGGCAAGCGCCAGCAAGTACAGGTCCGCAAAACCCGCTGGCGTGGCGTTTCCGGCCGCGTTGCGCGGTTCTTTGACGATGTGCTGGTTTTGGCCTCAAAATCACTACCCAAGAAATACACCGATGGTTTGGAACCTTGGGACTTATCCGCACTTGAACCCTACAAACCGGAATACCTCGCGGGCTTCCGCGCCGAAGGATATCAGGTTGAACTGGTCGATGGTTTCACCGAAGCCCGCGCCTATATGGACCGCATGATCCGGCGCGATGTAAAATACGATATTGGCGGAGATGATCAACGCATTGGGCAAGTGAACACGGATGTCAGCGATGTGACCTTCAAGCATATCCTGCTGCCCGTCTGGCTTGCCGCTTACAAATATCGCGGCAAAACCTACCGCTTTGTCGTGAACGGGCGCACGGGCCGGGTGCAGGGCGAGCGTCCTTATTCTGCATGGAAGATTGCATTTGCGGTTCTTATCGGTCTTATACTTGCGCTTATTGCAGGATTTGTTATCGCTAACAGCCAATAACCAAAGGCCAGCAAGTTAAGAAAGGTCCAGCGATGATCCTATGTGCGGGCGAAGCCCTGATTGATATGTTGCCACGCGAAACTGTGGTTGGCGAAAATGCCTTTGCACCACATGCGGGTGGCGCGGTTTTCAACACAAGCATTGCTTTGGGCCGTCTTGATGTGCCGGTACAGTTCTTTTCCGGCATTTCCTCTGATCTATTTGGCGATGTGCTGCGAAAGCAGCTGGCGGCATCATCGGTTGATAGCAGCCCCGCTGCGATCTCTGACCGCCCCACGACGCTTGCTTTTGTGACCCTGACGGACGGGCATGCGTCATATGCGTTTTATGATGAAAATACTGCCGGGCGGATGCTTTCGCCGGATGATCTGCCTGATGTGTCCCCGCAAACGTTGTTCGTCGGTGGCATTTCACTGGCTGTTGAGCCCTGTGCGCAAGCATATGAGGCCTTGGTGGCGCAGCACGCCCCCCATGCAGTTGTGATGATGGACCCCAATGTGCGTCCGTCTTTCATCAAAGATGCAGACCTCTACCGCGCGCGCATCAGGCGCATGATGGACCAATGCGATATTGTTAAGCTGTCAGACGAAGACCTCGCTTGGTTCATGCCGGACGACAGCACCAAAGACGCCGCCCACCGCCTGGTCGAAGGTGGCGTAAAGCTGCTATGCATCACCCAAGGGGCGACCGGCGTAACAGCATACACCCCGAACCACACAGTTTTTGTTTCGGCCGAAAAAGCGACGGTCGTTGATACGGTCGGCGCCGGTGATACGTTCAATGCGGGCGTGCTGGCCAGCTTGCATCACGCGGATGCATTGCACAAAGACACTATCGCAAATCTGGACGCGCCTACGATCCGCAACGCTTTGGCCTTTGGTGCCAAGGTTGCCGCGATAACGGTCAGTCGCGCGGGCGCAAACCCGCCTTGGGCATCAGAAGTTTGAGAGCGCTGATCCAACGGGTTTCTGCGGCGTCGGTTGCCGTCGAAGGGGCCGTGATTGGCGAAATTGACCAAGGTCTATTGATCCTGATTTGTGCAATGGAAGGCGACGATGCCGCCAAAGGCGCGGCCCTTGCCGCCAAAATCAGCAAGCTGCGCATATTCAAAGATGAGGCGGGCAAGATGAACCGCTCGCTAGTAGATATCGGTGGTGCAGCTTTGATCGTTAGCCAGTTCACGCTGGCCGCAGATACGTCACGCGGCAACCGCCCCGGATTTTCTACGGCTGCTAAGCCCGACGAGGGCCGCACGCTTTACGAAAGCTTTGCCGCTGATGTTGCGGCTCTGGGCATCACCGTTGCAACAGGTGCGTTTGGCGCTGATATGGCCGTCAGCCTGACCAATGATGGCCCTGTGACCATTTGGATGGACGTCTAAGCGCTCCGCAAACGGCGCAGCGCTGTGCCCATCGCACTAACCGCAAAGATGGACGCCGCCACACAAATAATCGCGGGACCAACCGTGGTGTCAAAGATCACCGCAAGCCGCAAACCTGCAATTGCGGACAACGCACCAATGGCCATAGAAAGCAGCGCCATGCGCTCAGGCGTCGAGGCGTAGTTGCGCGCCGCTGCGGCCGGGATAATCAACAAAGCGGTGATCAAAAGCGCGCCAACAACCTTGATCGCAACAGCAACGACCGCAGCCAAAAGCAGTGTCAAAACCAGTTGCTCGCGCCGCGGGTTGATCCCTGCCGCATAAGCTAAATCAGAACTGAGTGTCGCAGTGAGCATTGCCGACCAGTGCCACCAGAGTGTAGCGACTACCACCGCCCCGCCGCCCCAGATCACGGCCAAATCTGTGCGCGTAACACTTAAGACGTCGCCAAAAAGATAAGCGTCAAGATCAATGCGCTGCCCCGGGATCAGCGTCACAGCAACCAAGCCCAGCGCGAGCGCGCCATGCGCCAGAACGCCCAACATTGTATCAACGGCAGCGCCCTGACCGCTAAGTCCATGGATCAGCACGGCCATCAGCAACGCGACGGCACCGACACCAAGCGTGATCGAGGTTCCAAACAACAATGCCAACGCGACACCTAAGACGGCTGCATGCGCTGTCGCGTCACCGAAATAGGCCATGCGCCGCCAGACGACAAAACACCCCAAAAGCCCGGCAGCAATTGCCGTGCCAACACCCGCGAGTGCCGCGCGGACAAGAAAGTCATCCAACATCTATTCAGCAGCCTTATGGTGGTGGTGCCCATCGTGGTCGTGGTCATGTCCGTGATCATGATCGTGCCGGTATAGCGCCAAAGCGCCTCCCGTGCCTGTCCCGAAAAGTTCACGGTAAGCGGGGGCTGCGGAAACGACCTCTGGCGTGCCTTCGCAACAGATATGTCCGTTCAGGCAAATGACACGGTCAGACGCGCTCATTACAACGTGCAACTCATGACTGACCATAAGAACGGCGCAGCCAAGATCACGGCGCACCGCGTCAATCTGGCGATAGAACGCGGCGGAACCGGGCTGGTCCAATCCCTGCGTGGCTTCATCAAGCATCAGTACATGTGGCTTCGGCAAGATCGCGCGGGCCAACAGAACCCGTTGAAACTGCCCCCCTGAAAGCTGCGACATCTGCCGATTGCCAACCCCAGCGACACCAGCCGTTGCAAGCGCTTGTTTAGCGGCGGTTGGGTCAACCCGATGGGGCAAGTTCAAGAACCTATCCACAGTGATCGGGAGCGTCGGATCGATATGCAGCTTTTGTGGAACATACCCGATGCGCAGCCCGTCTTGGCGGGTAACTTTGCCTTTTTGGGGTTTCAAAGCACCGATCATCACCCGCAGCAGTGTTGATTTACCTGACCCGTTAGGGCCAACAATCGTGACGATTTCACCCGCATTTAACGCAAGACTAACGCCTTGCAGCACGCGTTGGCCACCGTGTCCAAAGTCTACGTTTTGGGCTTCAATCAGGCTCATGTCGTGACCTGTGGCTGGCAAGACGGGCAAAGTCCCTCGGCCTCAATCACGGTCTGCTCAACCTGAAACCCGCTTAAGGCCGCGGATTGTGCAAGTGCGGCGGTTGCCTCGGCCTCGGCCACCGTTCCGCAAGCGCGGCAGATCATAAAGGCTGGATCATGGGCCGCACCGGGATGGGCACAGGCGATGAATGCGTTCAGGCGCTCGATACGGTGCACAAAGCCCTGTTCGACTAAAAAGCCAAGTGCACGGTAAGCCACCGGTGGTTTTGATCCTAAGCCTTCGGCATCCAAGCGCGCCAGCACGTCATAAGCGCCCATTGCGGAATGACTTTCGAGCAAAATCTCAAGCACGCGGCGACGCACTGGCGTCAGTTGCACCTTGCGCGCAAGACAAGCGGCATCTGCGGCATCAAGTGCCGTGCGCATGCAACTGCTATGGTCGTGGTTGGAAAAACCTAAGGTATCGTGGGGCATAATTCTGACTTGTGATGTTATAACATACAACTTATACCAGCCTCGCACCCAAAGGACAAGGACCACTCAATGATTCGCCTACTCTGTTCGACCTGTTTGCTGCCCGTCTCTGCTTTTGCAGATGTGCCCGCCGTCATGACCGATATCGCGCCGGTCCATAGCATTGCAGCCCAGGTAATGAGCGATTTGGGCACGCCTGATCTTCTTTTGCCGCCAGGTGCCGATCCGCATGATTTTGCTTTGCGTCCTAGCGATGCAGCCCGTTTGGGTGAAGCCGGGATAGTGATCTGGGTTGGCGAAGGTCTGACGCCTTGGCTTTCAGAGCCCCTTGAAACGCTCGCCCCGCAGGCGGCACACATCAGTTTGCTGGATGTACCCGGATGGGAGCAGTTAGACATCCGTGACGTCAAAGACCATGGCGGGCACGATGATCATGACGATCATGACGAGCACGCACATGACCACGTGCATGACCATGGCGATTTTGACCCGCATGCTTGGCTAGACCCGAAGATTGCGGGTGTTTGGGCTCAAGAAATCGCAACACAGCTTGGGTCGATTGATCCGGCAAATGCCGCAATCTACACCGCAAATGCGGACGCCGCAGTGACCCGCTTTGATGCCCTTTCCGAAGGGATTTCAGAGCAACTCGAAGCCGTAACCGACAAAGCTTATGTCCTGCCGCACGACGGTTATCAGTATTTCGAGGCACGTTTCGGATTAACTGCACAGGCCGCGATTGCAGGCATAGACGCCCGTAGCCCTGGCCCCGCCCAAATTGGCGCCTTGCGCGATGACATGGCGGCCAACAACGTCGTTTGCGTGTTTAGCGACGTGGCAATCGGTGAGCGTTGGGCCGCCGTCATTACCGAAGGTACATCCGCAAACACAGTGCAGATTGACGGCATTGGGCGTGGACTTGAGGCAGGCCCCGCACTCTACGAAGCGATGATGAGCCGGCTTGCAGACGGTTTTGAAACTTGCCTAGGGAACGGCATGTAAAGTGGATTTCAATCCACCTTACTCCTAAAAGTCGGTCGGCGCGCCTCCCTCGGATTTGCGCCGGTCGACAAACGCCTTCAACTCTTCTTTGACCGCTTCATCCATCGGTGGTTCTTCGAAACTCGCTATAATGTCTTTGAATGTGCCGTGCGCACGTTCTGCTGTCCACGTACCGCCTGCGACTTCCCAAGCTTCAAAATTGCGCCAGTCTGACACGATGGGCTGGTAAAACGCATCTTCATAGCGGTCTTGGGTGTGCTGTATGCCAAAGAAGTGTCCGTTGGGCCCGACCTCTTTGATCGCATCAATCGCAATATCATCCGGCGTTGTGGCGACAATCTGCGGTTCCATATAGCGTTGGATCATCTGGATCACTTCGCAATCCATCACGAATTTCTCTGGTGACGCGATCAACCCGCCTTCCAGCCAACCAGCGGCGTGATAGACAACGTTTGTTCCCGATTGCACCGCGGACCAAAGGCTATTCGACGTTTCCCACATCGCCTGTCCGTCCGGCACATTGGCCGCACAGACGCCCGAGGCGCGCATTGGCAACCCATAGAACCGCGCCATTTGGCCTGTCATTTGCGTGGCGCGCATATATTCTGGCGTCCCGAATGCCGGCGCGCCTGATTTCATATCGACGTTGCTGGTAAATGTCCCAATCACGCAAGGTGCACCCGGGCGCACGTATTGGAACAGGGCGATCGCGCTGATCGC
>NZ_JAFMHR010000051.1:15701-18926 GCF_017854415.1 Yoonia sp. | reverse complement strand
TATTGCGGGTTTCCACGGTCAGACCCTTGCCCATGATCCTGCAGGACACCGCACGCACCAATGCGGTGACGGGGCGCGCTTGGCGCAAGCCTTGGGTTATCCGGTTGCATGGGATTTTCGCACACATGATGTGGCGCAGGGCGGGCAGGGCGCGCCACTTGCGCCGTTCTACCACTTTGCATTGGCGAAGTGGCTCAATGCCGATGCGCCGCTGGCATTTCTAAACCTTGGCGGTGTGGGGAACATCACTTGGATTGATCCTGCTTGTGTTGATCCTACGGATCCGAACGCATTGTTGGCGTTTGATACAGGACCCGCCAATGCCCCGATGAATGACTTGATGATGAAGCGGCGCGGCGTAGGCTATGACAAGGGGGGCGCATTGGCGTCAACCGGTACGGTTGATAGCGCCGTGCTGGGTCGGTTCTTGGCGCATCCCTATTTCGCGCGGCAGGCCCCAAAATCGCTTGACCGTGATGCCTTTGCAGAATTGACCAATGACGTGGTAGGACTGAGTGATGCAGACGCATTAGCGACGCTGGCCCAAGCGGTCATTGAAAGTGTGGCATTGGCGATATCGCTTTGCCCAAATCCGCCTGCTCAGCTTTTGGTCACAGGCGGCGGGCGGCATAATACAACACTGATGAAAGGGTTAGCCAAAGCGCTGGCTTGCCCCGTGAAACCTGTCGAGGACGTCGGTCTTGACGGTGACATGCTCGAGGCACAAGCCTTTGCCTATCTCGCGGTGCGCGTGGCGCGCGGGTTGCCACTCTCAAGCCCGCAAACAACAGGTGTGCCTGTACCGGTTACGGGCGGGCAGATAGCAACGCCCTAAGCCGCTTTGCGGTGCGCAAATGCGATTAGTCGTTCCAAAGCATCGATGTAGCGCGCGTCGTCAATCGTCATCGCAACACGTAGATGGCCAGCCGCGGCTTGGCCAAAGCTTTCGCCCGGCATCACTGCGATCAGTTCTTCATCCAGCAATGCGTTGGCAAAGCTTTCGCCATCCATGCCCGTCGCACGAATATCCAACATCACATACATCGCCCCTTGTGCGGGCACGGCACGTACAATGTTCTGGCCCGCCAGCGCTTGCATCGTCAGGTCACGGCGGCGGCGGAACGGGGCGGCAACGCCTTCTTCGATCGCATCCCCTTGGTTCAGCGCGAATTCAGCACCGTCCTGCACAAAGCCAGCAACGCCGTAAGTCGTATGGGTCGCAAGGTTCAAAAGTTGCTCAATCGCGTCCTGCGGTCCGCAAACCCACCCAACCCGACTGCCTGTCATCGCATGGCTTTTGGACATAGACCCGACCACCAGCGTACGTTCCGCCATACCAGGCAAGCTGCGTGGGCTGATATGCGTGCCTTCCCAAACTTGGGTGTCATACACTTCGTCCGAGATCAGCCAAAGATCGTTGGCGATACATGCGTCAGAAATCGCCTGAAGGGTGTCTGCGGAATAGACGGCGCCTGTAGGGTTATTGGGTGAGTTCACCAATAATGAAGTAGCACCCTTGGTGGCTTCTAGCAGTGCGGCGGCAGTTGGTTGAAATTGCGTATCGGGGGACGTCACGATTGCTTTAGCGATCGCCCCGACACTGCGCACCGTACCGGGGTATGTGGCATAGTATGGGTCGATGTAGACAGCTGTATCACCCGGGTCACAGACAGCCGTATGCGCCGCATAAAGGGCCGCTTGGCCGCCTGGCGTAATCAGGATGTTATCTGGAGTCGTCACGACGCCAGTCCGCGCTTGAATGCGCGCCGCTACGGTTTCGCGCAGTGCCAGAGTGCCGGGAACCATTGCATAACCCGTATGCCCGCCAATCGCCGCGTCATGCATCGCGTTTAAAATGGCGGGGCTGGTGCCGATGTCGTGTTCACCGATGGTCAATTCGACCACGGGCTTGCCCTCTGCAATCATCCTGCGGGCTTTGTAAAAGACGTCCCAGCCGTCAGAGCCGCCGCCGGTGATATGTGTGATGCGATGTGATAATTTCATGCGCGGATGGGAACGATCTTAGGCACAAGAAGTCAAGTCTGCATCGCGGTCAAATTGCGCGGACCTGTGCCGTCTTGGCCCTTGCGGTCCGCGGGATTGTAAAGCGCACAAGATTTCAGGCTCAGGCAGCCACACCCGATGCAGCCATCAAGCTTGTTGCGCAAATCCTCTAAGGCAGAAATCCGATCATCGATGTCGTGGCGAAAGCTGCGGCTGATCCGGGTCCAATCGGCTTTTGAAGGGGCTTTGTGATCAGGAAGGGCGCGTAGATGAGGCGCGATTTCCGACAGGCTAAACCCTAGTTTCTGGGCGGCCATTACGAACGATAAACGCCGAATATCACTGCGCCCATAGCGCCGATGACCGCCTGCGTTGCGGACAGGTTTGATGATGTCATGTGTCTCGTAGAACCGGATAGCGGAAACAGCCAGGCCGGTGCGCGCGGATAGATCGCCAATAGCTAATCCAGTGGGCATGAAATTAATCCTTGATCTCAAGTTAACTTGAGGAATGACAACAGATTCGAGAGACATTGAAAATAGGAGAATTCAACAATGGCACATCTTGAGCATGTGAATATCACAGTGGCAGATCCCAAAAAGACCGCAGCAATGTTGTCCGACCTGTTCGGTTGGCACACCCGCTGGGAAGGGTCCGTGCTAGACGGTTTAGGCTACACCGTGCATGTGGGGTCCGATGATAGCTATATCGCGGTCTACTCTGGCATGGATCCTGAACAAACGGTGCCAAAGGCTGACGAAAGCTATCAAACACGTGGGGGATTGAACCATCTCGGTGTCGTCGTCGATGATCTTGACGTTGTAGAGGCAAAGGTGAAAGCGATGGGATTTGCCACGCACAGCCACGCCAACTATGAACCCGGTCAGCGGTTCTACTTTCACGATGCTGACGGGATCGAGTTCGAAGTCGTCAGTTACGCCTGAGCGATTTTTTCCCTGACCTTTTTTGGCAGCGCCTTAAAGATGATGTCATAGGACATAGCAATCCTATGCCGCAATTCTTCTTCGGTGCTGTCAAAGCTGACCAGAACCCAGCTTTTGTGGAAATAGGGGGCTCTGGTGGCGGCACCTGCATCAATCAACATCGCGGCGGTCTCTGTGCTATCCGTCTTAACGCAAACACCATCAATTCGGTCGCCAAAACACGCAAACATCTTGCCGCCGACTTTCCAGCTATCAAGTTCGGTTGTGGGATCAGCGG
>NZ_JAFMHR010000051.1:3409-15427 GCF_017854415.1 Yoonia sp. | reverse complement strand
CTGCTGACATCTGTCGCGGGTTGCTCTTTCACGTTTCACATTAGAACTGAACTTGGTAAGCCCGCGGCGAAACGCTGCGCGAGGCACTATGACAAATATCCGGCTGAACAACACAAAGACCCGCAAACGCGAGGACTTTTATCCGATTGATCCTAAGAATGTACGTATGTACCTGTGTGGGCCGACGGTCTATGATCGCGCGCACTTGGGCAATTCGCGCCCGTCGCTGGTGTTTGATGTGCTCTTTCGCTTGCTCAAGGAAGTGTATGGCGCAGATCACGTGACTTACGTGCGCAACTTCACCGATGTGGATGATAAGATAAACGCGCGTGCTGCCGAAAGCGGTCGCGCGATTGGTGATATCACCGCAGAGACGATCCAGTGGTATCACGATGATATGGACGCGCTGGGCGCACAGCGACCTAGCCACGAACCCCGCGCAACCGATCACATTCCGCAGATGATCGCGATGATCGAAGACCTGATAGCCAAGGGTCATGCATATCCGGCCGAAGGGCATGTGCTGTTCGCGGTGGAAAGCTATGCCGAGTACGGTGCGCTGTCGGGACGCTCGATCGACGATATGATTGCCGGTGCCCGCGTTGAGGTTGCCCCCTACAAGCGCAATCCGATGGATTTCGTACTTTGGAAGCCGTCTGGAGACGGTGTACCGGGGTGGGAGAGCCCGTGGGGGTATGGTCGTCCGGGTTGGCACATCGAATGTTCTGCAATGTCGCTTGAGCTGTTGGGCGAAAGCTTTGACATTCATGGCGGTGGCAATGACCTGATGTTCCCGCATCATGAAAACGAGATCGCGCAATCCGCTTGCGCCCATCCGCACGGGGAATTCGCCCGCTATTGGATTCATAACGAAATGCTACAGGTCGAGGGCAAGAAGATGTCCAAGTCCTTGGGTAATTTCTTTACCATCCGCGATCTATTGGATCAGGGCATCCCCGGCGAAGTGATCCGCTTGGTGATGCTTGGCACGCATTATAGCAAAACGATGGACTGGACAGAGACCCGCAAGACCGAAGCCGAGGGTACTTTGCGCAAGTGGTACGGTATCTTGCACGGTCATGGGTTCGGGCCAGAGTTGATTGCCGCGTTGAAGGCTGATGGCAAATGGCAACCGGATGAGGAATTCATCGGGGTGCTGGCCAATGACCTGAACACCTACGGCGCGCTCGCGCGACTGCATGTGTTGTCCAAGGGCAAGACGCCAGTCGCTTTGGCTGGCTTTGCGTATGGGCTACAAATGCTGGGGCTGGTCAATGACTGGTCTGCAATCCCGCAATTCGACGGCGGCGAGGCTGGTGCTGGTGTGGCTCCGGCGGTTGCGGCGCGTGTGGACGCGTTGCTGGCGGATCGGGCTGCGGCGCGGGCTGCCAAGGATTGGGGGCGTGCAGATGAGGCCCGCGATATCCTTAACGCGGCTGGTGTGCAGGTGACAGACGTAGGCGGGCAGGCGACATGGTCGCCGGGCCCCGAATTTGACGCAGCCAAACTAGAGGGGCTGTAAAGATGGGCAAAGAACGCCTTTACCTTTTCGACACGACCCTGCGGGACGGGGCGCAAACCCAAGGTGTCCAGTTTTCTGCCGCTGAAAAGCACCAGATTTCTGCCGTGCTTGATGGACTTGGTCTCGATTACATCGAAGGCGGTTGGCCCGGTGCGAACCCGACTGATACCGAGTTTTTCGCAAGCCCACCCCGGACCCGTGCGACCTTTACTGCTTTTGGAATGACCAAACGCAACGGACGGTCTGCCGAGAACGACGATGTTCTGTCGGCAGTGATGAACGCCGGCACCCCTGCGGTCTGTCTGGTTGGCAAGGCACATGATTTCCACGTAACCACTGCGCTGGGCATCACACTTGACGAAAACATCGAAAACGTGTCCGCCAGTTTTGCGCATATCAAGGCGCAGGGCCGTGAAGGGTTGTTTGATGCCGAACACTTCTTTGATGGCTACAAAGCCAATCCAGACTATGCGCTGAAGGCAATTCACGCGGCATACGATGCCGGTGCGCGCTGGATTGTGCTGTGCGATACCAATGGCGGCGTGCTGCCGCATGAGGTTAGTGATATCGTCACAGCCGTGATCAAAAGCGGCATTCCGGGCGATCATCTGGCGATCCATACACATAATGACACTGAAAATGCGGTCGCGAATACACTCGCTGCGATCTTGGCTGGTGCGCGGCAGGTGCAAGGGACATTGAATGGCTTGGGCGAACGGTGCGGAAATGCGAACCTGACCACGATCATTCCGACGCTATTGTTAAAAGAACCCTACGCCAGTCAGTTTGAAACGGGTGTGTCGCTAGAGGCGCTTAAGGGTTTGCGCCGCGCGTCGCGTTTGTTGGATGATATCCTTAACCGCGTCCCTGCAAAGCAAGCGCCCTATGTTGGCGCTTCGGCGTTTGCCCATAAATCGGGTCTGCACGCCAGTGCGATTGCCAAAGACCCTTCGACCTATGAACACGTTGATCCTGCATCGGTCGGCAATGCTCGTGTTGTGCCAATGTCGAACCAAGCAGGGCAGTCGAATTTGCGTGCGCGTCTACTGGATGCAGGTCTTGAAGTTGAAGAAGGTGATCCGGCTTTGGCTCGCATTGTTGAGCGGATCAAAGAACGTGAAGCACAGGGTTATTCCTACGACACAGCACAAGCGAGCTTTGAGTTGTTGGCCCGCGACGAACTGGGCACCTTGCCAAAGTTCTTTGAGGTAAAGCGCTACCGCGTGACTGTTGAGCGGCGCAAGGACAAGCGCAACCGGATGGTGTCGATTTCCGAGGCTGTCGTTGTGACCAAAGTGCACGGTCAAAAGATGTTGAACGTCAGCGAAAGCCAGGGGCCTGACGGGTCAGATCAGGGTCCCGTCAACGCGCTATCAAGGGCTTTGTCCAAGGATTTGGGGCCTTATCAGGACATTATCGACGACATGCAACTCGTTGATTTTAAAGTACGTATCACCAATGGCGGCACCGAAGCTGTGACCCGCGTTATCATCGACAGCGAAGACGGTCAGGGCCGCAGTTGGTCCACGGTTGGTGTTAGTGCGAACATAGTCGATGCGTCCTTTGATGCGTTGATTGATGCGATCAATTGGAAGCTGATCCGCGACGGCGCAAAGGTCCATCCATGAGTTTTGAGGCCTGTGCAGCCCTGGTTGAACGTGCGGACCCACTCAGGTTTCGTGCGACAATGGCGGCCCCTGTACCTGCGCGCCAAATCCTGTTTCCGCTTTATGCGTTTAACGTCGAAGTGGCCCGCGCACCTTGGGTGACCCAAGAGACGATGATCGCTGAAATGCGCCTGCAATGGTGGCGCGATGCGCTTGAAGAAATCGCCGAAGGTCACACCGTGCGCAGGCATGAAGTTACCGATGCGTTAGCAGAGGTATTGGATGCTGATGGCGCGCACTGTTTGGACGGTTTGATCGCCGCGCGTCGCTGGGACATCTACAAAGACCCGTTTGAGGATCAGGCGCACTTTGACGATTATATCAACGCGACCTCTGGTCATTTGATGTTTACTGCGGCGCGGTTGCTGGGTGACACGACCGAGGCAACAGTACGCGATTTCGCCTATGGGGTTGGTGTAGCAAGTATTTTTCAAGCACTGCCCGCGCTTGAGGCACAAGGGCGCGCACCATTGATTGACGGTTCAGATGCTGGTGTGGAACAGCTCGCAAGTGCTGCTATCTCGCGCATGAATTCGGCTGCAAGAGCCCGCAAGACCGTGTCAAAACTGGCGGGTGCCGGGCTTGTTGCGGGCTATCATGCGCGCCCTGTTTTGCAAAAAATACTTAGCGATCCATCGCTCGTGGCGTTGGACGGATTAGACACCAATCCGGCCCGCGATAGCTTGCGGTTCTTGAATGTGTCAGTGCGCGGTTGGTGGCGCTAGAGTGCCATTTTTGGCTGACGTGTCAGCCAGATCAGCGACCCGCCTGCCAGCACCAAGAACGGCACCATCGCAAGGTTGACTGCGTTCCATCCTTCGACCGCAGTCCCGCCTGAACAGTTCATCAAGCCACCCGATGCTAGGGACGCGACAGTGACCATGCCAAAGACGATCATATCGTTCATGCCTTGAACTGATCCACGTTCCTCGGGGCGGTGCGCCCCAGCGAGCATTGTGGTCGCGCCGATAAAGCCAAAGTTCCAACCAAAACCCAAAAGAACAAGCGCCAAGAAAAAGTTCCCTAATCCGACGCCAGACAGTGCAACCATGCCCGCGCCCATCAAGATCAAAAGCCCGATAGCGACGATTTTCTCGACCCCGAAGCGTGCAATCAGGTGGCCGGTAAAGAACGACGGCGCGAACATCGCCAATACATGCGCTGACACGATGTCATTGGCGTTATCAGTCGTAAACCCGCAACCGACGACCGCCAGCGGGGTCGACGTCATCACAAGGTTCATCAGTGAATAGGACACCATCGCACAGATAATCGCGACCACGATACGTGGATCGCGTAGCATTTCGCGACGGGTGCGGCCTTTGGTTTGGACGACTTCGGGTTCTGATTTGGTGCCTTTGGGCAAATCGAGCCACAGAAATAAGAACATGCCGACAAGGTTCAAAACGATGATCGCAAGGTATGTGCCAAGGAACGGGACGACGGTGGCGTCTTGGACAAACTTGTTCAATTGCGGGCCGACGATGGCTGACAGTAATCCACCTGCCATGACATAAGAAATAGCCCTTGGACGGAACGCTTCGGAGGCAGTGTCAGTCGCGGCAAAGCGGTAAAAACCCTGCGCAGACATATAGATACCAGTCAAGTATGATCCGGCAAGAAGTGTGATAAAGGAGCTGGTATAAAGCCCGTAAGCAGAAACAGCAGCACCCACGGCCCCTGCAAATGCCCCAAGGAAAAAGCCGAACTTACGCCCGTTGCGCTGCATCAAAGGGCTGATCCACGGCGCTGTTGTCATGGACCCGAACACGATAAACGAAATCGGCAAGGTTGCGAGGCAAATGTTCGACGCCAACTGCCCGCCAGCCAGTCCGCCAACCACAAAAATCATCGGCAATTGTGCGCCAAGGATTGCTTGGGCCATCACGAGCACGGCCACGTTGCGCTTGGCGCGGGTATCGTCTGTATAAGTCATTCAGATTGGCTACGCCTGTAATTGTGCGCTGGCAAGACCAGCTTATGCCAAATCTATAATATGTCCGAAACTGCCCGAGACATTGTTCTGGATCAAACCCATGGCGGGCAGGGTGGTACCTTCGGCGTCGGTGGCGTTGAACAAGGGTCGGCCTGACGTTTTCACGGTTGTGGCATAGTGGAATTCATGGCCAGACCAGCGGCCTTTCAACGGTCCTTTGTCTGCTTGCAGGTGCCGGTAACCCAAATGGAGTTTACGCTGTGCAAATGACGTCTCAAGCGGCAGTAGCCCCGCCATTTTGTGAGTTACGCCGTCTGCGTCAGTCAGGGCGTTGCCCAATGTCATGTAGCCGCCGCACTCGCCATAGATTTGCGCCTTGCTGTTGTGCAAGCTGTTTAGGAATGTGCTGTTTGCTGCCAGTTCTCCTGCGTGCAGTTCAGGGTAGCCACCTGGCAAGTAAATGAAATCGGCGTCAGGTGCCGCTTCATTTTCGAGCGGTGAAAAGAATGACAGCGTAGCGCCAGCGCTGTGCCAGTCTTGCAAAACATGCGGGTAGTTAAAGGCGAATGCGGCATCTTGGGCTATGGATATACGTTGCGCGGGGGGCGGGAAACGGTGTGTCGAAGGGGCTGCCGAGATCGGTGTCAGCAAGGCTTTGAGTGCTGCAAGATCAAGGTTGTCGGTGACGATATCGGCGGCGTAGTCGAGGTAGCTGTCCAGATCGGGACGTTCTTGCGCTTGGACCAACCCAAGGTGGCGAGAAGGCTGTTTGAGCGTGGGCGCGCGGGGGATTGCACCGATGACTGTGATACTATCCAAAGCACGCCGCAACATGATTTCGTGCCGTGCGGATCCGACGTTATTCAGAATTACGCCTGCGAAATGTAGGCGCTGGTCGTGATTGATAAATCCATTCGCGAGTGCGGCAACCGAGCCTGCCATTTTGCCGGCATCAATAACCAAGATCACAGGTAAGTTCAGGATGCGGGCAAGATCAGCGCTGGCCCCTTTGCCGTCCGGCGGTGCGCCGTCGAAAAGTCCCATCGCGCCTTCGATGATCACCGGAATAGGACCTGCCGCAAGCGATCGGATACGCGCAGGGGACATCGCCCATGCGTCAAGGTTCAGGCAAGTCTGGCCGCATGCAGCCTCGTGAAAACGCGGATCGATGTAGTCGGGGCCAGATTTTGCGCCGCGGACTGTGGTATCGCGACTGAGAGCGCGCAAAAGCCCAAGTGTAAGTGTTGTTTTGCCGCTGCCCGATGAAGGGGCGGCAATCAGAAAGCTCATATTATGCGGAGGCGGCGGGATGCCTCCGGCGGGAGTTTGAATGGCAAGATGATGATGGGGCGCATCGCGTTCAAGCGGATTCGGCGGGGCGACCGCGGCCCAATGGGTCAAGATTGCGAGGGGCGTCGCCTGCGGCCATTCCTTGCCAGTCGAGGACTTGGCGCATCAAGACTGATTGTCCTACACAGATGATCGCTGGTGGTTCAAGTTGCGCGTTTGCGATGTCTTCGACAATCGTGCCAAGTGTGGTTTCCAACACTTGTTGTTGGTCGGTTGTTGCTGTGGTCACAACGGCGACCGGTTCATGGATACTGCGGCCTGCATCGATCAGCTGTTTTGAGATTTGAGCAATGTGTTTCATCCCCATGTAGATCACAAGAACTTGGCTGCCTTTGGAAATACTGGTCCAGTCAAGCGAGCTTGGGGTGTTGCCCGACTGGTCGTGGCCGGTAACAAAGGTGACCGATTGGTTCACATCGCGGTGCGTTACCGGGATGCCAGCATACGCCAGCCCCCCGATGCCTGCTGAAATGCCGGGGATGATGCGGATCGGGATGCCATGCTGCACTAGCGTTTGTGCTTCTTCGCCACCGCGCCCGAAGACGAAAGGATCGCCGCCTTTGAGCCGCAGAACACGTTTACCCTCGCGGGCAAGATCAACCAGCCGCAGCGAGATATCGCGTTGTTTCGCCGATGGTTTGCCGCCGCGTTTGCCAGCATAAATATGTTCGGCTTGCGGAGCCCATGACAGGATTTGTTCCTGCACCAAAGCGTCATAAATCACAACATCCGCCTGCCGTAGCGCATTCACCGCATGCATGGTCAGCAACCCCGGATCACCGGGGCCTGCGCCGCAAAGCCAAACCCATCCGGGTTCAAGTGTCGGCCATGTGTGTGCCGGGAGTGGTATGACTGTATTCATGTGCGCATTATGCCGCGCCTGCCTGCGCTTGGAAAGGCCGCAAGCGACCTGCGATTGCGGATTGCCGTCAACGGCGCTGCTGCCTATCGTCGCGGCGATGACTGATGAACCAAACAAAGAGCTGCGCCGCGGCTGGACCACGGGCGCTTGTGCGACCGCTGCAACCAAAGCGGCGTTGGTTCGCCTTTGGGGCGGGGCGTTTGAGGGCGACGCGACAATCACGCTGCCCAAGGGCGAGACGCCTGTTTTTGCGCTGGCGCTGGCAGAGGCTGGCGATGGCTGGGTGCGCGTTGGAATCACCAAGGATGCGGGCGATGATCCTGATGTGACGCATGGCGCGTTGATCGTTGTGACAGTGCGCCGATCAAAGGGCGGTGTGGTTTTTAAGGCAGGTACGGGTGTTGGGACTGTGACCAAAGCGGGATTGCCGATCGGGGTGGGCGAACCTGCAATCAATCCGGTGCCGCGTCAGATGATGACGGATGTCGTGACCGAGGTGGCTGCACGTTTTGGTCAAACGCCGGATGTCGAGATCGAGGTTTCTGTGCCTGGGGGTGAGGCGCTTGCGCTAAAAACCTGGAACCCGCGTTTGGGGATTGAAGGTGGTTTATCAATTCTTGGCACCACGGGTGTTGTGCGCCCGTTTAGCTGTGCCGCTTGGATTGCGTCTATCCACCGCGGGATTGATGTGGCCCGTGCAAATGAAATGGACCATGTGGCAGGATGTACCGGTGCGACGTCCGAAGCGACGGTGCAAAAGCTCTATGGCCTGCCGGACTACGCAATGTTGGATATGGGTGATTTCGCGGGGGGGATGCTCAAGTATTTGATCAAACACCCGGTCAAGCGCGTCACAATTGGCGGCGGGATTGGTAAGATAACCAAGCTTGCGCAGGGCGCGATTGATTTGCATTCGGGGCGTTCGCAAGTGGATTTTGCAGCTTTGGCGCAGATGGCTGGAAAGCCAGAAATTACTGACGCGAACACGGCGCTTGAAGCATATCAGATCGCCGGCGCGCCTTTGGCGGACCGCGTGGCGCAAGCAGCATTGGCACAGTTAAACGCGCGGTTTGGCGATGCTGGCATTGCATATGATGTGGTTGTGATCGACCGCAAAGGCACGATTATCGCACAGGCGGGTCCATGACGCTTTTGATTCTGGGTGGCACGGGCGAAGCGCGCCAGATTGCCGAACGGCTTGCTGGGCAAGACGCGGTCATTTCGCTGGCAGGGGCGACGCGTGCGCCGCAAGCGCAGGCATTGCCGGTACGGATCGGTGGCTTTGGCGGGACAGACGGCTTTGAAACTTACTTGCAAGAAGCGCGGATACAGGCCGTTTTGGATGCGACCCATCCTTATGCAGAGCGGATCACGGCGCGGACAGCTGGGATTTGCGCCAAACGCGCTTTGCCGTATTTGCAGTTTTTGCGACCGCCGTGGCAGGCAGAGGCGGGTGACAACTGGACCGAGATTGCGCGCGAAGAAGATGCAGCCGCGCATGTCGCTCCGGATGCGACTGTGTTCTTGGGCACGGGACGGCAAACGTTGGAGCGTTTTGCAAATCTGGCAGGACGCGATGTGATTTGCCGTCAGATTGATCCACCCACGCATGATTTTCCTTTTGCTGGAGGGCGGTTCTTGGTCGGTCGACCGCCGTTTTCGGTTGCGGATGAAGTCGCATTATTCAGCAAGTTGGGCGTTGATGTGCTGGTCGTCAAAAACGCTGGTGGTGCGGCAAGTCGTACAAAGCTGACCGCGGCACGGCAGTTAGGTATTCCGGTCTTGATGATCGCGCGTCCACCATTGGGGGATTGGGCCGTTGTAGATGATGTTGATGCGGCCCTTGCTTGGGTGGCTGCGCTTTGAACGAAAGACGTATTATATCAGATGCTTGCGTGGCAGAGGGGGCCGCTTGGCTATGCCAGCACGAGCCACGCTTTGCCGCCGCAATGCAAGATTTGCCGCCATTGCCGCTGCGATTGAAACCAGAAGGGTTTGCGGAACTATTCAGCGCGATCGTCAGCCAGCAGGTCAGCGTGGCCTCGGCCAATGCGATCTGGGGCAAGCTGTTTGCGGCGGGGATGACCACACCTGAAGTAGTGGCGCAGGCCAGCGAAGAGCGCTTGCGCGAATTGGGGTTAAGCGGCCAGAAAGTACGCTATGCGCATGCGTTGGCGCGGGCAAATATTGACTATGCGGCATTGCAAGAACAGCCCTCAGAAGATGCGATCAAAACGCTAACGGCGGTATCAGGCATCGGCCCTTGGACGGCCGAGATTTACGTGATGTTCGCGCTGGGGCGGGCGGATGTATTTGCGCCCGGAGATCTGGCGCTGCAAGAGGCGGCCAAGTTAATCTTTGATTTGCTTGAGCGCCCGAAAGAAAAAGAGTTCCGCGAAATGGCGCAAAATTGGTCGCCGTGGCGATCGGTTGCAGCGCGCATCTTGTGGGCCTACTACAAGCACAGCAAACAACGGGAAGGCATCACATGACACGTGGCTTAGAAGCACAACGGCGCGAGCCGGTATCAGGCGAAATCAGATCTTGCGTGGTGTTTTTACACGGCTATGGGGCGAACGGGGCAGACTTGATTGGCTTGGCGGACCCGCTGGGCGAGCATTTGCCGGATACATTGTTCATTGCACCCGATGCGCCAGAGGCTTGCGCGGGCGCACCCATGGGGCTGCAGTGGTTTCCTATTCCTTGGATCGACGGATCAAGCGAAGAAGAAAGCAATGCAGGGCTAGAAAACGCCGCTGCTGACTTGGATGCATTTCTTGATGGCGTGATGGTCGACGAAGATCTCTTGCCAGAACAAGTGATCGTCTTGGGCTTTTCGCAAGGCACAATGATGGCGCTGCATGTCGTACCAAGGCGTGAAGATGCGATTGCAGGCATCGTCGCATTTTCGGGTCGTTTGTTGCAGCCCGAAGCATTGGCCGATCAAACCCAAAGCCGTCCGCCAGTTCTGTTGATTCACGGTGATGCAGATGAAGTGGTACCACCGCAATCATTGCCGCAGGCGGCGCAAGTGCTGCAAGAGGCCGGTTGGAAAGAGGTCTACGCCCACATCATGAAGGGCACAGGCCACGGGATTGCGCCTGACGGGTTGCAAGTGGCGCTGGCGTTTATGCGCGACCGGTTGGGGCTAAGCTAGGTCCCGGATCGCGGCAAAATCGTCGCACATGATGGGGGTTGTCACATTTCCGTCGCCATATATAGTCTAGCCTAAGAAGCATGCGGGACTGCCGTTTTTTGCTATCCTGCATCGGCTTATCTTAGGATAGACGCGATGACGCAGACTGATTTTCGAACTGATTTTGTCCGCGCGCCCGGTGCGCTCAAACAGTTCCCCGCACTTGTACTGAACGCCGATTATAGGCCGCTGTCTTATTATCCACTTTCGCTATGGCCTTGGCAGGAAGCGGTCAAAGCGGCGTGGCTTGACCGGGTTGATATCGTCAGCGAATACGCAGAAGTCGTGCGCAGTCCTTCGACAATCATCCGGATTCCGTCGGTTGTGGTGTTGCGGGACTATGTCAAACCACAGACGCAGGTCGCGTTCACCCGCTTTAACTTGTTTCTACGAGACGAGTTTACGTGCCAATACTGCGGGACAAACGGTGATTTGACGTTCGATCACGTCGTGCCGCGCGCAAGTGGCGGTGTGACCAGCTGGGAAAATGTGGTCGCAGCCTGCAGCCCTTGCAATCTGCGCAAGGGATCGCGGTCGTTGCGGCAATGCGGGATGAGCTTGCGCAAACCGCCCCGCCGTCCAGTGTCAGAGCAGTTGCACAATGTCGGCCGCAAGTTTCCGCCGAACCATTTACACGAAAGCTGGATGGATTTTCTCTATTGGGATGCCGAACTGGAGGCATAAGCCGCGTTCTGGTGCTAGACTTGCGGTAAGCATCGGGGTAGGTAACCGGCGTTAGCGCTAACGCGCCCACTCCGTAGGGAAAATACTCATGGTCTCACGCGTCATTCCGGTCGATAGATTCGATCTGGTTATTTTTGGTGGAACGGGCGATTTGGCCCGCCGCAAAATCTTGCCCGGCTTATTCCGTCGTTTCTTGTCTGGGCAAATGCCCGAAGGGTCGCGGATCATTGGCGCGGCGCGTTCTGATTTGGACGGGGATGGCTACCGCGAGATGATCGCGGGAGCAGTGGCCGAATTTGGCGGCGAAGAGAAAAGCAATGCCAAAGGGTTAGACGCATTTCTGGCTTGTCTGGATTACGTGGCAATTGACGCCAAAGGCGATGGCGGTTGGGCGCAGTTAGCAGGTTTGGTGCGCCAGGATGTCGTGCAGGCGTTCTACTTTTCAGTGGCACCTTCATTGTTCGGCTCTTTGGCGGAACGACTGCATACCAATAAAATTGCAAACGCAAAAAGCCGGATCGTGGTCGAGAAGCCATTTGGTCGCGATCTTGAAAGTGCGCGCGCGTTGAACAAAACGCTGGCCGAACATTTTGATGAAAGCCAAATCTACCGTATCGACCATTATTTGGGCAAAGAGACGGTGCAAAACCTGATGGCGGTTCGTTTCGGCAATGTCCTGTTCGAACCGCTTTGGAACAATCACTACGTCGATCACATCCAAATCACAGTTGCCGAAACCGTCGGTGTTGGTGGGCGCGGGGCGTATTATGACCGCTCTGGCGCGATGCGCGATATGGTCCA
>NZ_JAFMHR010000051.1:0-3009 GCF_017854415.1 Yoonia sp. | reverse complement strand
GGCATGGATTTGCAGGTCACGATCAAAGAACCTGGTCCGGGTGGTATGCGTCTGATTGATGTGCCTTTGGACATGACATTTGCAGATGCATTGGGCGAAGATGCAGAAGACGTGACCGACGCCTACGAGCGGCTGATCATGGATGTTATTCGCGGCAACCAAACCCTGTTCATGCGCGGCGACGAGGTCGAAGCGGCATGGGCATGGACCGATCCGCTGATTGAAGGTTGGGAAGCTCGCAATGACGTACCCAAAATCTATGACGCGGGGTCTGCCGGACCTGAGGATGCGATGATGTTGATGCACCGTGACGGACGTAAGTGGCGCGAGATCAAGGGCTGATCTGCCGCATGAAAACGCCTTTATGAAAGGATAACGTTATGAAAATTGTTGAATACCCAGATTCTGAAATGATGATGATGGACCTTGCTGATATCTTGGCAAGTGAGTTGGAAAACGCATTGCTTGGCAATGATTACGCGTCGCTTGCCGTCCCGGGCGGCACCACACCCGGCCCAATATTCGATAGCCTGTGCGCCGTCGATCTGGACTGGGGACGGGTACGCGTGATGCTCACGGACGAGCGTTGGGTTCCGGAAACGTCCCCACGTTCCAATACGCGGTTGTTGCGCGAACGTTTGCTTATTGAACGGGCAGCGGGCGCGACTTACCTGCCGCTTTATGCGGACGCGGAAACACCTGAAGAAAAACTGCCGGAATTGGCGGCAGCGCTAGCGCCTGAATTGCCGATTTCCGTCATGTTGTTGGGAATGGGCGCAGATATGCACACGGCGTCGATCTTTCCGGGGGCGGACCAATTGGATCATGCCTTGCACGGTGATGATCTGTTGGTGGCAATGCGTGCCCCCGGTGCGCCAGAGCCGAGGATCACGCTGTCCGCGAAGGTTCTAAAATCGGCAATGAGCCGCCACATCGTGATTGTTGGCGGTGAAAAACGCGCGGCATTGGAACGTGCGCGGCATCTGTCGGCGCAAGAAGCACCAGTCGCTGCAATTTTAAACGGATCAATCGTGCATTGGGCGGAGCGTTAAGCATGTGGGACAAACTCAAGGCGCATCACGCGCAAGTCGCGGACCGTCGTTTTGCCGATCTGGTCGATGAGGCCCGCGCTGCTGATTTCGTGGCGCAAATGGGCGATATGCGCCTTGATTACGCCAAGACCAATATAGACGCAGACGGGCGTGCGCTATTGCTCGCTTTGTTGGATGCCTCTGGCGTGGCGACAAAACGTGATGCGATGTTTGCGGGCCAGCCGATCAACGAAACCGAAGGCCGTGCTGTTTTGCACACCGCGTTGCGTAATCTTGATGGCGGTCCCGTCTTTGTCGACGGGCAGGACGTTATGCCGAACGTGTTAGAGACTTTGGCACGCATGGGCAGCTTTGCCAGTGACGTGCGTGATGGCGTATTTCAAGGGCAGGGCGGTAAGATCACCGATGTGGTCAATATCGGCATTGGTGGCTCTGATCTAGGGCCTGCGATGGCTGTCCAAGCACTTGCACCTTACCATGATGGACCGCGCTGCCATTTTGTAAGCAACGTTGATCCTGCTGATATTGCGGGCGTTTTACGCGGCTGTGATCCGGCGACTACACTTGTGATTGTCGCCTCAAAGACGTTCACAACGATTGAAACCATGACGAACGCGCGTACGGCGCAAGCTTGGATGAGCGACACGGTCACCGATACAGGTGCGCAGTTTGCGGCTTTGTCTACAGCTGCTGATAAGACGGCCGCTTTCGGTATCGATCCATCCCGTGTGTTCGGTTTTGAAGACTGGGTTGGTGGCCGCTATTCGATGTGGGGTCCGATTGGTCTGTCGCTGATGATCGCCGTGGGGCCGGACGCTTTTCGTGCGTTCTTGCGCGGCGCGCAGGACATGGACCGCCATTTTCAGGCCGCCGACTGGCAAGAGAACTTGCCTGCGATGCTGGCGCTTGTGGGGATCTGGCACAACCAAATTTGCGGATATACCACGCGCGCTGTATTGCCTTATGATAACCTTCTCAATCGTTTACCGGCCTATCTTCAACAGCTTGAGATGGAAAGTAACGGCAAGAGTGTCGCGATGGACGGCACGGATTTGACCGTGCACAGTGGTCCGGTCGTTTGGGGCGAACCGGGTACAAACGGCCAGCACGCGTTCTATCAATTGATCCACCAAGGCACCCGTGTGGTCCCGTGTGAATTCCTTGTCGCCGCACGCGGCCACGAAGACGCATTGCATCACCAACATCAGCTATTGGTCGCCAACTGCCTTGCCCAATCCGAAGCCTTGATGCGGGGGCGTACTTTGGATGAAGCCCGTGCGAAACTGGACGGAAAATTCGAAGGCGCAGAACTGGACCGCCAAGCCCGCCACCGCGTGTTCAAAGGCAACCGGCCTTCTGTAACGATCGCATATCCACAGCTGACCCCTGAAGTACTGGGGCAGATTGTGGCGCTCTATGAGCACCGTGTGTTCGTCGAGGGCGTTGTGCTTGGTATTAATTCTTATGATCAATGGGGGGTAGAGTTGGGCAAGGAATTGGCCACAGCATTGCAACCAGTGGTCGAAGGGCAAGTCGGCACTGGTGGCAAAGATGGCTCAACTGCCGCACTTGTCAGTTTTCTGCAAAGCCATGGGGTGTCTTAGGGTCATCTGTTTGCCATAAGCGGTCCTAAGACTTGGTAAAGGAACGCCCCGATGATCGCGCAATACGCAACATTCGCCATGGCCGCTATTTTGATTTCGGCGATGGCGCTGGAAATCAGAACTGGTCGCATTCCCAATTGGTTGAGTGTTTTACCGTTTGTGATTTTTGCGTCGGTCTTGGTTCTGGCTGACGACCGCGCTGGATTATATTGGCAATTGGCGCTTTCTGCTGGCGTGTTTGTGTTTGGCCTGATCATGTTCGCGATCGGTGGCATGGGGGCAGGCGCCGTCAAGTTAATGGCCGGAACGATATTGTTTGTCCCATGGGAAAACGCTTTTTACACCTTGCTGGT
>NZ_JAFMHR010000050.1 GCF_017854415.1 Yoonia sp. | reverse complement strand
AACAAAATATAGCAATGCACTAAGCGCGGGCGGATCACGTGAACGATACTCCAGAAACACCTGAAAACGAAGAAGAAAACTTGCCTGTACGTGCCGTGCACGACGGGCCTTCTGTTACGATCGAACACGAGCTGAAGACCAGCTATCTTGATTACGCGATGAGCGTGATCGTCAGTCGCGCTATTCCAGACCTGCGTGACGGCCTAAAACCGGTCCACCGCCGCATTCTTTTTGCGATGCACGGGACCAATAACACGCCTGATAAACCCTACCGCAAATCGTCGCGACCTGTGGCCGAAACCATGGGTAAATATCACCCGCACGGCGACAGTGCGATCTACGATGCGCTGGTGCGTATGGCGCAGGATTTCTCGATGTCGCTGGTGCTGCTGGACGGCCAAGGCAACTTTGGCTCCATGGATGGGGACCGTGCGGCGGCCTATCGTTACACCGAAGTACGCATGGACAAGCCTGCCACGTATTTGCTGGCCGATATCGACAAAGACACCGTTGATTTCCAAGACAACTATGACGGCAAAGACCGCGAGCCGACCGTCCTACCCGCCCGTTATCCAAATATGCTGGTCAATGGGGCTGGCGGCATTGCTGTTGGTATGGCAACCAATATTCCGCCCCATAACCTGGGTGAAGTCATCGATGCGACCCTCGCCCTGATTGATACGCCTGACATGACGTCCGAGGATTTGATCGAATACATCCCGGCGCCCGATTTTCCGACAGGTGCGTTGATTCTTGGCCGTGCAGGTGCGCGTAAAGCGTATCTTGAAGGACGCGGTTCGGTCATTGTGCGCGCGAAAACCGTCGTCGAAGAGATCCGCAAAGACCGCTATGCTATTGTTATCAATGAAATTCCCTATCAGGTGAACAAAGCGTCGATGATCGATAAGATCGCCGAAGCCGCCCGCGATAAAAAGATCGAAGGCATTGCCCACGTCCAAGACGAATCTGACCGCAATGGTGTGCGGGTTGTTGTCGAACTCAAGCGTGATGCGACCGCAGAGGTCGTTTTGAACCAATTGTTCCGCTTTACACCGATGCAAACCTATTTCGGCTGCAACATGTTGGCATTGAACGGCGGCAAGCCTGAACAACTGACGCTACGCGCCTTCCTGACCGCCTTCGTGGACTTCCGTGAAGACGTTGTTGCACGCCGCACCGCGTTTGAATTGCGCAAAGCGCGTGAACGTTCGCATCTTTTGTGCGGTTTGGCTGTTGCCGTGACCAATATCGACGAAATCGTCGCCGCCATCCGGTCCTCCGCTGATGCCGCGACCGCGCGTGAAAAGCTGATGACGCGTCGGTGGCCCGCCGAAGCTATCCTTGAATATATCAAACTCATCGATGATCCGACACATCCGGCCAATGAAGATGGCACATATAATTTGTCAGAGGCGCAAGCCCGCGCCATTCTAGAATTGCGCCTGCAGCGTCTGACCCAGATTGGTGTCAAAGAAGTCACGGACGAATTGAAGGAACTCGCAGGTAAAATTCGCGAATACCTTGAGATTCTGGGTTCTCGTGAACGGATCATGCAGATTATCCGTGATGAGCTGACCGAAGTCCGCGATCTATTCGCCGTTCCGCGCCGTACCGAGATTGTGGATTGGTCGGGCGACATGGAAGACGAAGACCTGATCGAAAAAGAGGACATGGTCGTCACCGTGACCTCTGGTGGGTACATCAAACGAACAGCATTGGCCGATTTCCGCGCGCAACGTCGCGGCGGCAAAGGCCTGTCGTCGATGGCCACCAAAGAAGAAGACGTCGTCACGACACTGTTCGTGGCCAACACCCATACGCAGCTGTTGTTCTTTACGACCGACGGCATGGTTTACAAACTCAAGACATGGCGTTTGCCACTCGGAAGCCGGACTGCAAAGGGCAAGGCGATCGTCAATATTTTGCCAATTCCGCAAGGTGTTTCGATTGCGGCAATCATGCCAGTGGACCGCCCAGAGGAAGAATGGGACGACCTGCAGGTCGTCTTTGCAACCTCGGCCGGCACTGTACGTCGCAACAAGCTGTCAGACTTTACCAACGTCATGCGTAACGGTAAAATCGCGATGAAGTTCGAGGACGAACATGCTGAAACAACACTTATAAATGCCCGCATTGCATCCAATGATGACGATGTAATGTTGGTCACGGATTCAGGTCGCGCGATCCGCTTTCCTGCGACCGATGTGCGTGTGTTCAACTCGCGCAGTTCCGTGGGTGTGCGCGGGATCAGGTTGCAGGGCGACGACAAAGTTGTGTCAATGTCCATCATCCGTCACTTTAAGGCCGAAGCAGAGGAGCGTACCGCATATCTAAAAATGCGCCGCGCAATGGCAGGTCTTGCTGATGATGCCGAAGTTGATGACGAAGAAGACGCAGTTCCCGGTCGCATTAGCCCAGAACGCTATGCTGAAATGTCAGCCGTAGAGAACCTGATCTTAACGATTACCGCGCAAGGTTCGGGCAAATTGTCATCCAGCCATGATTATCCCGTGCGCGGACGAGGTGGTATGGGTGTGGCTGCGATGGATAAGGCGATGCGCGGCGGGCCGCTGGTCACATCGTTCCCTGTCGAAATGTCTGATCAGATCATGCTTGTCACCTCAACCGGACAGTCCATTCGTGTCCCTATCGAAGGAATTTCATTCCGGTCACGCGGTGCTGGCGGCGTAAAGGTGTTTGACACCGCCAAGGGCGAAACAGTCGTGAGCGTCGCGTGGATTGCGGACCAAGGCGAAGAAGAGCCTGACGCCGACGCAGACCCTGTTACAGAATAAAAGTTAGGCCCCGCGATAAAACGCGGGGCCTTTTCTTTTGACGTGCTGCGCACTACATCAGCGTCATGCAAAACACACTCAATATCATCGGCGGCGGAATGGCCGGATCAGAGGCCGCTTGGCAGGCCGCAAATGCGGGCATCAAAGTGGTCATTCACGAAATGCGCCCCAAGGTCGCAACCTTTGCGCATCGTACGGGCAACTTGGGCGAAATGGTTTGTTCCAATTCGTTCCGCTCTGATGATCACGAACAAAATGCCGTAGGACTGTTGCATTGGGAAATGGTCCAAGCGGACGGTTTGATCATGAAAACCGCCTATCAGCATCGGCTACCTGCCGGAGGTGCGTTGGCTGTAGACCGTGATCCGTTTGCAGAAAGTGTCACTGCGGCTTTGGTGGCACATCCCAATATTTCTGTTTCTTATGAAGAAATTACTGCGCTTCCCGAGGAAGGACTTTGGATTGTCGCCACAGGCCCGCTGACCTCTGGTCCGTTGGCCGAAGCAATTCAGGCAGAGACTGGCGCAGAGGCACTCGCGTTTTTCGACGCCATCGCCCCTATCGTTTACCACGACAGCATCAACATGGATGTCGCTTGGATGCAGTCACGTTACGACAAAGGCGAAACCGAAGCCGAGCGTACTGCTTACCTCAACTGCCCAATGAACAAAGACCAATACGAGGCGTTCATCGACGCACTTTTGGCCGCTGACAAGGCAGAGTTCAAAGAAGGCGAAACGGCAGGATACTTTGACGGTTGTTTGCCGATCGAAGTCATGGCCGAACGCGGCCGTGAAACACTGCGCTTTGGTCCGATGAAGCCCGTTGGTTTGACGAACGCCAATGATCCACAGAACAAAGCATATGCCGTTGTCCAACTGCGCCGCGATAATGCGCTTGGGACATTATATAACATCGTCGGCTTTCAAACCAAGATGAAGTACGGCGCGCAGAAGGATGTTTTTAAAACGATTCCTGCGTTAGAGAATGCTGAGTTTGCCCGTCTTGGTGGCATCCACCGCAACACCTTCATCAATTCGCCCACACTGCTGGACGATCAAATGCGCCTGCGCTCCAAGCCCAACATCCGTTTTGCAGGCCAGATCACTGGCGTCGAAGGATATGTGGAAAGTGCCGCAATGGGGTTGTTGGCAGGTCGCATGGCCGTCGCCGAACTGACAGGTAAACCGCTGGACGCCGTACCAAATACGACTGCGATGGGTGCATTGGTTACACATATTACTGGCGGGGCCGACGCAAAAACGTTCCAGCCGATGAACGTGAACTTCGGACTGTTCCCGCCGCTTGACGGTGTGAAAAGCGGGCGTCGTGGCCGCAAAGAACGCTATAAGGCCTACACTGATCGGGCCAAGATCGACTGGCAGGCATGGCTGGGGCAAACCGTTCTGGACACAGCCGCCGAGTGATTGAGGTCTAAAATGATCATGCTGCGCACCTTATGATCACACGTTTTGCGCCCTCGCCCACGGGACCGCTGCATCTGGGCCATGCATATTCCGCACTGACCGTTTGGCAGATTGCCAAGAACCTTGGCGGAACGGCATTGTTGCGGATCGAAGACACGGACAGCACGCGGGTCAGGCCAGAACACGAAGCAAGTATTTACGAAGATCTTTCATGGCTGGGTCTGGCGTGGCCGGAACCTGTGTTGCGGCAATCCGAGCATGGCGCAAATTATGAACGTGTCTTGAAACAGCTTGCAGAGTTGGGTCTGCTTTACCCTTGTTCTTGTACCCGTCGTGACATCATCGACGCTGGCGCAGTTTCGGGGATTGAAGGGATGATCTATCCAGGCACTTGTCGACACCGAAGTTTGCCCGATGCGGTTGCTGGCGACGCGTTCCGGTTGAATTTGGGAAAGGCACTTGCCCAGATCAGTGGCCAGATGACCTATACAGAAACCGGCGTGAACGCTGCAAAAGACATCGCAGTTAGCCCCCATCACCTTTTACAGAATATTGGCGATCCCGTTTTGCGCCGCAAAGAAACTGGCGACCCTGCCTACCATCTGGCCTGCGTGCATGACGATGCGCGCCAGAACATCAGCCATGTTGTCCGCGGGACCGACCTGCAAGCACTAACCCCGCTGCATGTGCTATTGCAACGCGTGTTGGGCTATCCGACCCCCACTTATCATCATCATGCATTGATCACTGACGAGGATGGCAAGCGCCTCGCCAAAATCGACAAGTCCAAAGCGCTCGCGAAATACCGCGCTGAAGGTGCGACACCGCAGGACATTCGACATTTGATAGGCTTTGTGGATTAATCAGTCATTGGTGCGGTCAAAGTGACCTCGTTGCCATCAAGGATAGCAGTGTAAAAACAGTTTCGACGCCCCGTGTGACACGCAGGCCCAACCTGATTTATCTTTAAAAGCAGGCAATCGCGATCGCAATCAACGCGAAAATCTACCAGTTCCTGCGTATGACCGCTGGTGGCGCCTTTGACCCAGAATTCTTGGCGTGAACGCGACCAATACGTAACTTTGCGGGTGGTCAGCGTGCGCGCAACGGCCTCAGCGTTCATCCAAGCCATCATCAATACCTCGCCTGTTGTATCATCTTGGGCGATGGCAGGGATCAGACCCGCATCATTGTACCGCAGGGTGGATGGATCGAATGTCATATCAAAGACCTTTGCAAGTGCGACTGTCAGCACTATCTAAAGGTCACAAATACGAAGGGCAACGCGATGTCAGCAGAAACCGATCTGATCAAACTCTACTCTGCGCGGATATTGGCACTCGCGGCCGATATGCCGCGTACTGAACGATTGGAAAATCCAACGGCGACGGCAAAAAAACGCGCGCCGCTGTGTGGATCAACGGTGACGGTTGATGTGACGGTAAATGACGGCGTGATCACCGACTACGGCCAAGACGTGAAGGCCTGCGCATTGGGGCAAGCAACGGCTGCAGTCCTTGGATCAAACATCGTGGGGCTAAATGTCGAGCAGGTCCGCGAAGGGCGCGATGCGCTGTTAGCGATGTTAAAGTCCGACGGACCAGTTCCGGCCGCACCTTTTGGCGATCTTGAAGTTTTGCAGCCTGCCAAAGAATACAAAAATCGACATGCATCGATCATGCTTGCCTTTGATGCTACGCTAGACGCGCTGGCGACACATAAAACCCCTGCATAAAAAAACCGCCGCACATCCGGGACAGGATGGCGGCGGCAGGAAAGAACGATTAGGTCCGGTCCGGTGTTCAACGGGGAGAGGCAAAACCCCCACTATGGACAAGGACAGGCAGGTCAAACATTGCAAAATTGGGACAGGGCAATGTCGTAGACCGGACCTAAATCGTCAGGCAATCAGATCAGCCCGGGTAAGGCCAATCCGACAATCAGTATGACCATCAAAGCTGCAACACCCACCGCATCTGCAACAATTGTGTCGCGGGACCGTGCGATAACCGATTTAATCTCTTCAGCCATGTGATGTTCCTTTAATGTTCTTATGCTACTTTGTTCTCATATCATTAACGCCCTGTAAAGAACTTTTTAAGAACATTTGTGAACATTCAGGCCTGAATTTCGTTAACCCACTGAAATTAAACGAATAGCTTTATCCTGCTCCATCAGCCAAAGCAGGGTCCGCGCCGCTTGCCCACGCGCGCTTTGCAGTGTGGGGTCGTCGTTCAGCAGCCTACGCGCGTCAGTTTGCGCGACAGCCATCTGTCCTGCTTGGCGTTCCAAATCAGCAATCCGAAACCGCGGCAGCCCCGACTGCACAGTGCCAATCACATCACCCGCCCCGCGCATGGCAAGGTCTTCTTCGGAAATGCGAAAGCCGTCTTCGGTTTCGCGCAAAATCTCCAAGCGTCGACGACCTGTTTCGCTAAGAGGTGCCTTGTAAAGCAACAGACAGGTCGATGCCGCAGAACCACGCCCCACGCGACCGCGCAACTGGTGCAACTGCGCCAAACCAAAGCGTTCGGCATGTTCAACCATCATGATAGAGGCATTGGGAACATTCACCCCGACCTCGATCACAGTCGTCGCAACCAACACTTTTGTTTCGCCAGCCACAAACCGTGCCATTGCCGCATCTTTCTCCGCAGGCGGCATTTGCCCGTGAACCAGCCCCACAACACCCTCGCCCAAGGTTGCCCGCAACCGTTTGAACCGTTCCTCGGCAGCGGTCATATCAACGACTTCGCTTTCCTCCACCAAGGGACAAACCCAGTACGCCTGCTTGCCTTCGGCGACTGCTTTACGCAATTTTTCTACAACTTCATCAAGGCGGTTGATCGATACAAGCGCCGTCTGCACCGGTGTGCGTCCCGGTGGTTTTTCATCCAAAACCGACAAATCCATGTCGCCATATTGCGCCAACGCCAAAGAGCGTGGAATTGGTGTGGCGGTCATCACCAAAACATCTACCGCGCGTCCCTTTGCGCCCAGCTGCATGCGTTGTGCCACGCCAAAACGGTGCTGTTCGTCGATCACAGCCAGACGTAAATCATGAAAGTGGACATCCTTTTGAAACACCGCATGCGTCCCAACAAGGATGTTAATTTCACCCGCGGCCAATGCGGCCAACTTGGCCACACGCGCAGCGCCTTTGTCGCGCCCTGTCAAAAGCTCAAGCCGAACGCCCGCACTGTGCGCCAAGGGTTGCAACCCATCAAGGTGCTGACGGGCCAAAATTTCGGTTGGGGCCATCATGACGCCCTGCCCGCCTGCCTCGACCACGCCAAGCAAAGCCATTAGTGCAACCAGCGTTTTTCCAGAGCCAACATCACCTTGCAAAAGCCTGTTCATGCGGACTGGTGCCGCCAAATCCGCCGCTATTTCGGACGTTGCCCGCATCTGCGCGTTTGTTTGGCTGTAAGGCAATGCGGCCATTACTTTGTCAGACAACGCCCCCGTTGGAACCGACGCAGTCCCTTTTGCTTGCCGCGATGCGGCCCGCGCAAGGGCCAAAGTTAACTGATGTGCAAGCAATTCGTCGTAAGCGAGACGTTCGCGCGCCAACGCGTGTGGGGATAAATCAGCGCTGGTCACTGGATTATGCGCCGCCGTCATTGCGGCAAACCAATCAGGCCAATCCTCGCGTGCTTTCAGCGCAGGATCGATCCATTCCGGCAGCTTCGGTGCCATTTCAAGTGCAGACCGCGTGGCTTTATACATCGCCTTCTGCGTAATCCCGGCATGAAGGGGATAAACCGGTTCAAACGCCGGAACCTGATCTGCTTCGTCCACAGGCAGAACATGATCGGGGTGCACAATTTGGGCGATATTGTCGAACACCTCAACTTTGCCAGAAACGATCCTGCGCTGGCCAGTCGGCAAAAGCTTTTGCAAGTAGTCGCCACGCGCATGGAAAAACACCAACTGGAAACTGGTTTGCGCATCCTCGACAAAAACACGGTAGGGCCGCCCCCGCGTGCGCGGCGGGTGGTGTTCACCTATCAAAACTTCAACCGTGGCAATCGCAGGTGCGATGACATCTTTTACGCTGTCCCTGCGGCTGCGATCAACGCCTGCGACGGGCAATGTCATCAGAATATCGCGCGGCTTGAGAACGCCCGCCTGCTCAAGCGACTGCGCACTTTTTGGGCCAATTCCGTCAAGCTTGGTTAATCCTGCAAAAAGCGGGAAAAGAACCTCGGGTCGCCCGCTCATAGGGCACCGATCAAAGCAAGCCAGTCATCTTCATCCATCTTTTGAACGCCCAGATCAGCGGCTTTTTTGGCCTTTGATCCGGCCCCTGGCCCAGCGACCAAAATATCGGTTTTGGCGCTGACAGACCCAGACACCTTCGCGCCTAATGCTTCTGCCCGCGCCTTTGCCTCGGCGCGGGTCATACGTTCTAATGTGCCAGTGAAAACCACCGTTTTGCCCGCAACGGGACTGTCTGAAACCATAACCTTGGCATCTTGCACGTCCAGTTCTGCAACCAGCCTGTCAATTGACGCGCGCTCAGCGTCTTGGTGAAACGTCGTCACGACAGATGTCGCCATCACATCACCGACGCCGTCGATGCTGATCAGGTCGTCCCATTCTGGACCCGTGTCGAAGGTTGCCGCGGTCATCGCAGCCTCGAACGCGGCCCACGATGTATAATGATTTGCCAGCAATGCCGCTGAATTTTCACCAACATGCCGTATCCCGAGCGAAAAGATCAGCCGCGCCAAGCCGATGCGACGTTTGTCGTCGATGGCATCAAAAAGGCTAGAGGCGCTTTTGTCGCCCCAGCCTTCACGATTCTTAAGCTGCTGCAGCCCTTCACCAAACCTTGTACGTAGCGTGAAAATATCTGCCGGGGTTGCGATCCAGCCGTCTGTATAAAACTGCTCTACTTGCTTGGCCCCCAAGCCTTCGATGTCGAATGCGGCACGAGATACGAAATGTTTGAGTTTTTCGACGGCTTGCGCAGGGCAAATAATGCCACCTGAACAACGCCTTACGGCGTCGCCCTCTTCTCGAATTGCATCTGAATGACACTCGGGGCATTGCTGGGGGAATTCATAAACGACGGAATCATCGGGACGTCGTGCCAAATCAACATCCGCAACTTTCGGGATCACATCGCCGGCACGGTAGACCTGTACCCAATCGCCGATGCGGATGTCTTTGCCGCCGCGGATCGGTGCACCATTCCCGTCCAAGCCCTTGATATAATCTTCATTGTGCAGTGTCGCATTGGACACAACAACACCGCCCACCGTGACCGGCCGCAGCCGCGCGACGGGCGACAGCGCGCCGGTTCGCCCGACTTGAATGTCGATATCTTCCAAAACGGTCCAAGCCAGTTCGGCAGGGAATTTATGCGCAATCGCCCAACGGGGCGTCGTCGAGCGGAACCCCAAACGCGCCTGCAGTGCCAAATCATCAACTTTGTAGACCACACCATCAATGTCGTAGCCCAAGTCGGCACGCTGTTCCCCGATCTTGCTATATTGGGTAATCATCGCATCCGGGCCATCGCATTTGACGGTCAGCTTATTGGTGGAAAACCCCAACGCAGACAGGTGTTCAATTGCGGCAGACTGGGTTTGGGCCAAAGGTGCCGAATGATCGCCCCACGCATAAGCAAAGAACTTCAGTGGCCGGGCTTTGGTAATTTCAGCATCCAATTGCCGCAGCGATCCTGCTGCCGCGTTTCTGGGATTGGCGAATGTCTTGCCGCCCTTTTCCACTTGGCGTTTGTTCAGGTTCGCAAAGTCAGAATGGCTCATGTAAACTTCGCCGCGGACTTCTAGGATCTCTGGCGCGCCAGTAATTACCTGTGGAACATCGCTGACCGTAAGGGCATTTGCGGTCACGTTTTCACCGATAGACCCGTCGCCGCGCGTTGCAGCCTGCACCAGCTTGCCGCCCTCATAGCGCAACGAGAGCGAAAGCCCGTCGATCTTTGGCTCTGCCGTATATGTCAGCGGCGCGGTCGCATCCAACCCGAGGTATTTCCGGATACCCGCATCAAACGCGAAGACATCCGCGTCACTAAAGGCATTCCCAAGCGAAAGCATACGCACGGCATGCCGGACTTTGCCAAACCCTTCAGAGATTTCACCGCCGACAACGTCACTTGGGCTATCGGTGCGTTTGATTTGCGGAAAACGCTCTTCAATTGCTGTATTTCGCTGCTTCAAAGCGTCGTAGTCAGCATCACTTAAGTTAGGTGCATCGTCGCGGTGATATGCGGTGTTCGCTGAGCCAAGAGCAGATGCAAGCCATGCGAGTTCTGCGCGCGCTTGACCAACCGACAGCATTTCCACAGGCAGATCACCTGTTTGTGGATGTTTCTTAAGAACTGTCTCCACCACGTGTCTCGCCCCTTAAAAATGAAACCTGCCCCGAAAAGGGCGCTGGTTCATAATTAGGCGGGCAATCGCGGTGCGTCCAGCGCAGACCGTGAATCAATCGCATGCATCCCATGTTCATCAAGACGCATGCTACCAAGTACGCTAAGCACCAATCGCGATCCTTTGCCGTTGTGATACCAGTTCAGGATCGCGCAAAACATATCCACGGCCCCAAACGGTTTCAATATGGTTGTCGCCTGCCGTCGCTTCGCTTAACTTTTTACGCAACTTACAGATGAATACGTCAATGATCTTCAGCTCAGGTTCATCCATGCCGCCATATAGGTGATTGAGGAACATTTCCTTGGTCAACGTCGTGCCTTTGCGCAGGCTTAATAGTTCGAGCATTTGATATTCTTTACCCGTCAAATGCACCGTGCTGCCGTCAACTTCGACGGTCTTGGCATCCAGATTTACAGCAATTTGCCCTGTCTTGATGATGGACTGTGCATGCCCTTGAGAGCGGCGGATAATTGCATGGATACGCGCCACGAGTTCTTCGCGGTGGAAGGGTTTTGTCAGATAGTCATCTGCACCAAAACCAAAGCCTTTTAGCTTACTTTCTGTCCCATCGTCCCCTGAGAGGATCAATATTGGCGTATCTATACGACTAAGGCGCAGCTGTCGCAGCACCTCGTGTCCGTTCATATCCGGCAGGTTGATGTCCAACAGGATCAGGTCGTAGTCGTACAATTTTGCAAGATCGATCCCTTCCTCGCCCATATCGGTGGCATAGACATTCAGGTTGGCATGAGTCAGCATCAGTTCGATACTTTTCGAGGTCGTTGGATCGTCTTCAACCAGCAAGACACGCATAAAAATTCTCCGCTCTATTGTTCGATAAAAGTTATCTAACCGCGTAATGGTTAACCACAGGTTACTACCTCGACAGAGAATTACGTTTCCACCTATGGTTGTCTATATTTTTGCAAAGCGGTTACTTTCAGCGCAGCCTCCCCGTGCTGTAAAACTGCTGTTTGCCACTCGGTGAATTCCTCTTCGGACAGCTGATATCGCTCCAACGCATCTTTCTGCGCAATGAGCCCGTATTCCACTGCGCGCACGACCGCCGCCTTGCGTGATGCCACCCAGCGGCGTGTTTTTTCGCCAGGCAGGTCTGCGCGAGTCATAATCGAGCCGTCAGCGAGCGTCACAGAACGCGGTCCTTCAACTTTTCTTAAATACATGTTTTACCCCTTTTTGATCACTCCGCTCGTAGTTATGGCGCGCCAGGATTAATGAGTGGTGTAGCCCCCCCCTTGAGAGTAGGTCGCATTTTCCTATATTTCATTCTGATACCTTAACCTTTGGACATGCCATGCCCCTTGATTCGCCGCTAAATTCACTCGGCTTTGCTAAGTCGCCTGCGCAGACCCGTGTTGTTGTTGCCATGTCGGGCGGCGTCGACAGCTCTGTTGTGGCAGCGATGCTGGCGGAAGAAGGTTACGATGTGGTTGGCGTGACGTTACAACTGTACGATCACGGCGCTGCCTTGGCGAAAAAAGGTGCGTGTTGTGCAGGTCGTGACATTCACGATGCCCGCCGTGTGGCCGAGGACATGGGGTTCCCTCACTATGTCTTGGACTATGAAAACACATTCCGCGAAGCCGTGATGGACGAATTTGCAGACAGTTACTTGGGTGGTGCGACCCCTGTGCCATGCATTCGCTGCAATGAGCGCGTGAAATTCAAAGACCTGTTGGAGACAGCAAAAGACCTTGAGGCGGATTGCATGGCCACGGGCCACTATATCCAACGCAAAGTGGGTGTTGAGGGCGCAGAGTTGCACGCAGCTGCTGATCCCACCAAAGATCAAAGCTATTTCCTCTTCTCAACCACCCAAGACCAGTTGGATTATTTACGTTTTCCATTGGGCCATCACGCCTCCAAAGAGCAAACCCGTGCGTTGGCAGGCAAGTACGGTCTAAGCGTCGCTGACAAGCCTGACAGCCAAGATATCTGTTTTGTGCCCAACGGTGACTATGCAGCAGTGATTGAAAAACTACGCCCCGGCGCGGCTGAACCTGGTGATATCGTTGATAGCGACGGCAATGTGCTGGGCAAGCATAAAGGCGTGATCCACTATACGATCGGGCAACGCCGTGGTTTGGGCATCGGCGGTTTGGCTGATCCGCTTTATGTTGTGAAGCTGGACGTGAACACAAAGCAAGTGATCGTTGGACCCAAGGAATTATTGGCCACCCGCCGTGTGCCGCTTCGCGAGATCAACTGGATTGGTGGCGGCAAGCTGACCGATATGGGCGAGCGTCAGATTGCAGTGAGGGTGCGCTCTACTCGTCCGCCCACAGATGCGATTTTACGTCCGATTTCGGACACTGAGGCGGAAGTCGAATTGCTGGTGGCAGAACAAGGTGTCTCGCCAGGGCAAGCTTGCGTGTTTTATGATCCCGAAAGTTCGCGCGTTTTGGGCGGTGGTTGGATTTGGCGCGGCAACTAGGTTTTTAACTGGCCAACGTTCAAGACTGTCTTGATGGCAGGAGCCTCCGGCGGGAGTTTCTTGGGCAAGATGATGATGGAAGCGATTTGCAACAAGGGGTCACATGTCTGTGTGGCCCCTTTCTTTTGTGCAGTACTTTGTCCCATCTAGGGTCAAGCAAACGCAATTGATCCCTTGGAGGTCCCTCTTATGTCATTGACCCGTCGCCACGTCCTAACCCTTGCACTTGCTGCACCCGTTGCAGCAGCACTTGCTTCGCGCGTAATCGCTGCCACCCCCGAAGTTTATGCCGAAGGCGGCATTGCTGTTGATGGGACAGATGTTGTTGGATACTTCATCGATGGTGCGCCCGTTGCTGGTGATCCGACCATTACCCATGACTATATGGGCGTGACGTGGCAGTTCAGCACTGAAGCCAACCGTGATACCTTTGCCGCCGAACCAGCCGCTTATGCACCCCAATATGGTGGATACGGTGCTTATGCAGTCAGCCAAGGCTATACCGCACCGACGGTGCCAGAAGCGTGGAGCATCGTGGACAACAAGCTTTACCTGAACTTTTCAACCAGTGTGCGCCGCCGTTGGGCGCGTGACATTCCCGGCCATATCGCAATGGCTGATGCAAACTGGCCTGCCGTGCTCGCATAACTGAACGGTGGGGCAAAAATCACTGGATAGTTTTGCCCCAGCCCGTTACCCAAAGCGCCATGATTTATGCATCCGCATCCGAATGGCGTAACGCCCCGCAGAAACGTGTTCTGCTTTTTGCAATGTCCGGTTTGGGCAAGACCTATCTGTCGACCATGCTGCGCAGCACTGGCGATTGGTTCCACTATTCCATCGATTACCGGATTGGCACGCGCTACATGGGCGAAAAGATCGCCGATAATGCCAAGCGTGAAGCGATGAAAGTGCCGTTCTTGCGGGAACTGTTGCGGTCCAATTCGATCTATATTGGTTCAAACATTTCGTTTGATGATCTTAAGCCGATGTCGTCTTACCTAGGTAAACCAGGTGATCCGGCGCTGGGCGGTCTGGCGTGGGATGAATATACCCGCCGTCAGGACGAGTTTCAGCAAGCCGAAATCGCGGCTTTGCATGACACCAGCTTTTTCATCGACCGCTCTGTTGAGTTGTACCAGTACCCGCATTTCATTTGCGACACGGGTGGATCGATCTGTGAATGGGTCGATGCAGACGATCCGGACGATCCAATCTTAACTGATCTGGCGGCAAAGACGCTGTTGGTGTGGATTGAAGGCACCGAAGACCACACAGCCGAGTTGATCCGCCGTTTCGATCAAGAACCCAAACCGATGTCGTATGATCCGGTCTTTTTGTTGGCGACGTGGCAAGCTTACTTGGCCGAGTTCAATGTAGCCCCGGACCGCGTGAACCCCGATGATTTTATTCGCTGGGCGTTCGCAAAGGCTCTCGCGCATCGCCAGCCGCGTTATAAGGCGATGGCGGACAAATGGGGTATCACGGTGCCACAGCACGCGGTCGAAAAAGTCAAAGATACGGAGGGCTTTGTCAGCATGATCGCTGACGCCCTTGAGATGCGCAGCTAAGCCGCCTATCTCTGCCCTCTGATCAGGAAATGACCCATGCCTATTAAACTGCCCGCCGCCCTGCCCGCCTATGACGTTCTGTCACACGAAGGGGTTATGGTGCTCGATGAAGATACCGCTGCCCGTCAGGACATCCGCCCGCTGCGGATTGCTTTGCTGAACCTGATGCCCAAGAAAATCCAGACCGAGAACCAGTTTGCCCGCCTGATCGGGGCAACGCCTTTGCAGATTGAATTTTCGCTGATCCGGATGTCCGAGCATCAGACAAAGAACACCGCTGCCGAACATATGGAAGAATTCTATCGCCCGTTTTCCGAGGTTAAGGATGAAAAATTCGACGGGCTGGTGATCACCGGAGCGCCAATTGAGCATTTGCCGTTTACGGATGTGACCTATTGGAAAGAACTGGAAGAAGTTTTTGCCTGGACCCAAACCCATGTGCATTCCACGATGGGCGTGTGTTGGGGCGGCATGGCGATGATCAACCATTTCCACGGCGTCAAAAAGCATATGCTAGACCACAAGGCCTTTGGTTGTTTCCGGCATCATATTACTGATCCGGCGTCACCTTATTTGCGCGGATTTTCAGATGATTGCGTGATCCCTGTCAGCCGCTGGACCGAAATGCGCCAACCCGAGATTGACGCGGCAACCGGTCTGACCACGTTGATCACAAGCGATGATGCGGGGCCCGCTTTGGTCGAAGATCAGGCGCATCGCGCGCTCTATATCTTTAACCATTTTGAGTATGACAGTGGCACGCTCAAGCAAGAATACGACCGTGATGTGGCCAGTGGGACGCCAATTAATGTTCCAATGAACTACTATCCGAACGATGACCCAACGGAACAACCCCAAAATAGGTGGAGAAGCCACGCGCATCTCCTATATGGAAACTGGATTAACCAGATTTACCAGACCACCCATTTTGAGTTGGATAAAATTGGCACTTAAAATGCTTACAATCTCTGCAATTGCAATCGGCCTTGGGGCTGTCTTGACGGCTGCGGGGGCAAAACAACGCACTGCACAGGCCGAAGAAAGCCATCCCCCGCTGGGACAGTTCGTTTCTGTTGCTGGTGGGCAAATTCACTATGTCCAAGAAGGCAGCGGCCCGCATCTGATATTGCTGCACGGTGCTGGCGGCAATCTGCGCGAGTTCACCTTTGATCTGATGGGACGACTGACGGATCGCTATACGGTGACAGCATTTGATCGCCCGGGACTAGGGTACTCTGACCGAGTGCCCGGCGTGGACACCGGGCTGACCGCAACCGAAGGTGACAGCCCCCAAGCGCAGGCCGCTATGCTGCGTGAGGCCGCAGCCATTATCGGAATTACCGACCCTATTGTCGCAGGCCACAGTTTTGGCGGTATCGTATCCTATGCTTGGGCCGTCGCGGGTCTTGATCAGAACAGCCCCGTGAATGCTACGGCCGTCGTTTCAATGGCAGGTGTGACAATGCCGTGGCCCGGGGGGTTAGGCCGTTACTATACCGTGAATGGCAGCGCATTTGGCGGGCTTGTGACCATTCCCGCAATTTCCGCATTTGTCCCTAAATCCATCGTGGACAGCAGTATTCAGGCAACCTTTGCGCCGCAAAGCGCACCTGTGGGTTACGCAGATTACATCGGCGCTGGGCTTACTTTGCGCCCCTCCAGCATGCGCGCAAATACCCGACAAGTGAACACATCGCGTCCGCATGTTGTGGTGCTTTCAGAACGTTATCCAGAGCTGACACTGCCCATCGAGATCGTACATGGTGAGGATGACACCACCGTGCCAATCCACATCCACGCAGAAGAGATCGAAAAAATCGTGACCCAAGTGAACACGACCCGACTGACGAACGTTGGACATATGCCGCATCACGCCGACCCCGATGCCGTAATCAGCGCTATTGATCGCGCCGCGGCCCGTGCAGGTATCCGCGACTAGATTGCCGAATTGCGCTTTGGCTGCGGAACCCCCATATATGTGCAAAGATATGCGGGAGAGTTTTCATGGATTTACCATTCGATGGTGGCATCAGCCGTTATTTTGCTGAAGACGCCCCCGATGATATCCGTGCGGCAATTAATGACGCTGGCAAAGGCCAGATATTGAACCCCGATTTTCCTTATGATCGCCGCTGGAAACGATCGGCTTATGAAAAAGAACTCGCCGCGCTTCAGATCGAATTAGTGCGTATGCAAGCGTGGGCGCGTGACACAGGACAGCGCATTGCCATCGTTTTCGAGGGTCGCGATGCGGCTGGCAAAGGCGGAACAATCAAGCGTTTCCGCGAAAACCTGAACCCGCGTGGCGCAAAACTTGTGGCTTTGTCCAAGCCCACTGATGTCGAAGCAGACCAATGGTATTTCCAACGCTATATTAAACACTTACCAGCCAAAGGTGAAGTGACAGTATTTGACCGCAGCTGGTATAACCGCGGCGTGGTCGAGCATGTTTTTGGATTTTGCAAACCACAGGAACGCGAACGCTGGTTTGCCCAAACACCCCAATTCGAAGAAATGCTGGTTAACGAGGGTATCACCCTTATCAAGATCTGGCTCAATGTCGGACGCGCGACGCAGCTCAAACGGTTCTTGGACCGCGAAAAAGATCCGCTCAAGCAATGGAAGCTCAGCTGGATTGATGTCGAAGGTTTGCCCAAATGGGACGCCTACACTGCAGCGATCGACGAGACACTCAAACGCACCCACACTGATGTGGCCCCGTGGACCATTGTGCGATCGGACGACAAACGCCGCGCCCGCGTGCAAGTGATCCGGCATTTGTTGTCACAATTGGACTACGCAAACAAAGACCAAAGCGCCCTTGCCCCGATTGACCATAAGATCATCGGAGGCCCCGACCTCTGGTATGACTAAACGCGGATATCATCATGGTAATCTACGCGAGGCGCTGATCAACGGCTGCCTGACGTTGATCGAAAAGCGTGGCCCGACGGGTTTTACACTGTCAGAAGCGGCGCGCGAAGCCGGTGTGACCCCGGCTGCCGTTTACCGCCACTTTGAGGGCCGCGAAGACTTGATCGCGGCCGCCGCCCAGCAAGGATATGTGCTATTTAGCGAGCAGATGGAGGCAGCATATGGCAAGGGCCAGCCCTCGGCGCTCGCCGCATTCGAGGCGACAGGTCGCGCCTACCTTGCTTTTGCACGTCAGTATCCGGGTTATTATATCGCGATGTTTGAATCTGGTATCTCGATCAACCGCACGCCAGAACTGCATCAGGTCGCAACCCGCGCCATGGGCGTGCTTGAAAAAGCCGCCGAAGAGTTAAGCCAACATATTCCCGCAGAAAAAAGACCGCCCCCCCAGATGTTTAGCGCCCATATCTGGGCCTTAAGCCACGGGGTGGTCGAACTTTTTGCACGCGCCAACCCTGGCACACAAAGCCCTTTTCCACCCGAAGACTTGTTGGAATCGGGTATTGGTATTTACTTGCGCGGCCTAGGTTTGATCGCGCCTGACACATAAAGGATCCATCATGGACGGCACATTAGCGGTACTTTTCATCGTAGCAGGATTAAGTGATATGGCGCTCAATGACTGCCCAACGCAGTGTTTGCAGCAATCCACTGCGCCTTCGCAGTTTACCATCCAAGCCGCAGATGTAATTTTTCAAGAAAACACCATCAGCCAAGAGATCTACGTCGGCTATGATAGCGGCCAGTCATACGGGCCGTTTGCCACAACCTTTGGCGCATCAAGCACCACAGACGGTGACCTTTGGATTGGCGTTGGCGCAAAGTGGACCAGTAAAGATATGATCGCCAGCCCGTTCTTTGTTGAATTGTCCTTAATGCCCGGCATCTTTGCCCAAGGGGATGGGCCAGACATTGGCGGCGCACTGCAATTCCGTTCAGCCTTGGGTGCAGGTTATAAATTTGACAACGGCGCGACACTCGCCGTGCTTTTTGATCACCGCTCTAACGCAGACACCCAGGATTTGAACCCGGGTCTTGAGACACTCGGCATTCGTTACGCGTTTGCGCTGGACTAACAGTCCTAAAAAACGCCCTATTCCGGCCATCTTGACTTATTCTAATCTACTCTTGAGCATGGCAATACTAACCATAGCAATCGTCATTCGACATCGAGGGTAAAACAATTTTTGTAGAGAGGATATTGGACGGTGCCGCGTTGGCATGGATGGCACCGTTGGTGCCAACAGCACGGATTTTCTATGTCTATTTGGCGACGGCCTTTGTGCTTTCAATCGCAACATACATTTACTTTTCCACACGTGAAGAAAGTGAACGACCGGAAGGTATTTCACGCGGCATGATCGGGTACCTGTTTGATCCCAGAGTGTGGTTTCATAAATCGGCCAAACAGGATTATTTGTTTTTTTTCTTCAACGGCGTTGTCTATTATGGCGTAGTTATACAGCTTTTAGTGTCTGGCCACTTGTTTTACGAAGGATTGGGCGTTGGTCTAGAACGGCTATTTGGGGTGCGAGAAACGGCTATTTTTGCGCCTTCCGCGCTGACCGCGATAGTCTACACTTTGGTAGTTGCACTTGCGATCGACCTTGCCGTCTGGGTCACACATTATCTGCAACACAAAGTTGAACTTCTGTGGCAATTCCATCAAGTACATCATTCAGCCGAAGTTCTTACCCCTGCAACCGTTTACCGTATGCATCCAGTTGACCTGTTATTTACGGGGCTGGTCGGGATCGGACTGACTGCGCTTGCTTTCGCGGGCTTTAGCTACATCACCGCTGCAAATCCGC
>NZ_JAFMHR010000236.1 GCF_017854415.1 Yoonia sp. | reverse complement strand
ACTATTCCCGGCCGGATGTAACCCAGTTGTTCGTCAACCGGAAGCGGCAAAGCACGGTGCAGTTTACCGAGGAATGAACAGCTGAACATCGCGTTTAATAGCCAGATCCAACCCCAGAACCACCCGGCATCAAGGCTGCGGTGCCGGCTTTTTCTTCGCGTACAAATTAACGAACTGGTGGTTGCCGGAAGTGCCAAAACGCTGGTGAACCTGGCCGATCCCGTGGCGCTGAAACAGGGCAAATACCGCATTCAGGTCGTAATCAAACATTGGAAAAGCGTAATCCTTTTGTCCCAGTAAAAAACGGATAATCCCTGGATAAGTAAAGTGGATATATTGCCGGAATTTCCCGCTCGGGGTGCTTAAGTTATTGTAAGTCAATTGAAAATAGGCAAAGCCCCCAGCGGTGAGGTGGCTCAGCAGATGATCCAGCAGCAGTAGGCCATTGGCGGGCGGAATGTGCTGAAAAACGAGGTGGGCCTGCACGTAATCGTATTGCTGGGTTAGAAAAGGTGCCTGATCGGGAATGAGTTGAAAACGCACATTGTCGCGTTGCTGATCCGCACCATTTTTGGTCGCCTCGGCCAGCATGGCTGCCGAAACATCCACCCCCGTTACCTGTTGGCAATAGGAACTTAGTGCCAGGCTAAGCCGACCAACTCCACAACCAAAGTCCAGCGCGTGAACGGGATTAAACCCTTTTTGGGGCCATATAGCATTAAACATCCTGGCCGTCCGCTCGATGGTTTGCTGTCCGGAGGCAAAGAACGCCGCCTTCGTGTCGGCATCCAACTCATCCACCCGGTATTCCGAATGCGTCAGCACGCCGAAATAGGGATGGGTTGCGCCTATTCTCTTCCAGAAATGGGTGTAAACGTGTTTATTCATCAACTAAAATTAATAAAAAATGACGGGTGCAGCCCCATTGGTTTACCTTTACCTTCGTAAAATACGATTAAAATAGTTGGTAATGAATCAGGAAGCAGCAACTTTTGCCCAAATAGTAAAAGCCCGCCGGGCGGTACGCAAATACGAAGAAGAAGCACCCTTTGATGAGCAAGCCGTTCAGCGAAGCCTGGCCCTGGCGGTACTCGCTCCCAACAGCAGCAATCTGCAAACCTGGGAATTTTTTCGGGTACGTACCCCAGCGGCCAAAGCCGAAGTTGCCCGCCTGTGCATGAACCAAAGTGCGGCCCGCACCGCCCAGGAAATGGTCGTAGTGGTGTGCCGCACCGATAAATGGAAGGTGAACAGCCGCCGTATCCTGGCCAATATGCGGCACAGCTTTTCGACGCCCCTGACCAAACGGGATCAGCGGGCCGTAGAATATTACCAACGCAATATCCCCTTGCTCTACCTCCATGACCCCTTCGGGCTGATGACCCTCCTGCGCCGCATCCTGGTAGCCGTTAAGAGCATGCAAGGGCCTTTTGTTCGCTGGACCACCCACACCAACGCACGCATCATCACCCACAAAAGCGCCGCCCTGGCCGCCCAAAATTTTATGCTCGCCATGCAAGCCGAAGGCTATGCCACCTGCCCCATGGAAGGTTTTGACGAAAAACGCCTCAAGCGCTTCCTCAAGCTCCCCCGACCAGCAGAAATCAGCATGGTCATCGCTACCGGCGTTCCTGCCGACGAAGGTGTCTACAGCGAACGGTTCCGGTTTCCGCTGGAGGAGGTCGTTTTTGAGGTGTAGCCGCAACCTACCCGCGCTTTCTGGTACTTTCTGTTTGTTGATGTAGTGTTGATGTAGTGGTATTTCAGTAAAAAAACAAGATTAATGGCTAACCTTGCGATTATTATTGGTGTATCTTGGCTTCCGGCATAATTTTATTTTATTAATGTTCTGCCGGCCAGTAGTCCAGGCATTAGCGTTTTGGTCGTATGCATCCAGCTGTTTAGCATCTTTACCACTGTGCCAGGCTGTAGTGATATCCCTGTTTTCGTGTCGTTTCAATCTAATTGATCATTTTAGGTATGGCGTACATTTTATTAAATGACGATTTATCCAACCTGCTAACAAGCCTTGACTAACATCATATGCATTATATCCAAAACAAACTTTGCTTCCTATTGACGCTTGTATTGGTGTTGATTTTTTCAACCCAATCCATAGCTCAAATTCCAATAGTTTTAACCCAAGACGAGGGAGATGCGATGATAGGGCTTGACAGGAAAGCGTTCCTTGGACTTGGAAATACGTCAGCTCACAGCCAAGGCTATCATCACGATTTCACTCTGCCGGCAAGCACAGGCCCTTGCCAACGGATTACAGGTATCAGGGTCGTCATCAATATTACAAACTACACCAATAGTGGTAGTCCTTGTCCCCATACAATACTCTTTTACAATCTTTATTATGGCTGTGGGGCATACAGTGGAGGTGCCACGTGTCCGCCGGGTACTAATTTGATAGCAGAACCTAATTTCGCCCCTGGCACAAGTCCTCCCGCCTTCAATTTCGGAAATCCTTTGGGCAGCCCTCTCAACGGTAGCATTGTGCCAGATTTTGGAGGCAATTTAAGTGTGGACATCGTACCTGTTTCTAATCCTGGTTGCAATACTTTATTGAGTGGGCAAATAAGTTATGAATATACCATAATGGTTACCATCATGACGGATTTAGTTACTTGTACAGGTACGGGATTACTGCAGGGAACGACGACCGTGCAAGCATGCGATGACCTCAACCCCTGCACGACCGGTGAAACGGAGACAATCCTGGATTGTGATGGCTCCATCTGTATCCCCTGTGGTGGCGGCACGCCGGTTGGCTGTGGTAGCGGTCCGACGACGACTTTGCCTTGTGATGACCTCAACCCCTGCACGACCGGCGAAACGGTAACCACGCTGAATTGCGACGGCTCCGTCTGTGTCCCTTGTGGTGGCGGTGTGCCTGTCAATTGCGGAAGCGGTCCTACCTCCGTAGTGCCCTGCAACGATGGCAACCCCTGCACGACCAACGATATGCAAACCATCCTCGATTGTAATGGAACGGTTTGTGTGCCCTGTTTGGGTACCCCCGTCGATTGCTCCAATGGCACTACCTCCGTGGTGCCCTGCAACGATGGCGACCCTTGCACGATCAACGACGTGCGCACCATCCTCGACTGTAACGGAGCGGTTTGTGTGCCTTGTATGGGTACGCCCGTGGATTGCTCCAACGGCACCACCTCGGTGGTGCCCTGCAACGACGGCGACGCCTGTACCATTAATGATACCCAAACCATCCTGGATTGCGACGGCAGTATCTGTGTGCCTTGCCAGGGTACGGTGCCACCAGCCTGCTTCAGCACCGTGGTCTTACCCTGCGACGATGGTGACCCCTGTACCGAAAACGACGAAGCCATCGTAGAAGCTTGTGACAACTCAGTCATTTGCGTTCCTTGCCAGGGAACGGCTCCGCCGGCTTGTTTCAACACCGTGGTCTTGCCCTGCGACGATGGCAATCCCTGTACCGAAAATGACGAAGCCATCGTAGAGGCTTGTGACAATACCATAATCTGTGTGCCTTGCCAGGGAACGCCTATTTCCACCTGCTTCAATACCGTGGTCTTGCCCTGCAACGACGGCAACCCCTGCACCGAAAATGACGAAGTCATCGTAGAAGCTTGTGACAACTCCGTCATTTGTGTGCCTTGCCAGGGTATTCCGATCGACTGCACCACTGGTACCACCTCGGTTGTTACCTGCAACGACGGCAACGCCTGTACCATCAACGACGTGCAAACCATCCTCGACTGTGATGGCTCTATCTGCGTCCCCTGCCTGGGTACCCCCATTGATTGTGCCAGCGGCACCACTTCCGTGCTTCCCTGCGACGACGGCAACCCGAACACCATCAACGACGTACAAACCGTGCTCGACTGCGACGGCTCCATCTGCGTGCCTTGTAT
>NZ_JAFMHR010000049.1 GCF_017854415.1 Yoonia sp. | reverse complement strand
AAGATGTCAGAATGACCAGGACAAACTGAACGATTTTTCGACATCCATAGGCCACCAAAGATCATTTCAGACCGTGCCTTGGTCTTAGGCGACACAAAAAGGTGGTGTGGCGCAGGCCGTGCGCCATTTGCCTTCGGAGATTTTCAATTCTGTAATCTTGCCGGGCTGAACTGTGATCTTCTGCGCGACTTTGATCCGCATATTGTGCTTTCACCGCTGGTTGGCGACGATTTTGATGTCGTTGAAGTTGCCATCATTCTTGCGCGTTTTGAATACAAAGGTCGCTACCGCGCCATTTCAACTTATGTGCCAAATCCCACAATCATTTGCGCAGAAGTCGCACACGCAGCGCCCGCTATTGATTTCGATCTTTTGGTTTTACCAGCTGGACCAATTACAAACGCTTAAGGCCCAATGCAAAGCGCGCCGCGTTCTCTTGGTAGTTCAGTGCCGAACGCCGCAGCCCTTCAATCGCCGTCTCGTCCAGCTCTCGCACAACTTTGCCCGGCGCGCCCATCACAAGCGACCCGTCGGGGATGTGTTTGCCTTCGGTGATGAGCGCCCCTGCCCCGATCAAGCAGTTTTTGCCGATCACAGCACCATTTAGAACAATCGCCCCAATGCCGATCAAGGTATTCTCGCCAATGGTACAGCCATGCAACATGACTTTGTGGCCAATTGTACAGCCCGCTCCGATCCGGAGCGGAAACCCCATGTCGGTGTGCATGACGCTGTTTTCTTGCACGTTCGTACCGGCACCAATGGTGATCCGTTCATTGTCGCCGCGCAACGTCGTGCCAAACCAGACAGAGGTTTTCGCCTCTAACGACACGTCACCGATCACATAGCATCCCGGTGCGATCCACGCATCATCTGCGACGATAGGGGACTTATCATTGAGGGTATAAAGGCTCATGTTCGGTCTCCGAACTCGGACTGTAATGTGCGCACATGATCCACCAGTTCCGGCTGTTGACTGCGGCGCAACCGCTCTGCGCCAATGATCGTTTTCAGCTGCGTTTCTGTGTGATCCAGATCGTCGTTGATCAAGACATAGTCATAACCGTCCCAATGACTTATCTCATCCCAGCTTTTCTGCATCCGGCCTTCGATAACCGCGTCATCATCCTTGCCACGGCTAATCAATCGTCGGTGCAACTCCGTAATCGACGGCGGCAGAATGAAAATCGATAGCACGCTGTCTTGTAACGAAGAGTTCTTGATTTGCTGCGCACCCTGCCAATCAATATCGAACAACACATCGCGCCCGTCCTCGATCGCGGCCTTCACAGGCGCTTTGGGCGAGCCATAGTAATTGCCAAAGACCCGCGCATGTTCCAGCATGTCGCCTTGATCGACTTGGCCGCGAAATTCTTCTTCCGAGACGAAATAGTAGTCTTCACCGTCAACTTCGCCCGCCCGCGGCGGCCTTGTGGTGGCTGAAACCGAGAACCGCAATGTGTCGTCCCAATCCCGCAGGCGTCCGGCTAGCGTGGATTTTCCCGCACCCGAAGGCGAGGACAAAATGATCAATAAACCGCGTCGGGACATCGTATTACTCCACGTTCTGGATTTGCTCGCGCAACTGGTCAATCACCGCCTTAAGGTCAAGTCCGATCGCAGTCAAAGGCGCGGCTTGCGCCTTGGCACACAGTGTATTTGCCTCGCGGTTGAACTCTTGCGACAGAAAATCAAGCTTGCGACCGGCGGGTTTGTCACTGCCTAGAAGCTCACGGGCAGCCGCCACATGCGCTTCTAGACGGTCGATTTCTTCAGTCACATCTGATTTGAGCGCCAAAACAGCCAGTTCTTGGGCAATCCGGGCAGCATCGACCTCTGCGACGTCTTCCATGACGCGGTGCAAAGCCGCAGTCAGGTTTGCGCGGACTTGTGGGGCACGCGCTTGCGCCGCATCTGCCGCTGCATCCGTCAAGGCTGCAATCTGGTCTAATTGTGCCGCCAAAACGGCCTCTAGGGCGGCACCTTCGCTGGCGCGCATTGCGACAAAATCCGCAACCAATGGCGCAATATCAGCCAGCAATGCCTGCGCCAACGCATCACCTGTATCTTCGGGCTTTCCGGTGATCAGCACACCGCGCTGCGCTAAAACATCTGCGGCCGTGGGCTGGCCCAAGGTCACGCCAATCGCGAAAGCACGCTCTTGCACTTGGTCCAACGCCCGCAAAATCGCGTCAAGCTGGGCTTCGTCGACCGCGAGTGTGCCTGCGATATCTTCACGCGAAAGCCGCAAGTTCACCGTGACATTGCCGCGCCCTAGCGCCCCATTCAGTGCCGCGCGCAATGCAGTTTCCAATCCGCCGATCCCGTCGGGAACACGCAGGCGGAGATCCAACCCTCGCGCATTTACACCCCGCATTTCCCAGCTCCAAGACAAAGTGCCAAGGCTGCCTGTCCGGTTTGCAAAAGCCGTCATGGAATGGGTCATCGGTTTACCTTTTTTCGGTGGTACGCGCACCTTTAGTCAATTCCCACACAGGGGCAAGACCTGCGCCCCGTTAGACAACTGTTAACCTTTTAACACTTTGTTAAGTGCTCAATGCGTTAAGTTTTGTTAAAAACTTTCTAACGAATTGGAATAAATTGTCTCAATCAAGAATTGCGACACCACACCTAAAGGACTGGCACATGGATATCATCGATCATCCCAACACAAGGACACCGCGCGTAACGCCCGCGTTAAACGATCCCATTCTGACCAGCCTTGAGCAATACTGGCGGACCCTGCGCCACGCGCGGCATATCCCTGCGCGCAATCATTTAAACCCGAGCAAGATCGACCATGCCCTGCCGCATGCCTTTATTTTGCAGCGTGTCGCACCCGGTACCGCGCGGTTTCGGGTCGCCGGACAGCGTATCTTCGAGATGCTGAAAATGGACGCACGCGGGATGCCGTTTTCGACGTTGTTCCATCCCGAAGCCCATGAAAAAATCGCCGACCTGATCGAGATTGCATTTGCAGAACCAGCGATCTTGGGACTGCCATTGGTATCCCAAAGCACATTGACGCGCCCCAAACTGCACGGCGCGATGCTTTTGCTGCCGATGCAAGACGACGCAGGTCAAACGACCCGTTTGCTGGGGGCATTCGCGACGCCCGACGCAGCGCAATCGCGCCCCCGCCGCTTTGGGATTAATTCCGAAATTCAAATACGGCATGACAGCCTAGGGCTAAAACTCGCGACGTCCCGCCTGCCCCATGCGGCGCCTGCACAAAGCAAAAGGCCGGACACATTGCTGCATCCGGCCCTCAAACTTGTCGTCAACAACGGCTGATTAGCTTGCTTTAGCCTGCTGCATTTTTGCGCGGCGGGCTGACAATTCTTCTGCAACCAGGAACGCCAGTTCAAGCGATTGGGACGCGTTCAAACGCGGGTCACAAGCTGTGTGATACCGATCCGACAGGTCCTCGTCCGTGACAGCGCGCACGCCGCCGGTGCATTCTGTGACGTCTTTGCCAGTCATCTCGAAATGCACACCGCCAGGGATCGTGCCTTCGGCATTATGGATTGCAAAGAATTCTTTGACTTCACGCAACACGCTTTCAAATGGACGGGTTTTATAACCTGTCGATGACTTGATCGTGTTGCCATGCATCGCGTCACAGGTCCAAACAACGTTTGCGCCTTCTTCTTGGACAGCTTTGACCAGACGCGGCAGATGTTCACCCACAGATCCGGCACCAAAGCGCGCAATCAATGTCAAACGCCCAGCTTCGTTGTTGGGGTTCAATGCCGCCATAAGCGCCTTAAGATGCCCTGTTGTCATCGAAGGACCGCACTTAAGGCCGATCGGGTTCTGCACACCTTTGCAGAATTCCACATGCGCACCGTCCGGCTGACGCGTACGGTCGCCGATCCAGATCATATGTCCGGAGCCCGCAAGCCACTTGCCAGAGGTCGAATCCAAACGGCAAAGGGCCTCTTCGTATTCCAGCAACAGCGCTTCGTGGCTGGTGTAGAAATCAACAGTCTGCAATTCGTGATTGGTTTCTGTCGTCAGTCCGGCGGCCTGCATGAAATCAAGCGTGTCACTGATGCGTTCAGCCATATCGCTATATTTCTTGACCTCGTTAGCGTCGGTAAAGCCCAACGTCCACTTGTGGACCTGATGCACATTGGCAAAACCACCCGTCGAGAACGCGCGCAGAAGGTTCAGTGTCGCGGCGGCTTGCAGATAGGCTTGCAGCATACGCTCGGGATCAGGGATGCGGCTTTCTGGTGTGAAATCAAAACCGTTGATGATGTCACCACGGTAGCTTGGCAATTCCACGCCATCCACAGTTTCCATCGGGGCTGAACGAGGCTTGGCCATTTGACCCGCCATGCGACCGACCTTAACCACAGGCACTTTTGCACCATAGGTCAGGACCATCGCCATTTGCAGCATCACTTTGAATGTGTCGCGAATGCCGTCTGCGTTGAACTCTGCAAAGCTTTCGGCACAATCGCCGCCTTGCAGCAAGAACGCGTCGCCACGACTAACCGCGGCCAGCTCTGCCTTGAGGTTACGCGCCTCGCCTGCAAAGACCAAAGGGGGATAGCTGGCAAGCCGCGCTTCGGCAGCTTTCAGGGCTGCAGCGTCAGTATAATCGGGCATCTGTACGCGGGGCTTTTTGCGCCAGTCAGATTTCTGCCAGTCAGTCATTGTCTTGCTCCATATTCAGGATCGGTTAGCGGTATCAGGGCTTGCGTATAACGCGGGCTGCGGGCCGCGCCAATGGTAAAAAAACGACGCATCAGTGGTGACTTTGAGCTATGCGCGGTGCTTTCCCTCTTGTGGGCCAAGTACAAACCTGTTGAGGTCTTTGCGCAATACCTGCCAACGGACCAAAGCGATGTCATTAGAATCCCATATTGTCGATGTAGACCATACCGGCAAGCCGCGTCGTTTTGTTTTCGCGCTCATGAATGACTTTACAATGCTGTGCTTTGCGGCTGCGGTTGAAAGCCTGCGTATCGCGAACCGGACTGCGGGCAAAGAGCTTTACACATGGAAAATCGTGGCCGAAGGCGGCCAAGATGCTGTCTGCTCGAACGGGTGCTCGTTCAAAGTTGACGATGATCTGGTGGAATTGGACCGCGACGATACAATTATGTTGTGTGGTGGTGTCGATGTGCAGAAAGCCACGACAAAACGCATTTTAAACTGGCTGCGTCGCGAAGCACGCCGCGGGGTCACAATTGCTGGCCTTTGTACGGCTGGATTTACGATGGCCAAGGCTGGGCTACTCGACGGCAAAAAAGCAACGATCCATTGGGAAAACCAAGACAGCTTTGCCGAAGAATTCGAAGATGTCGTGCTTACCAAATCTGTGTTTGTTGTTGATGGTAACCGGATCACAACGGCTGGCGGCACAGCATCGCTTGACCTCATGATCAAACTCATCGCCGATCACCATGGCGAAGACTTGGCCAATGCCGTCGCCGACATTCTGATTTACTCCGCGATCCGCACCGACCAAGACACCCAGCGTTTGTCGATCCCGACCCGCATTGGTGTGCGTCACCCAAAGCTAAGCCGTGTCATCCAGATGATGGAACAAAACATCGAAGAACCGATCAGCCCTGCGACTTTGGCCAAAGATGTCGGCATGTCGACACGGCAGTTGGAACGTCTATTCCGCCGTTATCTGTCACGCAGCCCAAAGCGTTACTATATGGAACTACGGCTGCAAAAAGCGCGGAACTTGCTGATGCAGACAGATATGACCGTGATCAACGTGGCCCTCGCCTGTGGTTTCGCGTCGCCATCGCATTTTTCAAAGTGCTACCGGTCGCACTACGACACAACACCTTACCGCGAGCGCGGCAGCCATGCGGCAAGGTTGTCGATTTAAAGCACAATCATTTTAGTGCGGTTGGGTCTTTTGACATAAGAACCGCTCGCAGACCAGCAATGCAGGAAAATTCACTCCTGTTGGGCCCTCTAAAGGCCAAATGACCTAGGGTTCCCACTTTCCTTTTGAAATCTCCCTGCTAAATTCGCCTTCAGGATAAAAATATCCAACTAGGGAGAATAAAAATGAAAAAACTACTCATGGCGACTTCTGCAGTTGCAATGATGGCAGGGTCAGCGTTTGCTGCCGGCCACACAGAAGAGGTAAAAATTGGTGTGATCTTGGGCTTTACGGGCCCACTTGAATCCATCACCCCAGCAATGGGCGCCGGCGCAGAGCTTGCAATGGCTGAAGTGACCGAATCCGGTCTACTTCTTGGCGGCGCAAAAGTAACGTCTGTGCGCGGCGACAGCACATGCATCGACGCCGGTGCAGCAACCGCTGCAGCTGAACGTCTGGTCACATCCGATGGCGTCAACGCAATTATGGGCGCTGACTGTTCCGGTGTTACTGGCGCGATCCTGCAAAACGTTGCACGCGCAAACGGTGTTGTGATGATTTCACCATCAGCCACATCCCCCGGTTTGTCCGACGCTGAAGACGACGGTTTGTTCTTCCGCACAGCGCCATCTGACGCGCGTCAAGGTGTCATCATCACGAACATCCTTCAGGATCGTGGCGTAAGCGAAGTCGCGTTGACCTACACAAACAACGACTACGGCAAGGGCCTTGCCGATGCGTTTCAAGCATCATTCGAAGCAGCTGGCGGCACAGTCACAATCACTGCAGCACATGAAGACGGCAAAGCCGACTATTCTGCAGAAGTTGGCGCATTGGCATCCGGCGGCGGCGAAGTTCTTGTTGTTGCGGGTTACGTTGACCAAGGTGGTTCGGGCATCATTCGCTCGGCACTCGACACGGGTGCGTTTGACACCTTCTACCTGCCAGACGGCATGGTCGGTGCGGTGCTGAACGATAACTTCGGTGCAGAACTGAACGGTTCGTACGGTGCTTACCCAGGTACAGACAACGCAGGCGCTGGCAAGTTCGTTGAGCTCGCTGCTGCTGCTGGTTTTGACGGCACAGGCGCGTTTTCACCAGAATCGTACGACGCTGCTGCGCTGATCATGTTGGCGATGCAGGCTGCGAATTCGGCTGACTCAGCTGATTTCAAAGACCACGTCTTTGACGTTGCAAACGCACCAGGCGTAGAAATCATGCCAGGTGAACTTGCAAAGGGCCTTGAGCTGCTCGCTGCTGGTACAGACATCGACTATGTTGGCGCATCTGCGGTTGAACTGATCGGACCAGGCGAATCTGCTGGTAACTATCAGGAAATCGAATTTGCTGACGGCGTATATTCGACAATCGGCTACCGTTAATCCTATCGATTAACCAAAGTACGGCGCGGGGACCCCTCGCGCCGTTCTGCCAAACAAAGCGCGCGTTAGACGTGCTCTAGGGGATAAATCATGATCGTCGTTGAAGATGTGGTCAAAACCTTTGGCGGCTTCCGGGCTGTTGATGGGGCAACGCTGAAAATCGAAGAAGGTTCTATAACCGGCTTGATCGGCCCTAATGGCGCTGGAAAGACGACTCTTTTCAATGTGATCGCGGGCGTTCTTAAACCTACGTCTGGCCGTGTTTCAATGATGGGCGCTGATATTACGGGCCTGCCACCGCATGAGTTGTTCCACAAAGGTTTGCTGCGGACCTTTCAAATCGCACATGAATTTTCATCCATGACCGTGCGCGAAAACTTGATGATGGTCCCCGGTGATCAATCAGGCGAAGTGCTTTGGAACACATGGTTCGGCCGCAAGCGGATCGCGAACGAAGAACGCGCCTTGCAAGCCAAAGCCGATGAAGTGATCGAGTTTCTAACGATCGAACACCTAAAGGAAGAAAAAGCCGGCAACCTGTCTGGTGGCCAGAAAAAGCTGTTGGAACTAGGCCGCACGATGATGGTCGACGCCAAGATCGTATTTCTGGACGAAGTCGGCGCGGGTGTGAACCGCACACTGCTCAACACCATTGGCGACGCGATCATTCGCCTGAACCAAGAACGTAACTATACATTCGTCGTGATCGAGCATGACATGGACTTTATCGGTCGCCTTTGTGATCCGGTGATTTGCATGGCTGAAGGTCGCGTTTTGGCCGAAGGCACATTGGACGAGATCAAAGCAAACGAGCAAGTGATCGAGGCATACCTCGGCACCGGATTGAAAAACAAAGAAAAGGTGAGTGCGACATGAAATTCCTACTAACCATTCTGTTAGGGGCCATATTGGGCTCTGCCGCGACGTTCTACTATATCTATGTCAACCATGCAGACGTCACAGAACAAACGCTGATGCGTGATACGTTAACGACGTATGCGCCATTTTTAGCAGAGTACATCAACCCGTGAGTGATAATCCCTACCAGAACGCACGTGGCAACAAAGACCATTCAATCACCAAAGCCGGTGGAGGAACGCTTTCTGCCGCCAAGAATGGTCAGCGCGACAGCAAACCCCGCAGTGGCGAGCCGTTCTTGATTGGCGAGGCAATGACGGGTGGATATGGCAAAGGCCCAGATATCCTTCACAGTTGCACAATCGCCGCCGAGAAAGGCGAAATCGCGGTGATTGTCGGCCCGAACGGCGCTGGTAAATCGACTGCGATGAAGGCTTTATTTGGCATGCTGAATGTCAACCAAGGCTCTGTCCGGCTTGATGGTGAAGACATTACCCATCTGACCCCACAGCAACGCGTTGTAAAAGGCATGGGGTTTGTGCCGCAGGTCGCGAATATCTTTACGTCGATGACGGTCGAAGAAAACCTTGAAATGGGCGCGTTTATCCGCCGCGATGATTTTCGCGATACGATGACGCAAATCTATGATCTGTTCCCTATCCTCAAGGAAAAGCGCAATCAGGCCGCTGGTGAATTGTCTGGCGGCCAACGCCAGCAAGTTGCTGTGGGTCGTGCGCTGATGACACAGCCCAAGGTTCTGATGCTGGACGAACCCACCGCGGGTGTGTCGCCCATCGTGATGGACGAATTATTTGACCGGATTATCGAAGTTGCCCGTACGGGTATCCCGATTCTGATGGTTGAACAGAACGCCCGCCAAGCGCTTGAAATTGCTGATAAAGCATATGTTTTGGTGCAAGGCCGCAATGCCCATACCGGAACGGGTAAACAACTGTTGGCTGACCCCGAAGTCCGCCGCAGCTTCTTGGGCGGATGATCAAAATGCCAGCCCTTCTTTGTGCCACTCTCGCCGGACCCGTAGTTGCGGAAGTCGTCACTTGCGACTTATCGGGCACGGCTGTCCAGTTTGAAATCGACCGTGCGCAATTTGCACCTGCCGTTGATTTGGCCGAACCACCGCGCCGCCGCATCACTACCGTACAAATGGGCGATGCCCAATTCCCTGCCGAACCCATTATGATGGGCGATGTGCGCGGGTTTTGGGCCGAAGGGCTTGCCGGATCAGATGTGATGATGGTGATGCAAGCTGACGGATCGGCTGTCTACGCTGATACACGCGCAGGCACGCGCCTGACGGGCACCTGCGAGGTGATGCAATGACGACTGATAATACACTTAATGCCAAGGAACTTGTGTAGATGGATTTTCTAAACGCAATCGTCGCCTTCGCGAACTTTGTCTTCGTGCCGGGTCTGGCTTATGGCGCGCAGCTTGCCATTGGCGCGCTGGGGGTCACGATGATCTACGGCATCTTGCGGTTCTCGAACTTTGCGCATGGCGACACAATGGCCTTTGGCACAGCGATCACGATCATGTTCACAACCGCATTTATCAGCATGGGCATCACCTTTGGGCCGCTGCCGACTGCACTACTGGCCCTGCCCTTTGGCATTGGTGCCACGATCTTGCTGCTGCTAGGCACAGACTGGGCTGTTTACAAATTCTACCGCGAACAAAAGGCCAAACCGGTGATCCTTGTGATTGTATCGATGGGCGTGATGTTTGTGATGAACGGGATCGTGCGTTTTATTATCGGTGTACGTGATATTCAGTTTGCGGATGGTGAGCGTTTCATCATCACTGCGCGTGAATTCAAGGAAATGACCGGTCTCGAAGAAGGTCTGGCCATCAAAACCACGCAAGCGTTGACCGTCGTTGTAGCCTTTATCGTTATGGCGCTGCTGTTCTGGTTCCTGAACAAGACCCGCACCGGAAAATCTATGCGCGCATTTTCAGACAACGAAGACCTTGCGTTGCTGTCAGGCATCAACCCTGATTGGGTTGTTAAGGTCACATGGATGATCGTTGCCGCCCTCGCGACAACCGCGGGCGTGCTTTACGGTCTGGATAAATCATTCAAGGCGTTCACCTATTTTCAGCTGCTCCTGCCAATTTTCGCAGCCGCGATCGTGGGCGGCCTTGGCAACCCGCTAGGCGCAATCGCAGGAGGTTTCGTGATCGCATTTAGCGAAGTCACCATCACCTATGCCTGGAAAAAGGTGCTGGTCTATATGATGCCAGAAAACCTCGAGCCCGATGGCCTCGTCCAGTTATTATCAACCGACTACAAATTCGCCGTCAGCTTTGCGATCCTAATTATCGTGCTGCTGTTCAAGCCCACAGGTCTGTTCAAGGGGCAATCCGTATGAATACCGCTGTCAAAGATACCGCACTTTTCGGCGTTGTCGCCGTCCTGTTGATCGGCACGGGGATTGTCCAAGGTTGGAACTCTGCTTTGTTGATCCTGAATATGGGTCTGATTTCCGCGATTATGGCGCTGGGTGTCAACCTTCAATGGGGCTTTGCGGGCCTGTTCAACATCGGTGTGATGGGCTTTGTCGCACTTGGTGGATTGGCGACTGTGCTGGTGTCCTCTGAACCTGTTCCAGAAGCATGGCAAGCTGGTGGATTGCGTATTTTCGCAGGTCTGGCGCTGGGTGCTTTGACGGTCGTCGCAGCAGTCAAGGCGCAGCAGCATTTCAAAGGCCGCACGAAGACAATCGTAACACTGGTTATTCTGATCGGCGGTTTCTTTCTTTATCGCGGTGTCTTTGACCCCGGCAAAGAGGCGGTCGAGGCTGTGAACCCTGCCCTCACCGGATATTTGGGCGGTCTGAACTTGCCAATTATCCTAAGCTGGCCAGTTGGCGGCTTGTTGGCTGCAGGTGCGGCGTGGGTCATTGGCAAAACGGCCCTTGGTCTGCGGTCCGATTACCTTGCGATTGCGACCCTCGGTATCGCAGAGATCATTATCGCTGTGCTAAAGAACGAAGACTGGCTGGCGCGCGGTGTTAAGAACGTCGTCGGACTGGACAGCCCCGTCCCTGATGCAATTTCACTTCAGAGTGATCCGGCCTTTGTCGAACGTGCACTTAGCTTTGGTCTTGAACCAGTTGTGGCCTCAACACTTTATAACAAAGCGGGTTACGCTATCTTGTTCACAATCGTGCTGCTGATCCTGCTTTGGCTGGCACAAAACGCGCTAAAAAGCCCATGGGGCCGGATGATGCGCGCGATCCGCGACAATGAAACCGCCGCCGAAGCGATGGGCAAAGACGTCACCGCACGCCATTTGCAGATTTTCATTCTGGGTTCCGCGATTTGCGGCATTGCCGGTGCAATGATGACAACGCTTGATGGTCAATTGACCCCCGGGACATATCAGCCTCTGCGTTTCACCTTCCTTGTCTGGGTCATGGTGATCGTTGGTGGGTCCGGTAACAACTTTGGCGCGGTCCTTGGTGGCATGTTGATTTGGTGGCTTTGGGTGCAGGTTGAACCACTGGGCCTTGGCCTGATGAATATCCTCAGCAGCGGTCTTGAAGATGGCAGTGACCTAAAAGAGCGGATGATTGAATCCGCTGCCCACATGCGTTTGCTGACGATGGGTTTGGTGCTGCTTCTGGTCCTCAGGTTTAGCCCACGCGGATTGATCCCAGAAAGATAACCGCGCCCTCATGCGGGTAACGGCATTCAGGGCCAGAGGATTACTTGTCCTCTGGCCCTGTCCTGTTAGAACAGAGGCGTAACACCGACCCGAGGGCCACATGGCATTTATCTTCCGCTGGCTTGTCCGGCTTGCCTCTGCATTGATCGTCATCGGCGTCGCGTCTATCGCCTTGGCCTATTATTTCGCGTCGCGGTCGTTGCCTGAATATAGCGGCACACGCGAAGTTGCGGGCATCACGGCGCCCGTAGAAATCGTGCGCAACAATGCCAACGTCCCGCATATTTTCGGGCAAACAAACGACGACGTATTTTATGCGCTTGGCTTTGCCCACGCACAGGACCGCATGTGGCAAATGACGATGCTGCGCCGCACCGCCCAAGGACGGCTGTCCGAACTATTTGGCGAACGGACACTTGGCATCGACGAAGTATTGCGCCGCTATGATCTTTACCCGCTTGCCGTATCGTCTGTTGCCGCACAGACCGACGAAACCAAGTCTGCACTGACGGCCTATGCCGCAGGTGTGAACGCGTGGTTGGGTGCTGTAAACGCCGGATCACGCGGGCGCGGTGCGCCTGAAATGTGGCTGTTCAATCATCCGGTTTCACCGTGGGTGCCTGCAGATTCTATTGCGATCTTGAAGCTTATGGCGCTTGATCTTACATCGAGCCTTGACGAAGAAGTCCTGCGCGCGCGCACGTCGTTGTTGCTTGGGTCCGACCGCGTCAAAGATATCTTGCCTGATGATCCGACTAGCGCGCTTGCGGCTTTGCCTGCCTACGCAAGCCTTGTTCCGGATGTGCCCCGCTTTATGCCAAACATGCGGCTTGCTTATGATCCGCTATCGCCGATCAACCCGCGCGGCTTAAGTGGCGCGTCAAACGCGTGGGCTGCCAGTGCCGGACGCTCTGCCACCGGATCGACCTTGCTGGCCAACGATCCCCATCTGGGCCTGACAGCACCTTCAATCTGGTACCTTGCGCGGCTCGAGCTGGAATCAGGTGGTGTCATCGGCGGCACAATTCCAGGTATGCCTGTAATTCTGTCGGGGCGCAGTGACACGGTCGGTTGGGGCCTGACAAGCGCGTCAGTCGATGACCAAGATATCTTTATCGAAGAAGTGAACCCCGAAAATCCAAGCGAATATCGGGGCCCCGATGGTTGGGTGCCGTTCCGCACGCGTGACAGTATTATCCGGCTGAAAGATGCCCCTGCCGTGACGCTGCAACTGCGTTGGACAGCGAACGGGCCTGTTATGCCACGTGGCCAATATGATCTTGGCACGATTACCCCTGCGGGCCATGTGGCTTCGGTGGCTTGGACAGCACTTTCCGGACGCGACACATCCATGTCGGCAGCGCTTGCGATCACGAAATCACGGTCTGTCGAGGACGCAATCACCGCAGGCCGCGACTTTATTGCCCCTGCCATGAACTTGACGTTGGCGGACCGTAACCGGGTGGCAATGCAAACGATTGGCGCGCTGCCAGCCCGAGATGCAGCCCATCAAAGCCAAGGGCGCCTGCCCTCGTTCGGATACCTTCCGGAAAACCGCTGGCAAGGGCGGTTCCCCTATGAAGACAACCCACAGTTTCTGGACCCCGAAGGCGGCATCATCGGCAATACAAACAACAAGACAGTAGATCGCCCGTTTCCACGCCACGTCACCCATGTCTGGGGTGACACGCAGCGCATAAATCGCTGGCGCCGTTTGATGCAAGCCCGCGAAGTCCACACGCGCGACAGCTTTATCGAGGCGCAACTGGATACGGTCAGCTTTGCAGCTCTTACTCTCTCAACGCTGATGGGTGCTGATTTGTGGTTCACAGGCGATGCCGCCCCCTTGGGCACACCGGAACGACGCAGGCAAGATGCGCTCGGTCTGCTGTCAGCGTGGAACGGTGAAATGAATGAACACCTGCCAGAACCGCTGATTTATGCGGCATGGGTGCGCGCCTTTCAGCAGCGCCTGATCCGCGATGAACTGGGGCCTTTGGCCTCTGAATTCACTCATGTCGACCCGATTTTCATCGAACGCGTCTTTCGCGATATTGATGGGGCTGGCATCTGGTGTGACGTGATCCAGTCTGCTCCGGTTGAAACCTGCACCGATATCGCACGCCAGTCTTTGGACGATGCGCTGATCTGGATTGCCGAAAATCACGGCGAGGCAGTCGAGGCGGTCCGCTGGGGCGATGCACATGTCGCGACCCATGATCATCCTGTCCTTGGCAGCACGCCATTGCTGGAATGGGTTGTGAACATCCGCCAATCAACCAGTGGCGGCGATCATACATTGCAGCGCGCCAAGACGTCAGGACGCGATCCTGATCCGTTCCAGAACGTGCATGCGGCGGGCTATCGCGGCGTCTATGACTTTGCCGATCCGGACAGTTCGGTGTTTATCATCTCAACAGGTCAATCGGGGCATCCGCTGTCGCGGCATTACGATAACCTGGGCGAGCTGTGGCGGCGGGGTGAATATATCCCGATGTCGCTTGATCCTGATCTGGCAAGGGCCGCAGCGGTCGGTGTGACGGTGCTGGAACCTGTGAACTAGGGTCTGTCTTCTTTCGCGGCTTGCGCGTCTTTCTTACGCAAGTCTTCGTACATACCAGCAAAGACTTTCTGTACAAGATCAGCCAAGGCGCGCGCATCTTCTTCGACCAACCCATCCGTCGCGATTGGCGGGCCAAAACGGACATAGACTGTGCCCGGCTTTGCGCGCAATGATGGAAAAGGCATGATGTGATGCCCGCCAAAGAAGGCCGCTGGCACAATGGGTGCTTGCGCCCTGATCGCAATCAGGCTCGCGCCGATCTTGAACCGCCCCACACCGTCAATTCCGACAATCCGGCCTTCGCCACCCCAGCCGACCCGTTCACCGTCTTTGACCGCAGCAACGATTTTTTCCAGCAGCTTATCAGTCCCCGCACGATTACCACGCGGAACAAGTTCAAATCCGGCCATCTCCATCGCGGCCCGTCCATGGGGGAAATAGGCATAAATATCTGCGGCACCAACGCGGTCAATGTAGGGCCACATCACCAGCGGGAACACAGCGACATCCATGAATGACGCCTCGTTATAACAAAGCACATAGACATCATCGATTGTCGGAGGCGTGCCATCAACCACGATCTTTACGCCACATCGCTGAATGAATTTCGCAATATGCACATTCATCATAGCGCGTGCTTCGTCTTTGTTTTGCGCATGCCGTACAATGCGCATATTCACAAACGGGACCCCGACAAGCCACATAGCGGATGCCCATGCACCGCGGAAAACTTCTGCTATGGTGCCCATACAGTTACCACGTTTCGGACCCTTGATCGATTGATCTGGATTGACGGTACAGAAAGCCTGCAGCGCTCGCAACGTTGGTGTGATTGTCGGTTGGCCGACGCTTCAGAGCCGCACGAAACGTTCTTTTTGAAGCTGGGTCCAGAACACTGTCATCGCATATCCGGTTTCGGTCTGCGTATCTTCAGTCACCACGCCCGCCTCGAACAGCCAGGCACGCTTGCGCCCGTCTGCAAACGTCAGCGCAAGATGTTCTTCGCTCCGTGGATCTTTCAGCTTATCCGGAATAGCAGCCAAAAGATCGTCCATCCCCTCGCCAGTGATCGCAGAAACGGCATAGAGATCGTCGGTGCGCGCAGCTTGCGTCAGAACAGCATCGCGCGCATCGCCATCCAAAAGGTCAACCTTGTTCCAAAGCTCGATCATTGGAGCTTCTTCGGCGACCCCAAGGCTTTGCAAGATCTTCATCACGTCTTTGGATTGTTCTTCGGTTTGTGGATGGCTGATATCGCGGACGTGGACGATTAAATCAGCGTCCAGCACTTCTTCTAGGGTTGCGCGAAATGCGGCCACCAATTCGGTCGGCAAATCGCTGATAAAACCAACGGTGTCAGACATGATGATCTCGTCACCCGTGGGCAGCGTGATTTTGCGCATCGTCGGATCAAGCGTCGCAAAAAGCATGTCTTTGGCGAAAACTGATGCCCCCGTCAGGCGGTTGAACAAGGTCGATTTGCCTGCGTTCGTATACCCAACCAAAGCGACAATCGGAAATGGCACCTTGGCACGTGCAGCACGGTGCAATTCACGGGTTTTCACGACTTTGGCCAATTGTTTGCGCAAGCGATTCAATTGATCATCAATGGCGCGTCGGTCGGCCTCGATCTGGGTTTCACCCGGACCACCCACGAACCCAAGCCCGCCACGCTGGCGTTCAAGGTGGGTCCAAGCCCGCACCAATCGCGTACGCTGATAGGACAACGCCGCCATTTCAACCTGCAACACACCTTCGGATGTGCGCGCGCGGTCGCTAAAAATCTCGAGGATCAAACCGGTGCGATCCAGAAGTTTCACGCCCCAGTCTTTTTCAAGATTGCGCTGCTGCACCGGCGTGACATTTCCGTCGATCAAGACCAGCTCGACCTCGGCATCATGGAAAATTTCTTTGAGTTCTGCAATCTTGCCTTTGCCAAACAGCTTACCGGGATGGATACGCGGCAACCGTACGACGGTCGCACCCACGACTTCCAAATTCGGCAAAGCGTCAGCTAAAGCGACACCTTCTTCCAACGCGGGTTCGGCTGCCCGGCGGGATTGGTCGGACTTCAGATCTGGGTGCAACACCCAAGCCCGTGTGAGGGGCCGATCATGTTCAAGCAATGCTATTCTTCACCTTCATAAAGGCTAATTGGCTGTGATGGCATGATCGTCGAGATCGCGCTCTTATACACAAGCTGGGACTGGCCGTCGCGGCGCAAAAGCACGCAAAAGCTGTCGAACCACGTGATGACACCCTGCAACTTTACGCCGTTGACCAAGAAAATGGTGACAGGCACCTTGGCTTTGCGGACGTGATTTAGGAATGCATCTTGCAGATTTGCTTTATCGGCGGCCATAACGACACCCTCTTGTTTCTTATTATTTGGGCCGGACATGGGCCAATTAGGATAAAATGCAGTATGTCGCGGCCATGGGAGAGTTTCCACCCCCAAAATACACTTTAGATGCGGGTGCTTAGCGTTGCCAAATCTCGGGGTTAAACAGGGCAATAATCGCCAAAGTCTCAAGACGCCCCAAGATCATCGCACCTGCAAGGATCACCTTGGCGGCATCGGGAATGCCCGAATAGGCAATCGGCGTTTCTGCGGCGACCGATGCCAAGGGGCCCGTGGTTGACAAAGCGGATACCGACAGCACGATTGCCGTCTCAAACTGGACCCCTGTTAGGGACAACATCACCATGACAGCCGCGATGCTGAGCGCGAAAAGCATAAAGAATACCCACGATATATAGGCACCTTGTTTGCGGATGCGGCGCGCGTCCTTGCCACCCCCACCGATCGAGGACGGATGCAGCAGTCGTGCTTGTTCGCGTTCGCCGTGTCGGTAAAGCGCATAGATGCGCAGCAGTTTCACCCCACCCGCAGTGGTCGCAACCCCGCCCCCAATCAACGCCATCCCAATTAGAAATAGGCCCGGTGTGTTGAGCCCCGACCACGTCGCAGCACCACCCCAAAATCGCGATTCAAACCCTGTGGTCGTCAGGAACGATGTGACCGTAAACAAAGCCCCCCAAAGCGCGCCTGCAATCTGTCGAACGCTTGCCGCTGTCTGCCCCTCGGCAGCCCCGACAAAGTGGCGCGCAAACAACAAAAACGTGACCGTGCCAATCAACACAAGCGCTGTGATGAATTCAGGATCGCGGCGCAAACCTCTGTCGCTTTCACCGATCAGGCCGCGACTAAAGGTCAATCGCGACAGCGCAAATATGAAGAAACACATGATCAGCACTTCACCCCAGAACCGCGAAGCTGCAAAATAAAGCCCGCCAATCGGCGAAATACCCGAGGTCGACAGCGTCGACATCGCATGTATCAAGGCGATGTAAGGCACTTCGCCCACAATCACCAACCCGACCCAAAGCATGGCCGTGAGCCCGATATAAATCGGGGTCAGTGACAGCGTATAGCGCACCAAGCGCTCTGACGGGTCAGCGATCCGGCCAATTTGCGTGAACGATCCACGCGCGCCCTTGCCTGCTCCGCCGGTAGCGCGAACCTCAAAACCACCGAGGTTCATTGGTGCAAAAATCGACACGGCTGTGACCCAGACCAGCAAACCACCCATCCAGCCTACAAGGCCGCGCCACAGATGCTGCGATGACGTTAACCGTGCAGCAGTGTCATAGACCGTGGCCCCTGTGGTGGTGAAACATGACACCATTTCGAACCAGGCATTCAGGAATGTGGTGTTGCCCAATGCTTCGTAGAACGGGACCGCAAACATCAAAGGCAGCACGCTAAATGCAGCCAAAAGCCCGACCAACTGACTGCGCGCTACACTCACCGGCGCATGGCCCGCCGTGGCCAGCCCAATCAAGCTGGTCAAAAACCCGCACAGGATAAAGCCGTAAAAGAACACGCGCATCGTGTTATAATCGCCCGTGACTGCGGCGTGCGCCGCAGGCACCAGCATAGCGCAAGACCCCAAGCCCATCAGGACCACGAAAAACGGCAGGCGGACAATCCAGTTCATTCAGAAAAAGTCGATCGAAACCTGCAAAAGTCGCTCGACCTCGGGGACGTCTTCGGACATCGCGAAAATCGCAATCACGTCGCCTTCTTCGATCCGTGTCTCGCCGGTGGGACGGATGACTTTGCCTTGTTTCATAAGCCCGCCGATCAATGTGCCTTCGGGAAACGAGATATCTTTAACCTTTTGGCCCGAGATCGGTGAGGTGCCCAACACTTGCGCTTCGATAATCTCGGCCTCGGCATCCCCGATGGAATAGACCTCGCGGACCCGCCCGTGACGAATGTGACGCAAGATCGAACTGACCGTCGTTGCGCGCGGGCTGATATAGGCGTCGATATCCAGCGGCCCCATCAACGGCACCAGCGTTGGATCGTTGATCAATGTAATCGCCATTTTGCAGCCCATTTCTTTGGCGCGCACCGACGCCAGAAGATTGGTTTTATCATCATCGGTAACCGCGAGAACCGCATCCGCCGTCGCGATATTTGCCTCGTCAAGCAAACTACTGTCTAAACCATCGCCGTGCAGAACAATTGTCCGGTCCAGCATGTCAGCGGCGCGTTCTGCGAACTCTCGGTTCTTTTCAATCATCTTTACACGCACCCGCTCTGTGCGCGCCTCAAGCGCTTGCGCCACACCAAGGCCAACGTTTCCGCCACCAATAATGACGATACGTTCTTGTTTTTCCTGCTTTTTTCCAAAAATCTCAAGGGTACGGTTCATATCTTCAGTGTCGGTGAAGATATAGCAATCATCGCCAACGAAAATCTGGTCGCCCGCTGAAGGGGCAAAAAGCGCGCCGTCGCGCCGGATACCGACGACAATCGCACGCAGCGTTGAAAAAAGGTCCGTTAGCTGGCGCAGCGGCGTATTCACTACAGGGCAATCGTCGTCAATGGTAATCCCCAAAAGCTGCGCGCGCCCTTCGAGGAAACTTTCCGTGTCGAACGCAGCTGGTGCCGCCAACCGCTGCAAAGCAGCCTCTGCGACTTCGCGTTCCGGGGAAATAACAACGTCAATCGGCAGGTGATTGCGGCGGTAAAGGTCGGCATAGCTTGGTGCCAA
>NZ_JAFMHR010000233.1 GCF_017854415.1 Yoonia sp. | reverse complement strand
GTGACCTGCTAGACAAAGCGCAATGGTCAAAAGCGAACCCGGCGCTGGGATTGTTTCGCTCAATGTCAGACATGGAAAAGCAGGCGGACAAGGCCAACAGGATGCCGAGCTTTGAAAATACATTTCGCAACCTGAACCTGAACCAGCGGGTCAGCACTATGTCACCGTTCGTTTCCAAGACGGTTTGGGATCTTAACGGGCGTGCTATAATAGCAGAGCGCGGGATAGAATGGTTTGGCGGATTGGATCTGTCAGCAAGGACGGATTTAACTTCCTTTGTAGTGCTGGGCATTAACCCGGATGGCATGATGGTCACCGAGTCATATTTCTGGACGCCTGAGATTGGGCTGCTAGACCGGGCCAAAGTTGACCGACAGCCGTATGACGTGTGGGTGCGCGAGGGTTATCTGCGAACAACGCCAGGCGCGACAGTTGATTACAGTTTTATTGTTCGGGAAATTGCCGAAATAGTCAGCGACAAGAATCTGGTTTCACTAGCTTTCGACAGGTGGCGCATTGATGTATTTAAAAAGGAATGTGAGCGGGAGGGTATTAGTTTACCGCTTGTTGAGTTTGGCCAAGGCTTCAAGGATATGTCGCCTGCAATCGATGCCCTTGAGGCGGCGCTGCTTAATGATAAAATTGCGCACGCAATGCAGCCTGTTCTAACGATGTGCGCGGCGAACGCGGTGATAACAAAAGACCCCGCCGGAAACCGCAAACTGGACAAGCACAAGGCAACAGGACGCATTGATGGCATGGCTGCTTTGACTATGGCGATTGGTGTGTTAAACTCCACAGTTGAAGCGCCAGAAGCCTTGTCGCCTTGGGAAGATTCAAACTATAGCATCATGGGCTAATTTAATGGCATGGTTTAAGAAAACCCCAGAAGTTCGATCAATGGAAAACCCCAATACTCCGGTAACAGCACAGGCTGTAAACTGGGGCGGTAGTGCAGTCGCTGGCGTTAACGTCACGCTTGAAAATGCCCTGACCGTTCCCGCCGTCTGGGCCGCCGTCGAGTTTATCTCCGGCACCATCGCAAGCCTTCCTTTAAACGTCTACGAAAAAACAGAAACCGGTCGCGTCAAAATGACATCCGGTTTGCAAACTGTTATCCATGACGCAGTGAACGATGAAACCAGCTCTTTCGATTGGCGCAAATATACGTTCGAGCGCATCCTAACCGGTGGTCGTTCAATAACTTATATAGAGCGATCAAATGGAAGGGTGGTTAATCTTTGGCCGATGGACCCTGCCGACGTTACTATTAAGCGTTCGTCAAACCGGAAGACGTATGAATACAGCCCAGGCGGTGACGCTAAGCCAGTAACCTACGCGGCCAGCGAAATTATTGATATATTCTTTTCGGTTGAGTCTGACGGCATTACATCGATCAGCCCTATCTTGACCAACAAAGATGCCATAGCATTGGCAATCGCTGCAACGAATTACGGATCTAAGTTTTTTAACAATGGCGGCGTGCCTCCTTTCGTGATGACCGGAAACTTCCAAACCGGGTCAGCATTGAATCGCGCATCCAATGATTTGCAGAATGCGATCCAACAGCAGACTAAAGAAAACCGTCTGGCGCTAACGTTACCGGCTGGGCATGAGATTAAGCCGATCGGCGCAGACCCTGAAAAGTCGCAGCTGGTTGACCTGAAGCGCTTCCAAGTTGAAGAGATCGCTCGCATCTATTCTTTGCCGCCGGTGTTCTTGCAAGACCTAACGCACGGCACGTTCAGCAATACAGAGCAGCAAGACCTTCACCTGGTCAAACATACGCTGCGCCGCTGGATAACCCAAGTTGAGCAAGAGATGAACCTGAAGCTTTTCGGCCGCGATGAGGCGAAATTCTACGTTGAGTTTAACCTTGACGGCCTATTGCGCGGTGATTTCTCGACTCGAATGAGCGGATACGCAACCGGTATACAAAACGCTATCCTGACTCCTAACGAGGCGCGGGCACAAGAGAACAGACCCGATAAGGATCTGGGTAACGATTTATTAGTCCAAGGCGCCACAGTGCCGCTTGGGCAGCAGAAGATGGGTGATACAAATGTCTAAAGAAATCAGATCAGGTGAGCCGGTCGAGATACGAGCGGAAGGTGATACGATCAGCGTGAGTGGGTACGCTGCTGTTTTCAATTCCGAAACTATTATTGGCGGTTCATACCGTGAGCAAATTGCACCCGGTGCCTTTGCTGATGCCATTGGCCGCGATGATGTTATGTTCTTGATTAACCATGACGGCTTGCCTATGGCGCGCACCAAGTCAGGCACGCTAACCCTGGCAGAAGATGAGCGCGGACTGTATATGTCTGCTGAGCTTGATTCTAGTGACCCTGATGTGCGTGCAATTGTTCCAAAGATGAAGCGCGGCGACTTAGATAAAATGAGTTTCGCGTTTAGTCCTGAGGTGCAGAGCTGGGATGATTCCGGCGATATGCCTTTGCGCACTATCCGCCAGGCTAGTCTGTACGATGTTTCGATCGTTACATATCCGGCTTATCAGGATACCGACATCGGTCTGCGCTCACTAAGTGAATTCAGATCTGCGCAAGAAACCAAAGAAATAGAAAGCAACCCTGAAGCAATTGCTGCGCGGTTGCGAATGAAATTAGCATTGAGCTAATAATAATCGGCGGTTCCCGCTAATTATTGCCATCAAATCGCCCGTTGGCTGGGCATCAAAAAAGGCTTTAAAAATGGAAAACATTATTAAATTGCGGGAACAGATGGCGACACTCGCTACCGAAGCCCGTTCGCAACTTGATACAATCACAGACGCTACCGATTCAAGCCGTGCTAAAGAAATTGAAGCACGTTTTGACGCTATCATGGTTGACCATGACAAAATCGGCGCGACTGTTGAGCGTGAAGTAAAACTGGCCGATGCTGAAGCCCGTGCAATTGAAGCCCGCCGCCCGAATGCTGGTGAAGCTGTTGCTGTTGCAGAAGCTCGCAAGTCTACTCCAGAATACAAAGAAGTATTTGAGAAGCAGTTACGTTTCGGTTCTGCTGAGCTTGATTCTGAAGAGCGTTCAATCCTGCTGTCTGGCAAAGTCGAAGGCCGTGCGCAGTCTACTGCTCCAGGTTCTGCTGGTGGTTTCACAGTACCAGAAGGCTTCAGCGGTCAGATCGATCAGCAGATGGCAACTTGGGGACCGATGTGGGATGCCGCTATCGTTCGCGAATTGTCTACTTCTACTGGTAACGCCCTGCCTTGGCCTACAGTAAATGATACCGACAAGTCTGGTCGTCTCAAAGCTGAGAATGCTTCTGTTGATGATGATGGTTCTGACGATGTTGTTTTCTCTGAGAAAGTTTTAAATTCTTACGTTTTCGATACTGGCATGGTTCGCGTTCCTATCGAATTGCTGCAAGATTCTGCTTTCAACATTGAAGCACTGATGGGTGATTTGTTTGGTGAGCGTTTAGGTCGAGCTGCTAACACCGCTCTGACTACCGGCACCGGCACAAACCAGCCTAACGGCATCGTAACTGCTTCTGGCTTGGGTCTGACTTCTGCCGCCGTTGCTGCTGTTACATCTGACGAGCTTATCGATCTGTTCCACAGTGTTGATCCTGCTTATCGTATGAGCCCTAAGTGTCGTTGGATGTTTAACGATTCTACCCTGGCTGCAATTCGTAAGCTTAAAGATGGCCAAGGAAATTATCTTTGGACAATGGGTGACGTTCGCACCGGTGAGCCAGATCAGTTCCTGGGCAAGCAGTACAGCGTAAACCAAGCGATGGCCTCTTTGGGCACTGGCAACAAGCCTGTGATCTTTGGTGACCTGTCACGCTATGTCGTTCGTAAGGTTCTGGGCTACCAGATGCTGACATTGCGCGAGCGTTATGCTGAAAACTTCCAAGTTGGCATGGTTGGCTTTAAGC
>NZ_JAFMHR010000192.1 GCF_017854415.1 Yoonia sp. | reverse complement strand
GAATACATCGTGATGCCAGAGGGCGGCAAGAACGTCCATAAACCTGCGCACCTAAGCTTCGAAGTTGCGGCGGCGATCCCGTTCGGGGCGACGACCGCATATGATTTTCTGGTCAATAAGGGCAAATTGCAGACCGGAGAACGCGTTTTAATCAACGGCGCTTCGGGCTCAGTCGGGTCAGCTTGTGTGCAGATTGCCAAGCATTTTGGGGCAGATGTGACAGGGGTTTGTAGTGCTGCGAACGCTGATCTTGTTCGTGCCGTCGGTGCAGACCGCACCATTGATTACAATGCGCAGGATTTCACCTTGGAAGGACCGCAATTCGATATGATCGTCGACACTGTCGGGACTGCTCCTTGGGTGCGAACGCGGACAGCGTTGCGGCCGAATGGCCGGATGGTGATGATTGCAGGTAGCGCGGCGGACATGATTTTCGGCAGTTTCTTGGCGCGAATTGCAGGCAAGCGGCTGATTGGCGGTGTTTCGTCAGAGGCGGTCGAAATACTGCGTAATGTCGTTCAATTGTCTGCTGGCGGCCAATTCCAACCGGTCATAGATCGGCGCTTTGATTTTTCCCAGATGGTCGCTGCGCATGCTCACGTTGATACCGGGCATAAGAAGGGCAATGTCGTTGTTAATGTCGGGCGTGCCGTTGATCCTACGTTACGTTCAGTCATAACTGAACAAAATTGACATAAGTGAATGAAGCGTTCATTGAGCCCCAAACTAGCAGGAGCCACGCATGTCTGACGATCGTACCGTTGAAGTCATCCGAAGTGAGTTTATCGAAAAGATCGGTCTGATCAAACAGGCCGAAGGTCTGCCCCGCATTGCGGGTCGGGTCTTTGGGATGTTGATCTTTGACGGCGAAATGGTGTCTTTTGGGGACCTTGCAACACGTTTACAAGTCAGCCGAGCCAGTATCAGCACCAGCATCCGTCTTCTTGAGGAACGCGGTCTGGTAAAGCGCATGACAAAGCCGGGCGAACGTCAGGACTATTTCCAGCTCGCGCCGAACCCCTATGCGACAATGCTGGAGGGCATTCAAAAGCGGACGCGTTTGACGATGGGTGAAATTGCCCAAACAATAGACAGCTTGCCCGCAACCGCCGATGCGGCGGGTCGTTTGGCGGCCTATGCCAACTTCTACGCCTCTATGGATGCTGCGGTTACCGTCGCATTGGACGCCCTAGGCAAGGCGCAAAATCCAGCGGCAGCAAGCCCAAAGGACCTATCACATGACGAATGAAACAAACCGCAAGCAGGGCGAGCAGACCCGCATAGCCGAGACGGAGAACAAACAAATGGCCACCACTCATGATGAAAACGCGGCTCAGCCGCTTACATTTACGTCTGACAAAGGCGCGTCGCGATCCACTTGGTTTGCAGGTGTCCTTGTGATTCTCATTGTCGGATGGATGGGGAGCGGTTTCATTCTTCCGTCTGAAAACAACGATCCTGTCTCGGTACGCGAAGAGACCAAGCTGGTTGCTGTTGCTGTCACAACGTCCACGGCCGAGACTGTAACCCAGTTTTATCAAGCCGAAGGGCAAGCCTTGCCTGATCGGGAAACGATGATGCGGTCTGAAACATCTGGCGACATAGCCGAAGTTTTGGTGTCAAAAGGCCAAGATGTCGAAGCGGGCGCGATCATTGCCAGATTTGACCCGACGGCGAACCTTGCCGATGCCAATCGCGCCACACAGGAACTTGCCCGCGCCCAACGCGAATTTGACAATGCAGAAGCGTTGTTGGATCGCGGCGTAGCAACGGCTGACCGCGTGTCACAAGCCCGCGCAACGCTTGCTGGTGCGCAGTCCGAACTGACTGACGTGCAACAATCGGCCGACGCATTGACTATTTTGGCCCCCTTTGCTGGCCGTGTGGAAACACTTGATATCGACGAAGGTGAATTTGTATCGGCTGGCATGGAAGTCGGTCGTTTGGTTGATATCACACCACTCACGGTCGCCATTCAAGTGCCGCAACAGTCGCTTAACCGGCTGTCGGTTGGTCAACCGGCGACCGTTCGGTTCATCACCGGCGAAGAACGTCAAGGCACAGTCACCTTTGTTGGCACATCTGCCGCCTCGGAGACACGTACATTTCTAGCAGAGATCGAGGTTAACAATGATGACCGCGCAATCCCTGCCGGAATTTCTGCCGAAGTCATTATCCCGACGGGTGAAACGATTGCGCATTTCTTGTCCGCGTCGATCGTGTCGTTAAACACCGAAGGAACCCTTGGGGTTAAAACGGTCGACGCAAACAACGTCGTCGCCTTCTATCCGATCCAAGTTGTCAAAGCACAGATCGACGGCATTTGGGTCACGGGCCTTCCCGATACGGTTGATGTGATCACCGTCGGTCAAGGTTATGTCAATGAAAACGAAACTGTCGCACCGGCCGCAGGGGAGCAGGGTTAATGAATAGTATTATCGACGCCGCTTTTTCGCGGTCCCGTGTCGTCGTCATGGCCCTAATTATGGTCATGAGTGTTGGTGCATTTGCCTACAGTTCGATCCCCAAAGAAGCGAACCCCGAAATTCCATTGCCACTGTTTTATGTCTCAACAGGGCTAGACGGGATCAGCCCGACTGATGCGGAACGTCTGTTATTAGAACCGATGGAGACCGAATTCGGGTCGATTTCAGGCCTTGATAGCATGAAGTCCGACGCGTCCGAAGGGTTCGCCAGTATTCAGTTGGAATTCTCGCCCGGCGGTGACAATCAAGAAGCGCTCGATAAGGTACGCGAAGCGGCTGACCGCGTGCAGGGCGAATTGCCAGATGATGCGCGCGACATCACCATCACTGAAATCAATACAGCACTTTTCCCGATCATCACAGCAATCTTGTCTGGTCCAGTACCAGAGCGGACACTGAATTCACTGGCCGAAACTTTGCAGGAAGAAATTGAAGGTCTGTCCGGTGTGCTTGAGGCCGATATCGGTGGCCAGCGTTTTGAGTTCCTTGAGGTCCTGATCGACCCGACCGTGTTCCAAACCTACAACCTGTCATTCGATGAGCTAATTGGGCAGATCACGCGCAACAACATGCTGATTGCTGCCGGCGCCATCGAGACGGGATCAGGGCGCATTGTCTTGAAAGTGCCCGGTCTGATCGAAGGTCTAGAAGATGTGATGGCGATGCCCGTTAAGGTGCGCGGCAATGCCGTTGTGACCTTTGGTGATGTCGCCACGATCCGGCGCACATTCGAAGATCCAAGTTCGTTCGCGCGCATCAACGGCCAGCCTGCGCTGGCGTTAGAAGTCACCAAAAGGTCCGGCGCAAACATCATTGAAACCGTAGCAGAGGTCAAAGCGCTGGTCGCAGAGCTGCAGGTTGACTGGCCCGACAGCATCGAAATCACCTATCTGCAAGACCAATCCAAAAGCGTCAAAGATTTGCTGACTGATCTCGAAGCAAACGTTATGGCCGCTGTTATCCTGGTGATGATCGTGATCGTTTTTGCACTGGGCACACGGTCTGCAATTCTTGTGGGCCTTGCTATTCCAGGCGCGTTCCTTGCTGGCGTTATCGCGCTTTGGACAATGGGTTTCACCATGAACATCGTTGTTCTGTTCTCGCTAATCCTTGTGGTGGGGATGTTGGTCGACGGTGCCATTGTGACCACCGAACTTGCAGATCGAAAACTGCAAGAAGGTGCTGCACCCAAAGATGCCTATGCGTTTGCAGCCAAGCGCATGGCGTGGCCGATCATCGCGTCCACTGCAACGACGCTCAGCGTGTTTTTCCCGCTTTTGTTCTGGTCCGGCATGGTTGGCGAATTTATGAAATTCCTGCCTATCACCGTGATCCTGACACTTTCGGCGTCGCTTTTCATGGCGCTGACCTTTATCCCCGTTGTCGGCGGCTTGATCGGCAAGCGGCAACCACAAACTGCAAAAGCCAAAGCCGCACTCCACGCAG
>NZ_JAFMHR010000048.1 GCF_017854415.1 Yoonia sp. | reverse complement strand
TAGTTGACGGATAAATTGGTGAAGATACTAATTCTATGGTGAACCCAGCTACGAATCCGGCATGGCGACCGATTTGATGCTGGGCGCTCTGAAGAGAATTTTGAACTTCTGGCGAAAGTAAACCATGCTGGTTATTGCCAATTTTTGCGAGGGATGCGCGGCATGAGTACTCAAAGCGCCCTACCTTTGTCGCGTCGCGCTCTGCTTGCATTGGCGGCAGCCTGTGTTCCTGTCGCATCCTCTCGAACCCTTTTTGCGCAAGGCAGTGAAGGAAGCCTGCTTACGCTTGTTTTCGAGGACTTGTCTGGACCCAATTCATATGATGTCATCCGCGCGTTTCTTGAACGTAGCCTGCCTATAGCGGCAATCTTGGAGCTTGCGCCAGACGCGGCAACGCCTCTGCCGCAAGAATTTATACAGTATGCTGGGCTGTTCGAAATATTGGCCCCCGCACCTGACGTGGCGAACCTTCCGCGGTTCGCGCAAGCCCGTGGTGCTGCGGAGCAACGCGCCAAACTGGACGTTCTGGTTCCTGCAGCCATCTCATCCGTAGGCGTAATCAACCGCACAGGGCAGTCGGGGCTCGACTTTGCGGCCTTCCGGTCAGCAGGGTTTCGGGTCTTTGTAAATATTGATGGAACAAACGGTGTGGACGCAACGCCCGTAGGACGTGGGCAAATCGACATTCGTGCCGGCCACGAAATAGATACATCCCCGACGGCACTGTCGCTTGTGGACCAAGTCACGACCCTTCTGGCATCGGGTGGGGCGCATGTGGCAATTATATCCTTGGCTCCACTCAAAGACGCAGTAAGTACTAAGTTTGCCACGCAGTTGTCCAACCTCATCGCCGACCTCGAGGCGAAAACCCGCGACGGATTGCTTGTCATGATGCGGCCGATGGATCACCTCTTGTTGACTGGCTCTCATCTTGCACGCCCGACAGCGGTACTTCTTGATGTGACACCGCAAACGCAGTCGGCGGCGATAGCCATGATTGCGCGTGCGGATGCAAGCGGCATTCCAATAACGGTTGCGGGCGATGTCGATGTGCTGAATCGTCTCGGTCGGCCCGACGATTGTCAGGCGCTTCATTCGCATGACGCCAGCATGACCGCTACACCGCCTTTGGCCGGCGATGCTCTGCTGGCCAGATGCGTCTTGGTTGACCACAGATACGTAAACAAGCACCTGGGTGCCAGCGAGATTGTTCTGCAAAGGGGCGCAGCTTCGATTTCGCACAGCCGCATATCAGCAGACGGACGGTTGCACGCCGCTGTTGCGCCGTGGACTATGCTATTTTCCGATACGCCAGTCTTTGCTGATCCAGTCGTCCTCATTGCACCATCTGATTACGCCACGGCCCAGCAACGCGAAACGATCTTGCAAATACTCTCGGCAAAGGCGCAAAGTGGCAAAAGTCTGCTTCTAAAAGTCGCTGATTGGGCCGACCACCTGACTGCCCCCGATAAGCTGTATCAAAGGTTCCTCAGCGCGCACCGCCGGAATTTCACCGATCCGAACCCTTCAGAAAAAGCGCCCCTATCGCAAGCCGAGCGCGCAGCTTTCATGGTCGATGCGCAAGCAGCATGGGCTTTTATCGCAGATCACACCATCGCCGAAACGGGTTTGTCGCTGTCAACGGTCCAAGGGGGCATGGGCAGAGCATTGCGTGACCAGTTCGTGAACTCCGAAATCACCCTTTGGGATCTGGGAAGCCAAATCCAAGGTATTCTGGCTGCATACGACATCGGTCTTATCCCATTGCAAGAACGCAACGAACGGATTGCCAAGCTGATTGCACATATTCCCGTCATCACAATGGATGGCGCGCGCCTGCCCCCTGCCATTTTTTCTGTCACCACGCTGCGGCCGATCCGTCGCGACTTTGACGTTTGTGATCTTGGCCGGTTTCTTCTGGCGCTGGACAATGCTATCGCGAACGGTGCCCTCACGGAGGAGGCTGCAACAAAGCTGATTGCGGGTTGGGACATTCAGGCAGCGGTCCGCGGTGGCCGCCTTCACAGTTATCGTGCGGGCAAATGGGTCGACATCACGCTGTCACATTGCACAGATTACATCTCGCCCGCATTTATACGCCGCGGCTTTGCAGTCGAAAACCTCTTTCCACCAATCACGGAACCGCTCGACGTGGATGAAGAAATGGCCATTCTTGCGCTTGCCGCCTTTGCTGGCGCCATCGGCACAGAGCCGCCGCTGCTGGAACTTGTCGAAGGCAAGGGAACGCAGGTCGCAACCCTGCTGGCTGACATGCTGTTTGATGCCCAACTTGGTTGGTATGAAACGGAAGGCAAGTTCCGCAGCATGTCGGAAACGCCGATCAACCGCGCGCCATGGTTTCTTTATCAGGGATTGTTTCTGGAACGGTCCGGTGATGCTGCATGGGCCGTCAACAGCATCGATCCGGCACCGCAATACACCACCGAAGCGTTTCGTGCCGAAACTGAGGTCATCGTCTCGAAATCTGCTTACCTTTGGTATGCGGCGCGACCACATGCCTATTCACTCGCGCTTGTGGATCTGATCCGAGACAACTGTCGTATAGACGGGGAAGGTTTTAGCGTCGGTATCTTTGCCGCGACGGGTGAACCGATGCAAAGATACTTTGACATCAATACCAATGGAATCATTCTCAGTGCACTGCGGCGCATATTGACCTGACAGGTAAAGGCAACGCATGGAAAAATTGCTGCGCTCTGCTGAAGGGGCGACTATCTTCAAGAAAGGTGACGGAGCCGACCAACTCTACTTCATTGAAACAGGGCGGATCGCCATTAGGGTCAGGACTCATAACCAAAATATGACGGTTGCGGCGAGAGCGATTGCTGACAGGAACACTTTTGGGGCAGCGATCATAGCGGATTGAGACACGACCCGCACCTGGATGATGCCAACACGTCAACTTGCCCATCATATTGAAGCCACTCGTCAGTCTAGTGTAGGTCGTCCTTATTCTTCGAGAGTGACCTAGCGATTACGCCGGTTAGCATGACGACTAGCCAGCAGTCCAAGCACACCGTCGATCTCTGTCCGTGTGTCAGCTTCTATTTTGGCAACATCGCTTGTGACGTCCGCAAAGATGAGCAACTGTTCTGGGTCGATATCACCCTGCCGCACATAGTCCTTGTTGAGGTGTACGATAAAGACCCTTGCGACATTCAGACCAGACTCTTCAGCCGTTATCTTTTGAAACGCAGCATCCTTGATTTGGTTGTGCTGCCCGCCCTTCTTCACGCTTGTGGATGATTTGACCTCATAAAGGTTGATCGTGCCGTCGCCATTGTCGCGAGTGACATCAGCTTTTGCATAAAGTCCGCGTTGGTTTGGAAGACTGACTGGAATGAATAAGTTGCTGCATCTTCCATATCAAAGACCTCCCAAATGACACTATCCACATCTACTGCGTTTCGACGACAGTGTCGTAACACTCTGTTCAAACACAGTGTTTCAGGTTACTGTGTTCAACATAGCAAATACCGCCCTGCCCTAAAAATCGACCATCACACAGTTTTTCGCACATCTCATTTCCGCGCTAATTTATCCTTTACTTTCAATACGTTATTCCAAACGCAAGTCTTGAAAATCCTCGTGTCGGTGGTTCGATTCCGCCCCTGGGCACCACTTTTACCACAAAAACAAGGCGCTCGAGCGTCGCACAGTTTTTACTTCCTGCGTTGCACACTCATCGCACAGTTTTTTGTGTGTTGGTGGGCTGATTTGCTGTGTTGAACACAGTGTTTGGATTCGCTGTGTGAACACAGTAAATGAACTTACTATTGGAACATACTAAGTCGACACAGTCTTCCAACACACCAACTCAACACTGTTTTTGACCACACTAATCCAACATCATCTCTGATCAACGCAATCGGCCCATAAACGCGCGCAACAGACGGTTGGTCGAGAAATCGTTAGAAAGCAGCATTCTAAGCATCACGCACTTAGGAACCAGCTGTTCCAACTTAGACCCGACTTAGTCTTCGAGTATGGCGATAGGCCGGTTATCCTCGACACCAAATGGAAACAGCTTGATCGGACAGATCCCAAAAAACTAGGCGTTTCTCAGTCTGACATTTACCAGATGCTGGCCTATGGCCACAGCTACACAACTGCTGAGCAAAAACCGCGACTCGTTCTACTATAGCCCAGGTCTCATTCTTGATGCTGTCAGAATGAGACCCTTCATAGACACCAATGGCACCCGCCTGGAAGTGGGAACCACTGGACTCCTTTGGTCACTCCTGAATGGAGTCCAGATAGGTCACCAAGCTCAGGATACGGCCCCGAACAACTAGCTCGCTTCCGTAGGGGCCAAAATCGTCCTCAGCCGCTGTTGAGAATCTTTCTCCCCAGACCGGCATCGGTGCACCGTGTCCTTCGACTTGCGTGCGCCCATCCACCGTCATGAAGACTTCAAGGAACGGGAAGTTCCCTTCATTCTGCGCCGACAACGTTGTGAGACTGGGAACGCTGATGTTCATCAGCCGCGAAAAGGGACCGTTTCCCTTGCCACTGTCACCATGACACACCGCGCAAGCAACAACGTACTCATTTTTTCCGACGTCCTCTTGTGCCAGCGCCCCAACGCAACTTGAGAAAAGAAAGGCCCCGGCAAGCATTACTACACGTTTCATAGCTTCCTCCTTGAAAAGAAAAATTCGTCCAATAAGCATGCGAAGCTTTGAGTGACGAGCGAACTTGCTAATACGCAAACGCAGCCAAACCTCGCAGTGCATTGTTAATCATGGCCCGGCGCGGGTGACTTGACTTTTGTCAATCGCACTATTTGGGTCAGTGGCACAGCAGTCTACCGGGGCCGAATTCGAGAAACCAGAATCCTTCAGGGACTTATTTATGCGCAGTGGCGCAGTAGCAATCTATGCCCTGAAGTGGATGGAGGCTGGTGCGCCAAGTGATCAACAGTTTATCGCGGGCGGATGTTTGACTCATATGGCAATACGGTCACCATGGGCTCAAACCAGCCATCGAAGCGACCGCAGCAACATGTGGTATATTGCATCGGTCAACGTCGGGTTGTCGATGTGGGAGTGCCAGACTGATTGGAGGATCAGTCATGGAAACACCAAACTTACCTGCCATTCGAGCACTTCGCCCCGCTTGGAACAAAGGCCGCATTGTCGGTCAGAAACGACCACTTAAACCGAAGCATGTTTGGGCGATTAAGGTTCGGCTCGAATTAGCCGAGAACCATCGTGACCTTGCGCTTTTCAACATGGCCATGTTGGCGCTGGCTAAGCAAGATCGGCAGATGCGTGAAAGACTGGACATTCTGTCGAGCATTCCAGGCATTGGGATAACTACGGCACTCATGATCCTGGTCGATATGCCAGAAATCGGCGGACTGGGCGGGAAGCAAATCGCAAGCCTTGCTGGCCTCGCGCCGATGTCACAAAGCTCAGGCAAGTGGCAGGGAAAGGCACGCATTCAAGGCGGTCGCCCAAATCTACGGCACGCAGTCTTCATGCCTGCTCTGGTCGTGATCCGGCACAACGCGGATATGAAAGCCAAATACGATCAACTCATCGCTGTTGGGAAGGAAAAGTAAGTCGCCATTACAGCGGTCATGCGCAAACTACTCGTCCTCGCAAATGCCCTACTGCGAGATCAGCGAAAATGGACTGAAAAAGCGGCTTGACCAACACGGATACTCCTCAGTGGTTACGATGAGCCAACAACACTCTCTTATCAAATTACCCTATTTGGACCCATAAGCGCTGACGTCAGACAGTCGAAGCTTTGGATGGTGCCAAAATCGTGACAACAACCTCGCATGTCCGCCCCTTGCCCGGATAAGGCACGGACTGTCCATCAATCGGGCAGCGGTCAACAATTATCTGCGTCTCACCATGACCGACGTTTTCAGGATCCTTGATTGCTATCTCAATCCGGCCCCGCGCACTCTGAAGTATCACATCAGCATGCCCCCAACTGACTGGCAGGCAGGGTTCAAACCGCACACCATTTGGCTCCGGCTGGATTCCCAAAATACCCGAAACGCCCAGCTGCCACGTCCATCCCGACGCGCCAGTGTACCAAGACCAGCCCCCCTGCCCGATCTGCACGCCTACACCCGACACGTCACCGGCAAGTACATATGGTTCTCGCCCATAATGATCTGCAGCTTGCAGGGTACTGGTCCGCCCTATCGGATTGATCATGTCAAACACACGATACGCACCCTCGCCGTCTCCGATTCCGGCATATGCCATGCCAAACCATGCTGCAGCGTGAGTATATTGCCCGCCATTTTCACGGACCCCCGGCGGATAAGCACGGATGTAGCCAGGGTCGCGTTCCGTTTTGTCGAAAGGTGGTGCTAGCAGCCTGATCAGCCGCGCTCCTTCGTCGACAAGCTCTTGGCCCGCCGCATTAATGGCCGTAAGCCCGCGATCATCCAGTGGTCGTCCTGACAAAACGGACCACGCCTGAGCAATCAGGTCAATCCGGCACTCGCTATTCCGGGCCGATCCCCAAGCGTTCCCTTCGTCGTCAAAGGCACGTAAATACCAACCGCCGTCCCAGCCTTGTTCATTCAGCGCACGGACAAGATGATCCGCATAGATCTGCCAGCGGTCTGCGGCATCCGTATGTCCGACCTTTCGGGCGATTGGCGCAAGAATGCCGATTGTAGCGATCTGGAACCACGCAAGCCAGACGCTTTCGCCTTCACCCTTATCGCCGATGCGATCCATACCGTCGTTCCAGTCGCCACCACCCATCAGTGGCAATCCATGCGCTCCGGTCACCATCATCCGTTCCATCACACAGATGCAGTGATCCAGCAGTGTCCCAGCGTCGCCTGTCTCAAACAGGGCATAGCGGTCATGTTCTTCCGGGCGCAGTTCCGGTGCCCTTAGATACGGAATTTCGACATCAAGAATCGCTGCATCCCCGGTTGCTTCAATATAACGGCCCGTTACATAGGCCAGCCACACATAGTCATCCGAACACCGTGTCCGCACACCGCGTCCCAATGGCGGATGCCACCAATGCAACACGTCACCTTGTTCAAATTGATAGTGCGCAGCGCGCAAGATGTGCTGACGTGCCCTTGCGGGATCAGTCAGCAGCAAAGCAAGGACATCCTGCAATTGATCTCGGAAACCGTAAGCACCGCCCGCCTGATAGAACCCCGCGCGCGCCAAAATCCGGCACGACAGGTTTTGGTAAGGTAGCCATTTGTTCACCATCAGGTCAAAAGCTGGATCAGGAGTTTTCACCTGAGCGGCATGCAAGCGTTTTGCCCAGCTTTCCTGCAACGTCTCGAACGCCTGCTGCGTTGTTGCAAGGTTCTGCCATTTTGCGATTATCGGAAGTAAACCAGTGGTACATGCTGCTTCACCAAGGACGAAAGCAACATTCCGCTGACCGCCCGCAGGAATATCCAAATGCACCTGATAGGCCCCGCAAGCGTCGCCGACTTGCACGAAACTTCCACCCATATCCCAACGCCGCAACCCGTCGGGGTCAGACACATCACCTTCGCGACCCAAAAACGCAGACCGATCACCTGTGACACTATGCGGATCAATCGATGCGGTCAGAAACGCAGCGCGCGCTGCAAATTCAGCGTTCCAAAGGTTGCGCCCGACGATGGCTTTAAGGTCTGCGTCGTAACGGCTGATGACATGCGGACGGGATACGCTTTCCAGCGCGCCCAGCAACCAATGTACATAGTATGTGGCAGTTACCCGACGGGGCTGATCGGACGGATTGGTCAGCTGCAAGCGCACGACCTTGACCGGATCATCCACCGGCACAAAGCATACCATCTCTTGCTGCAATCCATGACTGTTCTTGGACCAGCGGGTGAAACCGGCGCCGTGTCTGATCTGACAATCGGCGTCCTGTCCCATTGGCTGCGGCGTCGTTGTCCAAACTTCGCCACTGGCCTCGTCGCGCAGATACAGGATTTCGCCCGGCGCGTCAGCAACCGGGTCGTTTGACCAGGGTGTCAGGCGGTGTTCTCCGCTGTTCACAGCCCAAGTCATGCCCAATCCGGCCTCGCTGACCAGACAGCCAAAGTCGTCATTGGCCAAGATGTTGCACCAAGGCGCAGGGGTGTGGGATCCGGGCGCAAGATGTATCAGGTAGTCCCCGTTTTCAGGATCAAACCCACCATATTCATTATCGAACAGCAAATTATCCGGCCTGACGACATCAGAAACAGATGTTTTGGCAACGGGCGGCTCCGGCAAGAATGGCGGCAGTTGATCGTGCGCCTGTACCGCCTTATCCAGCACTTCGCGTAGGCTCTTGTTCTCGTCGTGCAAGACAACGCGGGCTGACGCCTCGAGCCCGCTCCGAAGCTGCGCCGACATCTGATCAGCAGCCAGCAGGTGTATGCCTCCGCGCATACCCAGCATTCCCGTTGCATGGGTATCGCTGATGATGGACAGAACCCTTTCACGCAAAGGTTCTTCATAACTGGTAGCCGCATCGCGCAGAATAACCAAGTCAATCTGCAGCCCAGAATTGTGCCACAGCCGATGACCACGTACCAGAATATCCAGCAATGATGCGTTCTCCACATCCGATAACTTGAGCAATAAAATGGGAAAGTCACCTGAGATTCCAAACCGCCAAAGGTCCGACTGGCCATGCCAGCCGCTCGCGTCTGTAGGCGAGGCAGTGCGGTATGTCGGATGGTCATGGACCAGCAGAGATGACAACACCTGCAGTTCTGGCAAATGCGCGGGCGTGATCCCCAGTCTGCGCACAGTGCGTCCTGTCTCAAGCAATGCATCCCGGAAGGTGTGATCAATCATGGCGACGGGATACCGTTTAGCCACCTGCAACGCTTCCTTGCGGGACGGTGCGGCCACGTTTAGAAAGACCAACTCCCGCGTTTCCATCGGTTTCAACTTGACCCGCACTTGAAGCGACATCACCGGATCAAGTGTCCAACCCTCGCACTTGCTAAGTCCACCAAACAAGCCGTCAGGAGCACACGCCGTTTGGTTGCGGCCCAAAAATTGGCGGCGGTCTGTTTCCCATGCCGTGACGGCGCAATCGGGATCGACGGTAGCCAGTTTATGCAAAAATACTGGCGGTTTCGTTTCCGGTCTGCGCGGGCGGCGCGTGAACACCAGCGCCTGTTCATCAGGTAAATAGCTGCTGTGAACAAAAAGTTTGCTGAATGCAGGATGCCGTTGGTCGTCCAACGGCGGCGCGATCGTCACTTCTGCATAGGTCGACAGTTCAAGCGTGCGGTCGAAATCGCTTTCATTTGTCAAAGTCACACGACGGATTTCGACGTCATCAAAGGGTGCGACCGTTACGTCCATACGCGCAACGATCCCATCGTAGCGGCACAGCAGTTCAACCATATGCTGATGAAAAACGCATTTGGTGTCGACATCAGCCCGTCCTGTCGGCGCCGAACCCAACGACCATAAATCTTTGCTTTCTGCGTCCTGCAGATAGACCCACATACCGTCGCCTGTGCGGACAGGATCAGGCCGCCACCGCGTCAGACCCGTATCGTTCAGACGCAGCCCCCCGCCGCCACTTTGGGTGACCAGCGACGACATGCGACCGTTGCCCAGCAGATGCACTTGCGGCACGACCAGATCCGGTGACGGCACCCACGGGGCCAGTTCGGGTGCATTGTGAGTATCAGCGGGATGATCCCAGATTTCATCCGCGCGGCCCAGTTCCAGCGGCACATCCCATGGCACGCGTTCCTGCAGTAAAAGGTCCATGGCACGGACCGACTGTTCACGCAAAAAGCGTTTGACCATGATATCGCTATGCAGGGCATTAACGATGGCTATTTGAACCATGCCCTGATGATGCGCCATGTACGTCGTGACAGCGACGAAATCGCGCCCCGTCAACATCCGGTCCGGCGTGAAATCCAGCGCTTCGATGAAACCATATCGCGTAAGCGCGCCCTTTTTCGCCAATACGCGCAGGTTTTCCGCCGCTGCACCCGGCCAACCGCAAAGCGCCAACGCCGACCCGTAAGGGGCAATTACCAAATCATCGGTTAACCCCCTTCGAATGCCCAGACCTGGCACACCAAAGGCGCGATACTGAAAGGTGCCACGCGTGTCCGTTGTCCCGAACGCGGATTCCGATATGCCCCATGGTACGCCCCTATCACGGCAATATGCGCGCTGGAAATCAACGGCTGTCAGTTCACTTTCGCCCAATAGCGTGTCTCGGTAACTGGGCAGGAACAGTGGCGGCATCAGATATTCGAACATCGACCCGTTCCAAGACAAGATTGATGGCTTTCCTTGAAGTCTGGTGATGGGTCGGCTGAATGCAAACCAATGCGTGACAGGTGCGTCGTGTTTGGCAATGGCAAAATAGCTGGCCAGACGGGCCTCTGTCGCCAACAAGTCATAGTGGCTATTGTCCATCTTCCCAAGGCTTTGATTATAGCCAATCCAGAACAGCCGTGCGGGTTCATCGTAAAGAAACCCGAAATCCATGCCGAACGCGAGTTGGTCCGCCTTGGTCGCCAGATCACGCAGAGTATCGCGCATTTCGTCTTGCCGGGAAAACCCATCACAAATGGATTGGCGAAGCTGATCCAGCCATCCCTGTGTGACAGCACTGCACTCGGAATGCTCCGCCTGCCAGCGATCCAGCGCAGACGTGAATGCCGCGACCGAAAATGCTTCGTTCGTCCAGCCCTCCCGCGGATGGAGTCTTTGCGCGATATTTCGCGCGTCCTGCGCAACTTGTTCAGGGCACTCTGCAATGACCTTTAACCAGGGCATGAACATATCGACATCGCGGGAAACGGCATGCAAACCCTGGTGAAATCGTTCCAGCCATGTCCTGATATCCGTTGCTTGATCTGGCGAAAGATCAGGCGACTTTTCGATCGCCTCCAGAGCAAGCACTTCAAGCGCGTGCCAATGCGTACCGTCAATCGAAGCAAAGGTCCCGTGCCGGTGTAAGGGCTCTGCTATCGCTAGCGAAATTTCGTCACGTATAGCGCGCTCGGTTTTGTCCAGAGCCCCATAGTCCCCCCCCGACGCCTCGCGTAGTGCCATGCAAAGCAGATCCAGCACGACCTCAAGATTACTGAAATTGTCAGGCCCGTTGCCCGGACCATCACTCAGATCAAGACACCCCTGCTTCAGCGTCACCAACGACACCGCAAGGTTACCGCTATCGACGGTCGATACATAACGCGGCTCTAAAGGGTCAAGTGTTTCGGTGTCGTACCAGTTCAGGATATGCCCGCGATACTTGGTCATACGCCCCAACGTGTCCAAGGTGTTGCGAGTGCGAACGGCAAAATCGCTCGTTGTGATAAACCCCATGTCGCGCGCGGCCAGTGCCGACACAAGGAACATACCAATATTGGTCGGCGACGTGCGGTGGGCGATCTCTTCTATGTGGCCGAACTGATAATTATCTGGAGGCAACCAATTATCTTCCGGCCCCACGAAGGTTTCAAAAAAGTGCCATGTGCGTCGTGCAACATGGGTCAGGAACTTGCTGTCGTGTGCATCAAGTGATTGCGTACGGAAGTATCGCGGTCGCGCGCTCCAGACCGATATTTCAGGCGCAATCAACCAAAGCGCCAGCACCGGTCCTGCGGCCCAGAACCCCTGCGGGTCAAACCGCGCCAGATAGACCGCCATTGCCAAGGCAGAAGCCGAGGACGGCCACATCACTGACCACGACGTTTGCCGGATGCTGCCACGCAAGGCCTTTTGTGATGCATGCGCTGCCGAGGTCCATTGCAGCCGGTTCTTGCCGCTGACAAAAACCCGCCACAGCGTCCGCAAAATCGCATCAAGCGCGATGACCGTATCGCTGACCAGAAAGGCAATGAAGAAAAACCAGCGCCCCGACGTAACACGGATATTGTGGATCGCGCTGCCCAGTGCGCCGCGCCGGATCCCCCCGGTTGCGATGGCAAAAGCTTCACCGATCAGATAGCTACCCGGTGCTGCAACCGCCAAAACCGTCCAGACCAATGCGCTGCCGGGCATCAGTACCCAGCCACCAAGCAAGAACAAAAACAAAGCAGGCGACATCAAGCTGCGGCGTAAGTTATCGACCAGTTTCCACCGGTCCAACCCTGACAATGTCGTCTTGACCGTCCCGCCGCCAGCGGCAGGCACCTTGCGCCCAAGCCATGGTACAAGCTGCCAATCGCCGCGCATCCAGCGATGTTGGCGCATGGCATATTCGGGGTAAGTCGCTGGCAAGTCTTCATAAAGCACAACATTGCTGACCAACGCAGCCCTTCCATGCAGCCCTTCGAACAGATCATGACTTAGGACGTGGTTATCGGGGACGCGCATGCGCATGCTTTGATGCAAGGCTGCGATATCATAGATGCCCTTGCCCACATAAATGCCGGTCCCGAACAGGTCCTGATACACGTCCGAGACGGCCCTGCTGTAGATATCAATGGCTGTATCGCCCGCATAAAGATGTGTAAAATGCGTACCTTTGCCAAGCTTTGGCAAAATCTCGATCCGGGGCTGCAAAATGGCATAGCCTGACACAACCCGGCCGCTGTCGTGGTCAATGACCGCCCGGTTGAGCGGATGCGCCAGCACACCAACAAGCCGCGCGCCCGACCCCGGCGACATCTGTGTGTCCGCATCCAGCGTGATCGCATAACGCACGCCGCGCAATCCTTCGACCGGTCCGGCAACCACGTCAAAGGCGTCCTCACCGTCGCTTAGAACATAACGGTTAAAGTCCTCGATCTTGCCGCGTTTACGTTCCCACGCCATCCAGCACCCTTCGGCGGGGTTATGCTTGCGACGCCGGTGCAACAGTACGAACGGCAGCCTGTCATCGGACATATAGCGCTGATTTAGCGCCTCAATCTGCTTAACCAGTGCTGCTTCGATCACAAGATCTTCTGGCAGTATCTGGGTCTGCGCATCGGCAAGATCAGATAGCACGACAAACCGGAACGCCGGATCAGGATTACCGATGCGCAGAATTTCAATTTTCTGCGCAATGTCGTCCACCTCTGCTGGCGCAGCAATGATGACAGGTATGACAATTGCCGTAGCACAGTCTTTTGCAATCCCTTTCGAGAAATCCAATTCCGGCAGGACAGCTGGTTGGCTCAGGCGCGTGATGATCCAATGGCCAAACCAAACGCTGGGGATCGTTGCGGGCAGAAACGTAAGTGTCAGGCCCAATATCCATTGGCCCAACGTCGCATCATGAAGCCACAAGTAGGCGACTGACAGCCCGATCGCTGCACCCACAAGCGAAATCAAGCCAGCAGCATAAAGCGATTTCCTGTATCGCCACAAACGACGTTTTACGGCCGCAAGCGGTCCGGCGCGGTACTGCAACTGCGCCTCAATTTGCGCAAGACCGTCATCGATCAGCCAGTACCCGACATGACTACGCCGCGTGCCGGCGTCCTCGTTTCGGGATAGACCAACCACAGCGCGGGCCACAGCGCGTTCCGACGCGTCACTGCCCCACGCAAGTTGCTCTACAATGCGTCTATACGAGTTGCGGGTTTCGAATGTCATGGCCCGATAGACACCGGCAGGATCATTTGCCAGTTCAGCTTCGATGCAGCTGACACGATCAACAAAATCTTCCCATTTGATACTGTCGATCGCGATCAGGCTTGTGATCGCGTGGGCAATCCGGTCGACAGGTGCTTTGTCGGCCAAGAGGTCAATCCCTGGCCTTTGCAACAGCGCCAAGCTTTGATCCATATCAGCGGTCGCATCAACGAGTTGTTCAAGACACACCAACCGAAGCATGGAAGGCATGGCCCACAATTCTGCATTACTTAACTGTGCAGACTTTTGATATTGCGTGACGAATTCGGCCAAGGACACCAACGTAATCTGTGAACTCAGATCACTTAACCCGGTTTGCGCAATGGCATACGTCCGCGGTATTCCAGCACCTGTTGCCCCCGCAAGCGCAGGTAGCTTGGCGTAGAAATGCTGCGGCAAATCCTTTTTCAAACGCCGCAGAGCGCGCTTGACCTGATAGTCATTATCAAGAACCCAATCCGCAGCACGCGCATGATCGGACGGTGGGTTGGCACAGAAAGCCAGTACCGCCGCGAACCACACATCCAAGGTCGGCAAAGCACGATAGATTTCCAGCACTTCAGGTGGACCCGGCACGACAGCTAAGGGCAGCACTCCCTTGTCAGTTGTGGAAGCATTTCGTTTTGCCTCGGCGTTGGTCATTAATCCGTACCGGTTGGCTTGCGAACCCCTTTCGAGGCCAGCTTGCCGAATGTGTGATTGCTATTGTGCCCGTTTTGGCTGCGCACCAACAGAACCGGAATATGCGCCTTTTCCAAAACGAAACGCGAAACATCGCCAGCAGGCACATCCTTGTGGCCACTTTGTCCGTGGGTCGCCATGACAACCAAGTCTGCATTTTCACGCGACATAAGCGCGATCAGCGCGCGCCGCGCATCCCCGCTATCAGTGACCTTGATCATGATTTTCAGCCCATTGTGGTCAAGCCGTCTTTTGGTGCGTTCAAGATATGTTGTGCCCGCCTTTGCGTTAAGGTCACGAAATTTTTCATGCAAATGCGCGGTCTCGTGACCATTGATGCCCATTTCTGTCAGTCTCGGATCGGGTGGGACATAGCACAGCATCAGTTCCGCGTTCTGGGCTTGCGCAATCTTGATAGCCATCGGCAGCACCGCTTCGGCGCGCGCGGATCCGTCAAGCGGCACTAGAATACGCCGATAAGGGGTGTTTGGCTCTACTTGCGCATCGTCAGGGATCACCAGAACGGCCGCACTTTGTGACTTAAGAACAGCCCAGGTCGTCTCGCTCTGATACCAGTTACCATCGTTGCGCGACCGCATCGTCGCCGCGATATCACCGGTTCGAAGCTCCATTAACGATTTGATTTGACTGGAACATTTCCCCTCCAGCAACGTAATGGGGCAAGTCTTTTCAAAGGCTCGGGCCTTCTCGCTGAGTGCTTCTAGGCGCTTTATGGCCTTTTGTCTCTTGATGTCCCAATCCACTGGGTCGATTGGGCCATCACCGTTTGACGGTCCACAAAGCACTTGCAACAGTTCCACAGTACCGCCCAACGACTGAGCCACATTTAGCGCATGTCGGATGCTCGCGTCGCTGACGTTCGTTTCGTCAACAAAAACCAACACGTCCGGCGGGGCAAAAGGCTGGCGCCTATTTGATGACTGATCCGGATTTGGCGACGCTGGCGGTTGCGGTCGGGCCATCATGTCATTGCGTCCTTTCACAAAGTTCATCTTGAATCATAAGCATGCATCCAGTTTCAGGATGAACAGGGAAAACCCAGCCCCTGCGTTCAACACATCAATCAAAAGTCATTGCGTCTAGATGGGAAGAAGACAGGCACGGCCAGGATATGAAGGCACGTCCCGCAAGAATTGATTTTTGTCAGTTCGTTTTTTGATAACGGCCCGCGCGAAGGGATAACTGCGTGATTTGTGCCGCTAGACGCGCCCGTCAATCTTCCATATTTCACGCAATTGCGTAACAATATCATATGGAATCCGAAAGTAGCGACCGATTTCAGCGTCTGACAAACCCAGATCAGCAAATGTCTCCAAGCACCTTTTCGGCGTCGGCCCAAGCGTGTGCATGTATTTCTGCAATTGAACGGTCAACTCGGCGCGCGCTTTGGGCAAGTAGGTTGGCAACGCGCCCTGCCCCGGTCCTAGTAGTCGGATGATATCATCAACGGTACGGCTCTCATTCATGTTGTGCTCCAGCAATCTCGATATGAAAACAGGATGAGTCTGACTGATATTCCGATATAAATGGCTGACGACTGATTTAGATCAATCGGGGGCGACCCAAATCCTACGCACGGCGAAAATCTGCTGATTCATCCAAGACCTGATCGCCTGAATTTTCGTGGCCCCAAGATTGACTAATCTCAATTCTGCAAGCGAAATCGCCCAGTAGTAATGCCCGTATGGAACACATCACGCAAAAATTTTCTGGGCGAAACGATGCCGGACGCCAGCTTGGCGAGATCCTTGCTCAGTTAGAGTTGGATAACCCACTTGTTTATGCCTTGCCGCGCGGCGGCGTCCCTGTCGCGGTCCAAGTCGCAAAGATGCTTGGCGCTCCGCTTGATTTGCTTTTGGTGCGCAAAATCGGTGCGCCCCGAAACCCTGAGGTCGCTCTTGGCGCGATTGTCGAAGGTGCGACCAGTGAAATCGTCATCAATGAGGATGTGCGGCGTTTGTCTGGCGCTGATGATGCCTATATCGACACGGCCGTCGCCGATCAAAGGGCGGAACTCGGACGGCGCAAAGACATCTACTTGGGGGATCGCCCACGACTGAACCCTACCGGGCGCACAGTCATTGTCGTTGACGACGGGTTGGCGACCGGTGCGACGATGAAGGCCGCACTGATTGGATTGAAACGCAGCAATCCTGCGCGGATCGTTGTGGCCTTGCCAGTTGCGCCAAAAACGGCGCTGGACGGCATCTCGGATCAGGCCGACGACATTATTTGCCTGCATCCTGCCACTGCATTTCGTGGTGTCGGGGGTTTTTATCGCGATTTCCATCAGCTTTCGGACGCCGAAACAGTCGCACTTCTTAATCAGGTGCCATCAGGGGGAGCAAAAAAAAATCATAAGGGCCACACCCACAAACGGCAGGTCATAATCCCGCCGCTGGCCCTGATAGGCGATCTAACTGTTCCGCCGAATCCACGCGGCATCGTTGTTTTCGCCCATGGCAGCGGGTCCAGCAGACTAAGCCCGCGCAATACATACGTCGCGGACAAGCTGAACGCCCAAGGGTTTGCGACGCTTCTTTTTGACCTGCTGACGCCCCGCGAAGGGCTGGACAGGCGCAATGTTTTCGACATTCCTTTGCTGGCTGATCGTGTCATCGAAGCTTGTATGTGGGTCGCATCAGAACCCGATATTGCGGATTTGCCGATTGGGCTTTTCGGGGCCAGTACGGGGGCCGGTGCCTCACTTGTTGCAGCAGCCGAACTAAACGGACGGATTGCGGCGGTTGTGTCGCGCGGCGGACGTCCGGACTTGGCGATGGATCATTTGCCGATGGTGACCAGCCCGACCCTGCTGATTGTTGGCAGTCTCGACTACGATGTGATCAAGCTAAACGAAACAGCTCTCGCCGCGCTGACCTGCCCCAAAGAGCTGGGAATCATCGAAGGTGCCAGTCATCTTTTCGAAGAACACGGCACACTCGATACGGCCATCGATCGGGCCATTGCATGGTATAAGTTGCATCTTGTTACCCAGGTCCCGACCCAGCCAGCGCCACAGCCAGCCCCCCCGACCGCACCAACTATCCTGCGTGCCGCCGCAGAGCCCCTGCCAGATATAACAGACCCCGCATTTGCCCAAGCCTTTGACCGCTTTGGATCGAAACGCGTAGTTCTGCTTGGCGAGGCGTCACACGGCACATCGGAATTCTACCGCGCAAGGGCCGCTATTACACGCCGCCTGATTGAAGAACACGGGTTTTCAATTATTGCTGTTGAAGCTGACTGGCCCGATGCCGCAGCAGTAGATCACGACGTCCGGCTCAAGCCCCACCCGCCAATGAAACTTGCGCCATTCCAGCGCTTTCCAACTTGGATGTGGCGCAACGCTGAATTTGACGAGTTCACCCGCTATTTGCAGACCCATAATAGTGCAAAAGACCCAGATGATCGCGTCGCGTTCTATGGCCTTGATCTATACAATATGAACGCGTCAATTGCGGCCGTTCTGGCCTATCTTGACCGCGTCGACACAGCGGCGGCGGCAGTTGCACGGTCCCGCTACGCGTGCTTGATGGCTTGGTCGCATGATCCCGTGGCCTACGGTCGCGCGGCGCTTACGCCCGGTTTTTCTGTGTGCGAAAAGCCCGTCACGCAAATCCTCTCTGATATGCTCATGCAGCAACTGGCCTATTCAAGCAAAGACGGAGAGCAGTTCTTTGATGCGGCGCAAAACGCCCGTCTGGTTGCTAATGCAGAGCAATACTACCGTATTATGTACTATGGATCACACCTGTCGTGGAATCTGCGCGATCAGCATATGTTCCAAACATTGCAGCAAATCCTTGCCCACGCAGGACCCGACAAAAAGGCGGTCGTATGGGCGCATAACTCCCATATTGGCGACGCGCGGCGAACCGACATGGGGCACACCCGCGGTGAGTTGAATATAGGTCAGCTGTGCCGCGAGGAATATGGTGATGCAGCGGCCTTGATCGGGTTTGGCACCGCATCAGGCACGGTTGCTGCCGCGTCGGAATGGGACGCCCCGATGGAAACCAAAGACATTCGCCCACCGCGCACTGACAGCTACGAAGCGCTTTGTCATGATGTTGATTTGGAACGGTTCCTTTGGGATTTCCAAAAAGATCGATCAGGCCCGTTCTACCAGCTTCTAAGTACCCCCCGTCTGGAGCGTTACATCGGCGTGATTTACCGCCCCGAAACCGAACGCGCGAGCCACTACAGCCCTGCAATTTTGCCCGATCAATACGATGCCTTCGTCTGGTTTGACAAAACACAGGCGATCACGCCGCTACCGACCTTAACCAACGCGACCGAAGACGAAACATACCCGTTTGGCCTTTGATGATGCGCCACACGAACCACCAAACCCAAGAAAAGGAGCACGACAATGCCACAGACAACGTTCTTTCCCATGAATACCGTAGACCCGTTCGCGGACATGCGCCGGATGCAAAGCGCCATGAACCGCCTTTTCGATGGCGCACGGTCGCCGGGTCAAACCGGTAGCTACCCGCCCGTCAATTTCTGGGCCAGCGAAGACAGCATTGTAATGACAAGTGAACTGCCCGGCCTGACCGAACAGGACATTGATCTGACAGTCCAAGATACAATGCTGTCGATCCGCGTGACCTACCCCGCAGCCGAAACCGGCGACGACCTTGTTTGGCACCGGCGTGAACGGGCCGACGGATCGTATCTGCGCACGATCGAACTCCCGTTCCGTGTCGATTCCGATCATATTGATGCCCGCTTTGAAAACGGCGTGCTGGCGGTCGAAATGCAGCGGCCCGAAAATGACAAGCCAAAGCACATCACAATCAAAACAACCTGAATACCCCCCTGAAAGGAGACAATCATGGCACAAGAACTGACCACACAAGAAACGCGCGATGTGGCCGAAGCTAATGGCGACGCAAACCGCAGGGCGATGGCGTTTACGCCAGCCGTCGACATCTTCGAGCGGGATGACACCACGGTCATCATGGCCGACATGCCCGGCGTGGCGCCGGGTGACGTGGATGTGACGCTGGAACGTCAGGTCCTGACTTTGCGTGGCAAGGTCACACCCTACGCGCCTGAAGGCTACCGCGCTCTGTCATCAGAATACCGCGTCGGCGACTACATTCGCGTTTTTACGCTGTCGGATGAAATTGATCAGGCCAACATCAATGCCGCTTTCAAAAACGGTGTACTGCGGCTTGAATTGCCACGCTCACCCGAAACCAAACCCAAGAAAATTTCAGTAAAGGCAGCCTAAGCCGCCTTTACGTTTATTCAAACCAATTAACAGAGGACCATAAAATGC